>NZ_JBFTHJ010000003.1:0-417871 GCF_056394175.1 Pseudarthrobacter sp. 10T415 | reverse complement strand
TGGTCGTTGGGGTGCAGCCGTGCGTAGTCGCCCTTGGGGTGGCCAAGGATTTCCAGGGCACGGTTGGCGATGACCTCGTTGGCGTTCATGTTCGACGACGTTCCCGCGCCGCCCTGGATGACGTCCACCACGAACTGCTCGGCAAGCTTGCCGTCCAGGATGTCCTGGCAGGCCTGCTCGATGGCTGCGGTGCGCTCGGCATCCAGCAGGCCAAGGTCCCGGTTGGTGCGGGCGGCGGCGAGCTTGACCGCTGCCAGGCCGCGGACCAGATGCATGTTGGTGGAGAGCGGCTGCCCGGTGATGGGAAAGTTCTCCACAGCGCGCAGGGTATGCACGCCCCAATATGCCTCCGCGGGAACATCGCGGTCACCCAGCAAATCATGCTCTGACCGGACGTGGATGGAGACGGCGGTTTCAATGGTAGTCAAGGGGGTCCTCACAAGGCTTCGTTGTCGGGCGTGGACGAAAAAGATGGACTGAAAAAGGGCAGGGTTCAAAAAGGGCAGGGTGAACCAGCGTGTGGAGCGAAGGACATGCAGGGATGGCGCTCAGATTGTCCGGTGGACTACGGACTGTGGCAGATCCGGTTGGCTGCCGCAGGGAAATCTGTCCTGGCCGGTCAGCCTCCCGGGACGATGGTGCCGAGGGCACACTCCACGCCATGCAGATGCATGGTCATGGCTTGGGACGCGTCGTCGGCCGAGCCCCGCTCGATGGCAGCGAAAATCCGGGCATGTTCGTCGCCTGATTCCTTCCGCCGGTCGGCCACCAGGTTGAGGGTGCTTGACTGGTTTGCCATGGCCTCACAGATGTCCGACAGGAATGATTCAAAGACGCCGTTCCTGCTGCACCGGGCGATGGTCATGTGAAACTCCGTATTCAGGAGCACCCATTGCTGGATATCGTCCTCCTCCGCCATTTCACGGAGGATTTCCCGAAGGGCTTCCAGGTCCTCGTTGGTGCGCCGCTGGGCGGCCAGGCCTGCAGCGGGTACCTCGACATGGGGCCGGGCTTCCACGAGGGCGCTGGCAGAGTACTTTCCGAGCTTAAGGTCCCGGGCGACCTTGTCTGCTATGACAAAGGTCCCCTTGCCGGTGTGGGTGGCTGTCAGCCCCAAGGCGGTGCATGAACGCAGCGCCTCCCTGACCATGGTCCGGCTCACGCCGTACTGCCGGGCGAGCGCCGCTTCCGAGTCGAGGCGGGTGCCGACAGGGATCTGTCCGGCTTCTATGGCACCGCGAAGCGAGGCAAAAACCTGCTCTGCCGCACCAACGCGCACCACCGGTTCTTGTCTAGCTGTCCAGCTGTCCAACAGGTCCATAATAACGACTATGGCAGTAGTCACAGGGCCTGTCAAAAGGCGCCGACATACTGGACGCTGACCACGCCCCGAGCGCGCGGGCCCGCTGGTGCGGAGGACGGCTACAAGGTTAGCCGCGCCTTATTGTGAGATAGTCAAAATAAGTGGTCTAATGGGTTCCATGACGGAACACTTTGACGGCCAGGACGCTTGGGCTGCAGCCCTGCGTGCCCACGGCCGCAGGGTGACCAAGCAGCGGCTCGCTGTACTCGCCGCCGTCGAAAGCCACCCCCACTCCCCCGCCGAAAGCATCCTGGCTGCAGCCCGCGCCGAGCTTCCGGAACTGACGGCACAGTCCGTCTACGTGGTACTCGGAGACCTGACGGACCTGCACATGCTCCGCCGGTTTGAGCCGCCGCACTCCCCGGCACTGTACGAAACCCGCGTGGGCGACAACCACCACCACGCCATCTGCATCAGCTGCGGACGCGTGGAAGACGTGGACTGCGCCGTCGGCCACGCTCCCTGTCTCACCCCGCGCTGGAACCCGGACGCCAAGCCGATGACCATCCAGATCGCCGACGTCATGTACCAGGGCATTTGCCAGGACTGCCAGCAGTCCCAGAAACAGACTTTCAATCCTCCCCTGCAGATAAACGAGAAATAGGAGAACAATGACTGCCATTTCCACAACCCAGTCAGGTGCACCGGTTACGTCCGATGCCCACTCGAAGTCAGTTGGTGCCGACGGTGCCATCATCCTGACTGACCACTACCTGGTGGAAAAGCTCGCCCAGTTCAACCGCGAGCGGGTTCCGGAGCGCGTAGTGCACGCCAAGGGCGGCGGCGCATTCGGTACGTTCAAGGCCACCGAGGACATTTCGAAGTACACGAAGGCCGCGTTCCTGCAGCCGGGCGCCGAGACCGAGATGCTGATCCGCTTCTCCTCCGTCGCCGGCGAGAACGGCTCCCCCGACACCTGGCGTGACCCGCGCGGCTTCGCCGTGAAGTTCTACACCAGCGAGGGCAACTACGACCTCGTGGGCAACAACACCCCGGTGTTCTTCATCCGCGACGGCATCAAGTTCCCGGACTTCATCCACTCCCAGAAGCGCCTGCCGGGCACCCACCTGCGCGACGCCGACATGCAGTGGGACTTCTGGACCCTGTCCCCCGAGTCCGCCCACCAGGTCACCTGGCTGATGGGTGACCGCGGCCTCCCGGCCTCCTGGCGTGAAATGCAGGGCTACGGCTCGCACACCTACCAGTGGATCAACGCCGAGGGCGAGCGTTTCTGGGTCAAGTACCACTTCAAGTCCAACCAGGGCGTCAAGAACATGACGTCCGACCAGGCTGAAGCACTGGCCGGCTCGGATGCGGACTTCTACATCCGCGACCTGCACGAGAACATCGAAGCCGGCAACCTCCCCTCCTGGGACCTGCACGTCCAGGTCATGCCGTACGAGGATGCCAAGACCTACCGCTTCAACCCGTTCGACCTGACCAAGGTCTGGCCGCACGCTGACTACCCGCTGATCAAGGTGGGCACCATGGAGCTGAACCGAAACCCGGAGAACTACTTCGCGCAGATCGAGCAGGCCACCTTTGCGCCGTCGAACTTCGTGCCGGGCATCGCCGCGTCCCCGGACAAGATGCTGCAGGCCCGCATCTTCTCCTACGCTGACGCCCACCGCTACCGCGTTGGCACCAACCACGCCCAGATCCCCGTGAACCAGCCGAAGAACGAGGTCAACAACTACAGCCAGGACGGCCAGGGGCGGTTCCAGTTCAACGCGCCTTCCGTTCCGGTCTACGCCCCGAACACCTTCGGCGGCCCGGCTGCAGTTGAGCCGCAGAACACGGCCGGCGGCTGGGAGAACGACGGCGAGCTGACCCTCGCCGCGCACTCCCTCCACGCTGAGGACGGCGACTTCGTCCAGGCCGGCGCGCTGTACCGCGAGGTCTACGACGAAGCCACCAAGGCCCGCTTCCTCGAAACCATCACCGGTGCCGTGGGCGGCGTGAAGCGCTCCGACATCAAGGAACGCGCCATCCAGTACTGGACCAACGTTGACGCCGAGCTCGGCGCCAAGCTGCGCGCCAACCTGGGTGCCGCACCGGTTTCCGACGCCGAAGCAGCCAACAAGATCGGCTAACAGCCGGTACCGGGGCAAGTCCCCGGATCTTGCATGAAAGGAACACCCCGCCACGGATTTTTCCGGGCGGGGTGTTCTGCGTTTGTCCACATATTCGCCTGCACCTTCTGCGTTGTGCACATACGGCTGCCGGTCCACTGTTCCCCGGTGCCTGCCGGTTCTAGGCTCCGTACATGGACACTTTCGCAGGGATTCCGCCGGAGGCCTTCCGCTTCTACGAGGAACTCGAAGACAACAACAACCGTGAGTGGTGGCTGGAGCACAAGTCCACCTATGATTCCGCGGTCCGGGAGCCGCTGGAACTGCTCCTGGCCGGACTTGAGCCGGAATTCGGGCCGGCCAAACTGTTCCGGCCTTACCGGGACGTCCGGTTCTCACAGGACAAATCCCCGTACAAGACCGCCCAGGGTGCCTTCGCAACCCGGCAGGAAGGGGTGGGCTTCTACCTCCAGGTCAGCGCCGACGGGCTGCTGGTGGGCGGCGGCTACCACTCGCACACTCCTGCCCAGCTGGCCCGGTTCCGGGCTGCTGCGGATGCCTCTGCCAGCGGGGCCGGGCTGCAGGACATCGTGGATTCACTGGCCGGCGCCGGGTTCGCCATTGAGGGCGAGAAGCTCAAGACAGTCCCCCGGGGGTTCGGCAAGGACCATCCGCGTGCGGAGCTGCTCAAGCATAAGTCGCTGTCCGCGGGGGTTGAGCTGGGGCAGCCCGGGTGGGCGTCCACGACGGCGGCCAGCGAAGAGATTGCCCGCAGGTGGCGGGAGCTGCGTCCCCTTGTAGAGTGGGTGGGCCGGTACGCCGCCCCGTGACAGCTACTGCCCGGCCGCCGCCAGCCGGGCCTCGAGGTTGTTGAAGAAGACCGTCAGCATCAGTTCGAACGCTTGGGTGGCGGCCTCGGGCTCGTTCATCACCACGAAGTCGAATTGCAGCCCGTAGAACGTGGACGTGAAAAGCCGGGCGTCGGTATCCGCGAATTCTTCCTCGATGCCCTGCACCATCAGCCAGTCACGCGTCTGGTGGTGCAGCATGCGGAAATGCTCCCGGGAGGTCCCGCGGGGTTCCGCCGCCACAATGTCCTGGGCTGCGGCCTCGAACTCCAGGCGGGTCAGGTGCCGGTTGCGCTGGGCCATGGTCCACTGCCAGGAATCGAGGAGGAAAGCGCGCCATGCTGCCCGGTCAATCTCACGGACGTCGGTGCTGCGCAGCCGGTCCAGCCGGGACTCGATGGACACCACGATGTCGTTGATCAGCTGGTCCCTGCTGCCGAAGTGGTACACCAGCACGTAGGAACTCATGCCCAGGCCCTCGGCCAGGCTGCGGAACGTCAGCTGGGTGAGGGTCTTGTCCATGAGGTAGTCCTGGATGGCGCCCAGCAGTTCGGCTTTGCGTTCGGGTCGTGTGGGGCGTGCCATGCATCCATCCTATGAGCGGGCTCCATCCCGGAGCGGGACATGCGAATGCCCGCCCGGACGGCAGCCGGGCGGGCATTGGCAGGAACAGGTCAGGCGCGGGTGAATTCGTCCTCGTCGCCGGACTTGGACTCGGCGGCACTGCCGTTGACTGCGGCGTTGGCGGCGCTGAACCGTTCGTTCAGGCGTGAGTGCCGCTGGCCATAGGCGAAGTAGATTGCCAGGCCGATGACAAGCCAGATGGCGAAGAAGATCCAGGTCTCCACTGCCAGGTTGGTCATCAGGTAGAGGCACAGCACGGCAGAGACCACCGGGAGCACCTTGCCGAACGGAACCCGGAAGGCCGGCTTCAGGTCGGGGCGCTTGCGGCGCAGCACCAGGATGCCCAGGCTCACCACCACAAAGGCCGAGAGGGTGCCGATGTTGATCATTTCCTCGAGCAGGTCAACGTTGGTCAGGCCGGCCACCAAGGCAACTGCCGCACCGCAGATGATCTGCAGCCGTACCGGGGTGGAGCGCTTGTCGCTGGTTTTGGACAAGGAGCGCGGCAGGAGGCCGTCGCGGCTCATGGCCAGGACCACGCGGGACAGCCCCATGAGGAGCACCATGATCACGGTGGTCAGGCCGATCAGCGATCCGAAAGCGATGACCTTGGCGGCAGACGTATCACCCACGGCCTCGAAGGCGGTGGTGAGGGTGGGGTTGTCCGCTTCGGCCAGCTGGGTGTAGGACACCATGCCGGTCAAGGCCAGGGAGACGAGGATGTAGAGCAGCGTCACCACGGCCAGGCCGCCGAAGATTCCGCGGGGAAGGGTCTTCTGCGGGTTCTTGACTTCCTCGGCGGAGGTGGCCACCACGTCGAAGCCGATGAAGGCGAAGAACACCAGCGCGGCGCCGGCGAAGATGCCAAGGGTGCCGTACTGCGCCGGCGCCGCACCGGTCAGGAAGCCGAAGAAGGACTGCTTCAGGACATCTGCGGCACCGGTGCCGCCGGTGGGTTCAGCTGCCGGGACGAAGGGGGCGTAGTTTTCGACCTTGACGTAGGTGAAGCCCACGACGATCACGAAGAGGACGACGCCGATCTTGATCAGGGTGAAGATGTTGCCCACCCGGGCGGAGAGCTTGGTTCCCAGTACCAGCAGCACGGTGAAGATGGCCACGATCAGGAAGGCGCCCCAGTACAGGTCCACGCCGCCGATGGTCAGCGCCGGCGGAACGTCGGCGCCCATCAGGGCGAACACCTTGCTGAGGTAGATGCCCCAGTATTTGGCGATCACTGCCGCAGCCGTGAAGAGCTCAAGGATCAGGTTCCAGCCGATGATCCAGGCGAGGAGTTCACCCATGGTGGCGTAGGTGAACACGTAGGCTGAGCCGGCCACCGGAATGGCAGTGGCGAACTCGGCGTAGCACATGATGGCCAGCGCGCAGGTTACGGCAGCGATGGCGAAGGACACGGTCACCGCCGGGCCGGCGAAGTTGGCGGCGGCCTTGGCACCCACGGAGAAGATGCCGGCGCCGACGGCAACAGCGACGCCCATGATCATCAGGTCCCACGTGCTGAGGGAGCGCTTGAGCTTGCGTCCGGGTTCATCGGCGTCGGCGATCGACTGCTCGATGGGTTTGGTCCGGAGAAGGTTCATAGGGATCACAATCCTGATTTGTGAAGGAAACAGACCTATCAACCGTAGTGTCCATCCAGTGGACGGTCACAATCGTCCCGAATAGTGAGACGACCAAAGTGCAGAACTTTGTTCTGCCAAAAGCGCTTGGGACCCTCGAAATGAGGGGCCCAAACGCTTTTGAACCGAATCAATGGATTCGCCGGTTTCTGCCTAGGCCGGCCAGTCCATCAGGGTTGAGCGGATGAGGAAGCGCTTGCCTTCCGGCGCCTCCACGGAGAAGCCGCTGCCCCTGCCGGGTACCACGTCCACCGTCAGGTGGGTGTGGCTCCAGTAGTTGAACTGCTCCCGGGACATCCAGAATTCGAGGGGCTGCGGCTCCAGCCCGTCGGACAGGTCGAACAGCCCCAGCAGGACATCCGCGTCGCCGGTCAGGAAGTCCCCGGCCGGATAGCACATCGGCGAGGATCCATCGCAGCAACCGCCGGACTGGTGGAACATCAGCGGCCCGTGCTGCACCCACAGCAGGCGCAGCAGGTCTGCAGCGTCCGGCGTAAGCGCCACCCGGGAGAAGTCCTCCCCGGGCATCGTCACGGCGGCCTGCAGGCTGTCCGGGGACATCAGAACCTCAGGACCACGCGGCCGTCGATCTTTGCGTGCTTCATCTCATCGAAGACCGCGTTGACCTCGGACAATTCCCGGACTGAGACGGTGGGGTGGATCTTTCCCTGGGCGTAGAAGTCCAGGGCCTCCTCCAGGTCCTGCCGGGTACCCACGATGGAGCCGCGGACGGTCAGGCCCTTGAGCACAATCTCGAAGATCGGCGCCGGGAAATCGCCCGGCGGCAGCCCGTTGAACACAATGGTGCCGCCACGGCGGGCCATGCCGATGGCCTGCCCGAACGCTGAAGGGTGCACCGCGGTAACCAGCACCCCATGGCAACCTCCTGTCTCGCGCTGGATCACCTCCGCCGGGTCCTCATGCAGGGCATTGACCGTCAGGGCCGCCCCGTGGGCCTTCGCCAGGGCGAGCTTGTCATCGGCGATGTCGACGGCGGCCACCCGAAGGCCCATGGCCACGGCGTACTGCACGGCAATATGGCCCAGCCCGCCGATCCCGGAGATGGTGACCCACTGTCCGGGCTGCGCCTCCGTCATCTTCAGGCCCTTGTAGACGGTGACGCCGGCGCAGAGCACCGGCGCCACCTCGACGGGGTCGGATCCCGCCGGTATGCGGGCGGCGTACCGGGTGTTGACGAGCATGTACTCGCCAAAGGACCCGTCCACGCTGTAGCCACCGTTCTTTTGTGCCTCGCACAGGGTCTCCCAGCCAGTGCGGCAGTACTGGCAGTCACCGCAGGCGGACCACAGCCAGGCGTTGCCCACCATGTCGCCGACGGCGAGGTCGGTGACGCCTGCGCCGAGGGCCACCACTTCACCGACGCCTTCGTGGCCGGGCACGAACGGCGGCGTGGGCTTGACGGGCCAGTCGCCTTCCGCTGCATGGAGATCGGTGTGGCACACACCGGTGGTGAGGACCTTCACCAGGGCCTCCCCCGGACCCGGGGTGGGGATGGGCAGTTCCTGGACCTGGAGCTCGGTACCGAAGGTGTTGACCACTGCTGCTTGCATTGTCGTCGTCATTGGCGATCCTTGCGTTGATGGAGGTGTGGATCCGGGCTTAGAAGAAGCCCAGCTTGTTCTCGTTGTAGCTGACCAGCAGGTTCTTGGTCTGCTGGTAGTGGTCCAGCATCATCGCGTGGTTCTCGCGGCCGATGCCTGAGGACTTGTAGCCGCCGAACGCGGCACCCGCCGGGTAGGCGTGGTAGTTGTTGACCCAGACGCGGCCGGCCTGGATTTCGCGGCCCGCCCGGTAGGCGATGTTGCCGTTGCGGGACCAGACGCCGGCACCGAGCCCGTAGAGGGTGTCGTTGGCGATGCCCATGGCGTCGTTGTAGTCGCTGAACTTCGTCACTGCCACCACGGGTCCGAAGATCTCCTCCTGGAAGATCCGCATCCGGTTGTGGCCTTCGAAGACGGTGGGCTGGACGTAGAAGCCGCCGGCCAGGTCGCCGGGCAGGTCGGCGCGGGCGCCGCCGGTGAGGATCTTTGCGCCCTCCTGCTTTCCGATGTCGATGTAGGAGAGGATCTTCTCCAGCTGGTCGTTCGAGGCCTGCGCGCCCACCTGGGTCTCGGTGTCCAACGGGTTGCCCTGCACCATTTTCTCGACGCGGGCCACGGCGTCGGCCATGAAGGAGTCGTAAATGTCTTCCTGCACCAGGGCGCGGGACGGGCAGGTGCAGACTTCGCCCTGGTTGAAGGCGAACAGGGCGAACCCTTCCTGGGCCTTGTCGTAGAAGGCGTCGTTTGCCTGGGCGACGTCGCCGAAGAAGATGTTCGGGCTCTTGCCGCCGAGCTCCAGGGTGACCGGGATCAGGTTCTGGCTGGCGTACTGGCTGATCAGGCGGCCGGTAGTGGTTTCGCCGGTGAAGGCGATCTTGCGGATCCGGGAGCTGGAGGCGAGGGGTTTGCCGGCCTCCACGCCGAAGCCGTTGACCACGTTGACCACGCCGGCGGGCAGCAGGTCGCCGATGAGCTCCATGAGGACCAGGATGGACGACGGCGTCTGCTCGGCGGGCTTGAGCACCACGGCATTGCCGGCGGCCAGCGCGGGAGCCAGCTTCCAGACGGCCATCAGGATGGGGAAGTTCCAGGGGATGATCTGGCCCACCACACCCAGCGGCTCGTGGAAGTGGTACGCGGTGGTGTCGTCGTCGAGCTGTGAAAGTGAGCCTTCCTGGGCCCGGACCGCCGAGGCGAAGTAGCGGAAGTGGTCGGCGGCGAGCGGGAGGTCGGCGTTGAGGGTTTCGCGGACGGGCTTGCCGTTGTCCCAGGATTCGGCGACGGCCAGCATTTCGAGGTTTTCGTCGATGCGGTCCGCGATCCTGTTCAGGATGGCGGCGCGCTCGGCCACGGACGTCTTGCCCCAGGACGGTGCAACCTTGTGTGCGGCGTCGAGCGCGAGTTCGATGTCCTCTGCGGTGCCGCGGGCCACTTCGCAGAACGCCTTGCCCGTCACCGGGGTGATGTTTTCGAAGTACTGGCCCTTGACCGGGGCCACCCATTCGCCGCCGATCCAGTTCTCGTAACGGTCCTTGAAGGTGACCTTCGAGCCCTCGGTACCCGGCTGTGCGTAAACGGTCATTGCGTAGCTCCTTTGCTGTGCAGAAGGCTTTCCCGTACGGGATGAGCCGATGCAGCCAGCGTAGGAGCAGGGGGGTTGCAGCAACGTTGCAACAAGGTGACGCAGGTCACCGCAACCTTTTGGGGCGCGTACGACGGCGCGCCACGCCTTAGGCGCTGAGTTCGGCTTCCAGCCGTTCCAGTTCGGCGACGACGGCGGCGCGCTTGGGTGAGCGCGGCGGCAGGAGGCGGAGCGCAGCACGGCGGATCCCGACGTCGTCCCTTGCCTCGGGGAGCGCGGCGTAGCGGAGCAGCGAATCGGCACTGCCATCGGTAAGGACAGCCTCGCGCAGGAGTGACGAGACCTTGTTCCGGAGATCGGCGATGCCCGGCGCCTCGGACCTGGGCAGCACTGCGCCCCGGTAGATTTCCAGCGCAATGCGGTGGGCGCCGCGCTGCAGGCAGCTGAGCACCTGGCCGCTGTCCGGCACCAGGTCCAGCGGGAGCCGGTAGGGCCGGGATTCGGGCACGGCGCCGGGGTCGAGCTGTTGCAGGACCTTCCGCAGGCGCACCATTTCGGCCCGCAGGGTGATGCTGGAACCCTCGGCCGGGTAGAGCAGGACGCACAGTTCCTCGGCGCTCAGCCCGTCCGGGTGCGTGCTCAGCAGGGCCAGGATCTCGCTGTGCCGGGCGGACAACGCAACTGTCTTGCCGTCGATGCTCAGCAGTGCCTGGTCACGTCCCAGCAACTGGAGGCTGTTACGGTACAGGCTCCCCTCCCGGGCGCCGGCCCCCGGTGCGCGGGCCGCGGATGCCGTGGACCGGCGTCGTACGGGCGTGGCCGCCAGCTGCGCCGCGGCCTGGAGCCGCTCCACCCGCAGCTGCGCCTGGGCTGCCGCCACGGTGGCCTCCACCAGGGACAGGGTGTGCGGGGCCACCGCGGCCGCCGTTCCGGTGATGTCCACAACCCCCAGCAGCGCGCCGGAATCGGGGTCGTGGAAGGGGACGGCAGTGCAGCTCCAGGGATGGACGGCCCGCTGGTAGTGCTCGGCGCCGGCGATCTGGATCCCGCGGCCCAGCGCCAGGGCAGTGCCCGGGGCGCTGGTGCCGACCGTAGCTTCGGACCAGTCGGCGCCGGCAACGAACATCATGCCTTCCGCGCGGCGCTGCAGGGACGGATCCCCGTCCACCCACAGCAGCCGGCCCACCTCGTCGCCCACCGCCACCAGGAGCCCGGTGTCGTGGCTGGGCTGGACCAGCAGCTTGTTGATGACCGGCATGATGGTGGCCAGCGGATGCCGGCTCCGGTAGTCCTCAAGCTCGTCGTGGTCCATGGCCAGCGGCGCGGCGGGGTTGTCCGGGTTGGCCTTGAACCCGGCCGAGCGCAGCCAGGACTCTCTGATCAGCGAGCGCAGGCCGGGAATGTCGGGAGCATCAGGAAAGCGGCCGCCATCGAGTTTCTCGTGGGCGGCGAGGGCACTGCGCTGCAGCGGCTCCGGCTGGGTGAGGTTCTTCATCGAACTCCTGTGCTGCTGTGCTGCTGTGCTGTCTTAGGACACGGCGTCAGCACGCCGGCCAAGGGATGCTCGCCATTGTAGCGGGCACCGGTCCCCGGCGGGAGCGGGGCCTCAGCCGCGGGAAATGCGGATCATGTCCTCGCGCGGAACCACCTTGATGCGCTCGCGGACCACGTGATCCAGGCCTTCCGGTCCGGTCCAGGCGGCGCCGAGGCCTGCCTCGTGGGCATCGAGCCTGTTCCAGCCCTCCCACGTGGTGTACTCGATGCCGCGTTCCTCCAGCAGGTCGATGATTGCCTGCGGGTCGGGGTTGCTGGCCGCCGGCAGCGTGAGGCGGTCTTCCAGCAGGAAGCCGATGGTTTCCAGGGCATCGCCCTTGGTGTGGCCGATGAGCCCTACCGGGCCGCGTTTGATCCAGCCGGTGGCGTAGATGCCCGGGACGGGGTTGCCTGCGGCGTCCAGCACCCGGCCGCCCTCGTTGGGGATGACGCCGCGTTTGGCGTCGTATTCCAGTTCGTCCAGCGCCGAGCCGTGGTAGCCGATGGCGCGGTAGACGGCCTGGACCGGGTACTCCACGTACTCCCCCGTGCCCTTGGCATTGCCGGTGCCATCGAGCTGCATGCGCTCGAATTTGATGCCCGCCACCTTGCCGCCGGCGGAGTCCCCGCCCTCCGGAAGTATCTCCACGGGGCTGTGCAGGAAGTGCAGGTGCAGCCTGCGGGAGGAGGGATTCTCGGATTCCGCGTGCTCCTCCACCAGCCAGTTGGTGAGCGTGTTCACCATGGTCTTGATCTGGTTGTTGCTGCGGATGGCCTCGTCCGAGGCTTCGTCGAACTCGAAGTCCTCGGGGTACAGGACGATGTCCACATCATTCATATGGCTGAGTTCGCGCAGTTCCAGCGGGGTGAACTTCACCTGTGCCGGGCCGCGGCGGCCGAAGACGTGCACGTCCGTGACCGGTGAAGATTTCAGTCCCTGGTAGACGTTGTCCGGGATTTCCGTGGTGAGGAGCTCCTCCGGGTGCTTGACCAGCATGCGGGCCACATCCAGGGCCACGTTGCCGTTGCCGATGACGGCGATTTCCTTGGCCTCCAGCGGCCAGTCACGCGGAACGTCCGGGTGGCCGTCGTACCAGGAGACGAAGTCCGCGCCGCCGAAGGATCCCTGGAGGGTGATGCCCGGAATGTCCAGGTCCGCGTCCTTGATGGCCCCCGTGGAGAAGATCACGGCGTCATAGAAGGCGCGGAAATCGTGGAGGGTGAGGTCGCGGCCGTACGTCACGTTGCCCAGGAAGCGGATGTCGCCGCGGTCCAGGACCTTGTGCAGGGCGTTGACGATGCCCTTGATGCGGGGGTGGTCCGGGGCCACGCCGTAGCGGATCAGGCCGTAGGGTGCGGGATAGGCCTCGAACAGGTCGATGCTGACCTCGAAGTCTCCGTCCTTCACGCCGCTGGACTTGGTGAGGATGTCCGCAGCATAGACGCCCGCCGGTCCTGCGCCCACAATGGCGACGCGGAGGGGACGGGTGGAGCTGGTAGCGCTGGGAGTGGACACCGGGAGCCCTTCTGGCCTGATCACATGCATGATTCGCGGGGTGCGCCTCGTTGGGTGGCGCAACAGCTTCCCATTCTAGGCCTCAGCCGCTTTTCGCCAGCGGTACAACGTCACCTTCGCGGTACAGCAGGGCGCGGAGCTCAGCTTCGGCGGACTCGATCCGGTGGGGGTCGATGGTTTCGCCGTCGTTGAAGTGGTCCACGACGCGCGGGTCCACGTAGCTCTTGCGGGCAATCGACGGCGTGTTCCCCAGTACCTCGGCCGCGTCCATCATGGCCCGGCTGACAGCCCGCTTCCGCTTGGCCACGGTTGGTTGCGTTCCGGTCCGGGCCAGGCTGGCCGCCGCTGCCAGGGTGCCGCGCAGGGTGCGGAAGTCCTTCGCCGTGAAGTCGGAGCCGGTGCGTTCCTTGACGTAGGCGTTGATGTCCGCGCTGGTGACCGGCCGCCAGCTCCGGCCGTCTTTGTAGGCCAGCAGCCGGGCGTTGCCACCGCGCCGTTTGAGCAGCGGCACCAGGGCGGCGAGGTCGGCGTCGCGGATTTCGGACTCCCAGTCCTTGCCGCTTTTGGCCGGGAAGCTGAGCAGGATCCGGTCCTTGCGCACCTGGACGTGGGCGCACAGCAGTGTGGCCAGTCCGCGGCTGCCGTTCTCGTTGGTGTACCGCTCCGATCCCACCCGCAGGGACCCGCTGTCCAGCATCCGGAAGGCTCCGGCCAGCACGCGTTCGCGCGTGAACCCTTCGCTGCGCAGGTCCATGGTGACCCGGCGGCGGGCTACCGGCAGCGACTCGGCGAGCTGCAGCGAACGGTCGAACTTGAGCCGGTCCTTCCGCTCCCGCCATTGCGGGTGGTAGATGTACTGCCGGCGGCCCACAGCGTCCACGCCCGTGGCCTGGATGTGCCCGTTTTCGAACGGGGCAATCCACACGTCGGTCCACGCCGGCGGAATACCGATGCTTTCCAGCCGCTCCCGCACCGGGCCTGGCGGCAGCGTTGATCCGTCAAGGTCCCGGTAGCTGAAACCTTTTCCGGCGGCAATCCGGCGGTAGCCACGGCCCGAGGCGTTGCTGCGCCGGAGCCTCATGGGGCCACGTCCGGCAGGTAGGCACAATCCATGAAAGCAAGCGTACTGACTAATTGCCGGATTTCGGACCCGCCGCTTGGAATACCGTGCCCGCTGCTGATGTTATGGGTTCCGTGCCGAACCCCGATGCTTCCTCCTCCCCCGCCTCTCATCCCCCTGCTACTGCCCCGGCCCGTTCGGACGCGGCGGCCACCAAGGCCGCGGACAAGGACACGACGGCGGGAATCCTCTTCGGCATCGGAGCGTACGGGCTGTGGGGGCTGCTCCCGCTGTACTTCTTCGTGCTCAAGCCCGCCGGCGCCGTCGAAATCGTGGCCAACCGCGTGGTGTGGTCCCTGCTGTTCTGCGCCCTGCTGGTCACGGTGACCAGGGCGTGGCCCGCCCTGATCGCCGCACTCCGCAACCGGGCAGTCTTCGGTTCCCTGGCGCTGGCGGCCTTCCTGATCGCCGTCAACTGGCTCACGTATACGTACGGTGTGACCACCAACCAGGCGGTGGAAACCTCGCTGGGCTACTTCATCAACCCGCTGGTCTCCGTGCTGCTCGGCGTGTTCGTCCTCAAGGAGAAGCTGCGGCCTCTGCAGTGGGCCGCCGTCGTCATCGGTTTCATTGCGGTGGGGGTGCTCACCTACTCCTACGGCAAGCTGCCCTGGATTGCGCTGACGCTGGCGTTCAGTTTTGGCCTGTACGGCTTCGTGAAGAAGCGAGTGGGCCCCCGGGTGGACGCAGTGACAAGCCTCAGCGTGGAAACCGTGGTGCTGGCACCGTTCGCGGCCGCCGCCATGGTGGCCCTCGGCGTTTCGGGTGCCGCCACCCTGACCACCCAGGGTGCCGGGCACTTCTGGCTTCTGCTGGCCTCCGGGGTGATCACCGCGGTTCCCCTGATCTTCTTCGGCGCTTCCGCGCGCCGGCTGCCGATGACCACCATCGGCCTGCTGCAGTATTTCGCCCCGGTCCTGCAGTTCATCGTGGCGCTGGTGGTGTTCCGTGAAGCCATGACCACGGAGCGCTGGATCGGCTTTGGCGTGGTGTGGGTGGCGCTGCTGCTGCTCACCGTGGACATGCTTCGAACCGCCCGGACCAACGCGCTGTCCAAACGTCGGACTCCGGTGCGGGCTGCCGGCTGAACGGCCAGGGTCAGCCGCCCAGCGCTTTCCGCATCGCGTCATAGGGCGGGGTCGGCTTCCCGTTTTCGAACAGGTAGTCGTGGCCTTGCTGCAGGCTGCCGTCGTCGTCGATCAGCCAGTCGTACCGGTTGTCCACGCCCCAGGTGGTGTAAGAGACGCAGGCGCTGGAGCGCAGGCAGGTGGCCAGGACGGTGGCGTACTGCTCGGCCTGGACGTCCGTGCCGTCGTCGTCGGCCACGTCGTTTTCCGAGATGCGGACGTGCAGCCCGGCGTCCTTGAAGTTCCGCAGTGTCTTGGTGAGCTCGCCGGCCGGGATGGCATCGGTTTCGAGGTTGTAGACGTGGGCCTGGAGGCCCACGCCGTAAATGTGCCCGCCCACCGCATTCGTGTCCAGGGCGAGTTTGAGCAGCGCGTCCTGGCGGCGCCCCGGAACGTCCGCCCCGTTCTCGTTGATGTACTGCTTCACCTGCGGATCGGCCGCGTAGACGGCCTGGGATACGACGGCCGGGTAGGCCGGTCCGAAGACGCGATACCAGATGTTCTGCTGCAAGCCCGTGCCTTGGTCGACGTCAAAGGGTTCATTGACGACGTCCAGCGAATCGAGCCGGCCCCTGAAATGCGTCACGACGGCGGTGACGTAGTCGAGCAGGGCCTGTGCACTGACGCTGCGCTCCGCTTCGGTGCCCGCGGGAAGTTCCTGCATCCAGCGGGGCATTGCCTCCGTGAAGGCAATGGTGTGGCCGTGCACGGCCATGCCCTTGCTTTCGGCGACCGCAAGGATCGCGTCCGCCTCTTCGAAGGTGTAGGTTCCCTGCTGCGGGGAAAGATTCTGCGCCTTCATGGCGTTCTCCGGGGTGATGGCGCCGAAATTCCCTACGAGCACCCGCCCGTAGTCGGCGTCCGAGGCCAGCGGGCCGAGTGCCACCGCGGCACCGATCCTGAAGTCCGGACGAATCCGTGCGGCCAGCGCCTGCAGGCCATCGGGCAGCTGGCTTGCCTGCTCGACGGCGGGGCCCGCGGTGCTGAGTGAGGCGCCGCCGGGAGCGGTGGCGGTGAGGGAGCTGACCTGGAACGAGCCGCCGTCGCTCGCGAGTCCCAGCCACAGCTGCCCGGAGCCGAAGATGCCGCGAAGGGACTGCGACAGCACAGTGTCCCCTCCGCTGGCCACCTCGAGCTTGTCCCCTGACCGGCGCACCGTAAGTTCGGCCCCGGGGTCCTGGAGCTTGACGCGCTCATCGTGTGCCGGCTGGGGATTTGTGACGGACTTCTGGCGTGAGCCGTCAAACACCGCGATGTCCAGGTCATCGCCGCGCAGGGTGAGCCGAAGGCCGGCGGGTTCAATCCGGAATTCGTCGGCGATCACCGGAGGGCTGTCGTAGACGGTCAGGGAAGCATCGGCCGTCACGTCGGTGAACGCTGCGCTGAGGCTGAAGTCGCCTGTGGCCACGAGGTGGGTTCCGGCCAGGTTGACCGGCGGGTTGGGCTGGCCTCCCCCGCCGTCCTGTTCCACGATGCTCCGTGAGGTGGCCGCCACCCGCAACCCGCCGCCGTCGGGCGTCACCCCGGGCGTGTGCTGCCAGTCCTGCTGAAGCAGGTCCACCACCATGTCAGGCTCCGGGTTGTCCGGCGTGCAGCCGGCAAGGGCGAGCAGGATGCCGGACGCCAGCACGATCACTGCGCGCGGGCGCCAGGCCATCCTGTTTCCTCCCATATGGTGACCTCAATCCTGGAGCGGGCGTCAGGGCCTGGTCCAGCGGACGTCGTCGAAATATGCCTGCAGTCCGGAGTTGGCCTGGACGATGACCTGCAAGCTTGCCTTCGCCACCGCGGTGGTGCTTGGCGAGTAGGTCAGGTCCACGTTGGTCACTCCTGAGGCCGCCACGCCGAGTTTGTACTGCCCGGAGATCCATTGTCCGGCCGCGTTGTACTCGTCGATGTAGAAGCCCACCTCACCGCTGGTGCGGGCTGTGACGTTCAGGTACCCGGCAATGTTGTAGGCCCCTGCAGTCACCGCCACCTGGGGTGAGAACAGGTGCTTGTTCGCCGTTGTGGCCGTCAGTTTGACGGAGTTGACCGGGTTGGCGGGGCTCCCGTGGTTGGCTGCGTCCGCCACGATGGTGGGCGCGGAGTCGGTGGTCCAGCCCGAGCCGATGCCGGCGTCGAAGGTGCCGTTGGCCACCAGGTTGGTGGACGTTGGCGGCGGCGGGGTGGTCCCTGCGGTCAGTGCGAGCAGCTGCACGTTATCCAGGTAGGCCGTGATGCCGGTGCCTGTCACCCACACTTGGAGGCTCGCCTTGGCCACATTGGTGGAGCTGGGCGTGTAGGTGAAGTTCATGGCCTCCACCCACCTGGTGTTCTCGCGCTTGCGGAACTGTCCGGAGATCCACTGCCCGGCCGCGTTGTATTCGTCCACGTAGAAGCCCACTTCGCCGGTGGTGATGGCGGCGACGTTCAGGTAGGACTTGAACAGGTAGTTCGTGGTCGGTGACACCGCCACGGCCGGTGAGAACAGGTGCCCCGTGGCCGTCCCGGAAACCATCTTGATGGACCGGGCCGCGTCCGGGAAGCTGCCGTTGGTCGCGGCGTCGGCAGTGATGGCGGCGGGTGCATCGGTGCGCCATCCGTCGGCGATTCCGGTGTTGAACGTCGGGTTGGGCATCAGGTTCGGTGAACCGGTGACAAGGCCTTTGCTGACGTTGACGTTGCGGATTTGCCCGGCCGACACCTTGGTCTTCACGTAGGCGGCGAGCTGGTCCAGTTCCGCGGTGCCGTACTGGTAGTCATCGGGGACCTGGCTCGGGTTGGGCCGGATGTCATGGAACGTGAAGACCACCCATTGCTTGTTGGCGATGGCCGCGTCCACCTGGGCCTTCAGCGCGGCCACCGGTGTGGTGACCTCCTGGACCGGGACGTTGCGGAGCAGGTAGTCGCCGAGGGGCCAGATGTTGTTGCCCGTGTCAGCGAAGCCGCGCATGGAGCTGTAGTACTTGGCTACGCGCGCAATGGTCGGCATGTCGTAGTCGCCGTAGGGCGGCGCAAAGGCCGTGGCGTTGATGCCTTGGGCGGCCAGTGCCGACTTGCTGTTTGCCAGCTGGGCCTCCACCTGGGCTGCAGTCAGCTTGTTCGCCTGGCAGTCATTGCCAACGCTGACGAGGCACTGGTGGTTGACGGTGTGTGATCCGATTTCCCAGCCGTAGGTGTTCTGCAGCTGCAGGATCTGGCTCCACGTCATGTAGGGCACATCGGTGTCGGCGCGGCAGGTGTTGGGTACGGTTGTCATTCCGACGCAGCCGGTGATGACGTAGTTCGTGCCTGTCAGTCCGTACTTCTGGAGGGTCGGTGCTGCCTGCGTCAGTGCGCTTTGGGCACCGTCATCGAAGGTGAAGGACACCAGGGGGCCTGGTGCGGGGTTGTCCACGGCCGCGTTGGCCGCCCCGGGCGTCAGCAGCGCGGCGGCCATGGCCACCACCGCCACCACGGTGCTCATGAGCTTGACGCGCCAGGGCGCCAGGCTGGATCTGGTTCCGGTCATGTGCTGTTCCGTTCTTTTTGTGGCCGGCGGCGCCGGGTTACACCGCCGAAGTCTGGTCAGGGTCCCTGTAGCTTTTCGAAGGCCTGTATCACCGGCTGGACCTCGATGTTGCTGTCGTCAACGAGCTGCAGCTGGGCGGCGAGGACGTCGCTGGTGATGGTGCTCCGGTCCGCGGCGATGCTGTGCTCCTGGGTTCCGGTGGACTGCGGCGTGGCGATCTGGTGGTAGACGAGGATGAGCCATCCGTTCATCCGGGCTGTCTCGGCGAGCGCTTCAGACAGGGTGGCCATGGTGGTCTGGTCGGTCACGTAGAAGACCTTCAGGTCCTGCTTGTCCAGGCTTTGCCGGGTATTGATGCCGTCGTCCGTGCCGCGGACGATGTCGAAGTATTTGTTGGCGTACCAGTCCACCTGCGGGTCGTGGCGGCCGTACGGGGGTGCCAGGTCCCTGGTTTCAAAGCCGGCCGCTGCCAGCGCCTCTTCGCTCTTGCGGACCTGGTCGTCCAGGCGGTCCGTCCCGATGGAGGTCAGGTCCACGTGTTCGTAGCTGTGCGCGGCGATTTCGTGTCCGGCCTGGTGCAGTTGCTGCACTTCGGCTGCAGTCATGAAGTTGGGCGTCTCGATGGAACTGGCGTTGATGTACTGGGTGGACCGGAAACCGTGCTGGTCCAGCAGCGGGAGTGCGCGGTCGTACACCGATTGCCAGCCGTCGTCGAAGGTGATCGAGACCATGGGCTGGCTCCAGCGGAGGGGGCCGGGCTTCGTGGTGTCGGTGAGCGAGTAGTTGCGGACGCTGGTGGTGCCGTCCCCGTGGGCCACCAGCGTGACCATTGCCGAGGTGGCTCCGGCGGGCGCCTGGAACGCCTCGCTGACGGTTGTCCATTCTCCGGCCGGCAGCACGGTCTCAAGGCTTTGGAACGCGCGGCCCCCGTTGGCGAGCTCGAACTCGGCCACCACATCCACCTCGCGGTCGGACCGGTAGGTGGCGCCGAATTCGAAGGACCTGTCACCGGTCACCGGGACGGGCTGGTACTGCCACTTGGCCTCGCCGGACTTGTAGTTTGAGATGCGGGTCCAGAGGTAACTGCCGCCTGGGTCCTGGCTCCGGCCGGACTCCGCCGTCAGTGCCCCGGAGGCATAGGGGGACCATGCATCAGGTCCGGCCGGCTGGATTCCCGTGAGGCCAGGGTTCGGGATCAGGTTCGGCCCGGGCGGCGGGGAGGGCAGGAGCAGGACGTCGCTGGCCGGCTCCAGATAGGCTCCTTCGATCTTGAGTGCGCCGTCCGATGCCAGCCGAAAGACGTACTCGACGGCGATTGTCGCCTCGCCGCTGTCGAAGGCATCGCTCACCGTGTAAGGGGTGTTCCCGGGCCGCTCCAGCGGGTTCCGGAGCTGTTCCAGGACGGTGCTGCCATCGGCCAGAAACCGGCGGGCCAGAAGGGTGAAGTCGGTGTCGCTGGAGGCAAAGGCCTTGAAAAGGTAGGTCTGGTGGGGCTTGACGTCCACGCGGGGGGTTGTCAGCGTGACGTCGCCCGCGGTGTAGCCGGTGATGTCCAGCCGGAGTGCCTGGCTTTGCAGCTCTCCGGCGGCCAGCTCCAGCGAGGTCTCTGCGGTAGCGCTGCGCCGGACGGTCCAGCCGCCCACTTGCCCGGCCGGGTCCGGCTGGCCGGATGCTGCGGGGGTGACCCCGGCCGACGGGTCGAAGGCGGGGAGCAGGTTGGCGCCGGGCCGGGCCTGGGCCATGCTGGCGTTGTCCCGCGTGTACACCAGCCAGCCGGCGGTGATCAGTGCCACCACAGCCATGATGACCACGAGCGGGTTCAACAGCACACGCAGGAACCACCGGCGCTTACGTGGCATTGGCCACCACCAGGCTGCCGGCCCGTTGCGGTGACTTCCACGTGTTGATTTCGGGACGCCGGAAGAGGCCTCGGGAGCGCAGGATGCAGCGAAGCGCCGCCGTCAGCTGCACCAGGTCCATGATGTAGAACAGGAAGTAGGCCGTGGGGGCGTAGACGGAAAGCCGGCTTCGTTCCCGCACTGTCAGGTTCTCGTCCATCCACACGGTGAGCAGGGTGTAGGCCGTGATGGTGGCGTAGGCCCCGAGGATCAACGCAGGGGTGTGCGTGGCCAGCGACCAGTAGACGGCGTACGTCCAGGCCAGTGGCGAGACCAGCAGCGTGAATTCGCTCAGCAGGGCCATGGGCATCCGGTAATAGGTCAGGGTGGGCGTGTACCTGCGGCTCGGGTTCAGCATCATGCCGCGGTACTTGATGAGGTTCTGGATGCTGCCGTACTTCCAGCGGTAGCGCTGCTTGGCCAGGGCGCGGAGCGAGAGCACGCCCTCGGTCTTGGCCACCACGTCGGCACCGTAGAGCATCCGGAAACGCCGGTTGCCAAGGTTGGTGATCTTTGCGCTCAGCCCGATGTCCTCGGTCACGGTGTCGGTGTCGTAGAAGTCCACTTTCCGCAGCACCCGCATCCGGTAGGTGGAGGCCACGCCGCCCACCACGAATTCGGCGTTCAGGAGCGAAAAGAACTTCTTGGAGCGGTAGCCGATCATGTGCTCGAAACGCTGCAGGATGCCGAGCACGGTGGTCTCCTCCAGGATCTGCACGTTGGCGGCGACTCCGGCCACGCACGGATCGTCGAAGTAGGACAGCGCGTTGGTGATGGCTTCCGGACCGATGATCGAATCGGCGTCGAGGGTCATGGCGAACTGGCCGCGGGCGTGCCGGCGGAGCACCGAGTTGAGCGCAGCGCCTTTGCCAATGTTGCGGCGCATCCGGACCAGGTGCAGATCCATGGTGGGGTGCCGCAGCTGGTAGTCGCGGACCAGCCTGCCGGTCAGGTCCGTCGACGCGTCATCGGCGACGAAGACCTCAAAGGACCGGTAGCTGCTTTTGCCGATGGACTCGAGGGTCCTGACGATCACCGCTTCCTCGTTGTGGGCTGCGATGACGATGGATACCAGCCCGGGCACCTCGGGGCGGGCCCGGCGGGTCCAGGTGGCCGATGCAGCGCATTCCGGCTGGAATTCACCGGGTGCCCGCACGCCCCGCATTCCCTTGCGGCGCTGCTGCCAGATGTCGTAGAAGTTGGCGCCCGCCAGGTAGAGGCCGAAGTGCACGACGTAGAGGATGCTGACGCCGGCGAACAGCCAGAAGATGACGAGTGCGAAATCCACGCTCACCCCTCCGTGGAGCTGGCGAGAGCGGGCATCTGCCGGCGCCGGCTGCGGAAGATGCGGCGGTGCACCTGGACGGGCGCGGCCACGGTGGCAGGAACCTCGGCGGGCTGCAGGCCTTCCCGGAAGGCGGCGTCCGCCGCCATGACCTCGATGAGTCCGGCTGGGGAACGCTCAGTCCGGGTTTCCATGGCGGCCACCGGACCGGGCGTCAGAACAGGCGCCGCCAGCGCAGCAGCAAGTGCCCTGCGGGTGGCACCCCTGCGATACATGCCCACGCCAACGAAGCGGATCACCACAGTGAGGACCACCAGCCCCCACAGCACCAGGCTCAGCTGGGCTACGAAATCGAGCAGGCCTTCGAACATGGCCCCGTCCCGGCCGAAGGTGGCCTGTGCGGGCACTGCAAAGCTTTCGATGTCCCTCATCGGAGGCCCTCCCTTGCTGTGTACGACAACTGCATCGCGTCGTTTCCCCTCTGTGTTGTGCAGGATGTCCTTTGCCGGTTTGGGGTGATGCCGCTGCCGCCGCTCGAACCCTGTGCCGCCGTCCGGATGTTGGTAGGCGCTTACTCGCTTCGCTGTGAGGCGTTCGTCATTGTGGAGGGGCTTCGCCGTCCGGAAACTCCTCAAAGATGCACTCCAGGGGCCGCTTTCCGGGGTCCCGGTGTGTCCAAGTTACGAGTAGCTGAGGATGGTTAACACGAGTACCAAGTACTCCAAAAAATTCTTGGGGATACTTACCGCAACCTGCCTTAACTACCGGGTGGTTAGGTGTTTGCCGGGCAGGCAAGTAGGGGGCATTAGGTAGTCCGCCTTCCCCGGCGCGGGGAGTGGGTAGTTACCCCGGTAGAAGGGCACCGAAAACGCGAAAATACTTGTTAACCAAAAAGCAGCACCCCCGCAGTGCGGGGGTGCTGCCGTGGTGCTTGGCGGCCTGCTGTTGAGGCGTTGGCCGTGGTGCCTGCCTAGGCGTTGGCCTTGATGGCGGCGGCCAGGACATCGAGGCCGTCGTTCAGCAACTCATCGGTGATGACCAGCGGCGGGAGCAGCCGGATGACGTTGCCGTAGGTGCCGCAGGTGAGGATGATGACGCCTTCCTTGAGGCAGGCGGCGGCAACGGCCTTGGTCAGTTCCGGGTTGGGCTCCTTGGAGCCGGCCTGGACCAGTTCGATGGCGAGCATTGCGCCGCGGCCGCGGATGTCACCGATCACTGCGGAGCCGGCGCCGGCCAGTTCCTCCTGCAGGGCGCTGAGCCTGGTGGTGGCCAGTTCCTCGATGTGCTTGGCGCGGGCGTTGAGGCCGTACTCCTCCATGGAGCCGATGGAGGCCAGCGCAGCGGCGCAGGCCACCGGGTTGCCGCCGTAGGTGCCGCCGAGGCCGCCCGGGTGGACGGCGTCGAGCAGGTCTGCCCGGCCGGTGATGGCGGACAGCGGCATGCCGCCGGCAATGCCCTTGGCCATGGTGATGATGTCCGGGACGACGCCTTCGTGGTTGACGGCGAACCATTCACCGGTGCGGCAGAAGCCGGACTGGACCTCGTCGGCGATGAAGACGATGCCCTTGTCCTTGGCCCAGGCGGCCAGGGCCGGCAGGAAGCCCTCGGCCGGGACGATGAACCCGCCTTCGCCCTGGATGGGTTCGATGATGATCGCGGCAACCTGGTCGCCGCCGATCTGCTTCTCAATGGCAGTGATGGCGCGCTTGGCTGCCTCGACACCGGTGATCGAGGGGTTTTCCTCGCGGTACGGGTAGCTCATGGGCATCCGGTAGACCTCGGGGGCGAAGGGGCCGAAGTTGGTCTTATACGGCATGGCCTTGGCGGTCAGCGCCATGGTGAGGTTGGTGCGGCCGTGGTAGGCGTGGTCGAAGGCCACGACGGCGTCGCGCCCGGTAGCCAGGCGGGCCACCTTGACCGCGTTTTCCACGGCCTCGGCGCCGGAGTTGAAGAGGACGGTGCGCTTCTCGTGGTCGCCCGGGGTGAGCCGGTTCAGCTGCTCGGCCACAGCCACGTAGCCTTCGTAGGGCGTGACCATGAAGCACGTGTGGGTGAAGTGCTCCACGGCTTCCTTGACGGCACCGACGACGGCGGGATCGGACGCTCCCACGCTGGTCACCGCGATGCCCGAGCCGAGGTCGATGAAGGAGTTGCCGTCGACGTCCTGGATGATGCCGCCGTCAGCGTCCGCCACGTAGACCGGGACGCTGGAGGCGACGCCGGCCGCGACGACCGACTTGCGGCGTTCGGTCAGTGCCACGGACTTGGGGCCGGGGAAGTCGGCCTGGACGCGGCGCTTCTGCTCCAGGCGGTAAGTGATGTCTGCTGCAGTGGTGGTCATGAGGGGTTTTCCTTCTAGGAGTCGAGGGCGGACATGACGTGCTTGATGCGCGTGTAGTCCTCCACGCCGTACATGGAGAGGTCCTTGCCGTAGCCGGACTGTTTGAAGCCGCCGTGGGGCATTTCGGCTGTGAGGAGGATGTGGGTGTTGATCCAGACAGCGCCGAAGTCGAGGTCCCGGCTGAGGCGCATGGCAGTGCCGTGGTCGGTGGTCCAGACGCTGGAGGCGAGGGCGTATTCAACCCCGTTGGCCAGCTCCACGGCTTCCTCCTCAGTGCTGAACTTCTGGACGGTGATAACGGGGCCGAAAGTCTCCTGCTGCACCACGTCATCGGTCTGCTTGGCGCCGGTGATGATGGTGGGCTCGAAGAAGTAGCCCTTCTCCCCCGCCCGGTGGCCGCCGGTTTCGATGCGGCAGTTGGCCGGCAGGTTCTCCACCACGGACGTGACGGCGTTGAAGTGGTTCACGTTGTTCAAAGGCCCGAAGTAGTTGTCTTCGTCGTTCTGCGAACCGGTGTGCAGGGTCCGGGTGTGCTCCACCATGGCGGCGACAACGTCATCGTGCACGGAGTCCTCCACCAGGACGCGGGTGATGGCGGTGCAGTCCTGGCCGGCGTTGAAGAACGCGAATTCGGCGATGGCCGCGGCGCTCTTCTTGATGTCGGCGTCCTTGAAGACGATGGCGGGTGCCTTGCCGCCAAGTTCCAGGTGGGCGCGCTTGAGGCCCTTGGCGGCGCCGGAAGCGACGGCAATGCCGGCGCGGACCGAGCCGGTGATGGACACCAGGCCGGGGACCTTGTGGTCCACCATCATGGCGCCGGTTTTGCCGGTGCCAAGCACCACGTTCAGGACACCTGCCGGCAGGATCTCTCCAGCCAGCCGGGCGAGGACCAGCGTGGACTCCGGGGTGGTGTCCGAGGGCTTGAGGACCACGGTGTTGCCGGCGGCCAGGGCCGGGCCGATCTTCCAGATGGCCATGAGGAACGGGTAGTTCCACGGGGCCACCTGCGCCACCACGCCGATGGGCTCGCGTCGGACGTACGAGGTGTGGCCCTCGAAGTACTCACCGGCGGACTTGCCCTCAAGGATGCGGGCGGCACCGGCGAAGAACCGCAGCTGGTCGGCGCCGGCAGCAACTTCCTCGGACGCGATCAGGGAGCGGACCTGGCCGGTGTTGCGGTGCTGCGCCTCGACGAGTTCGTCGCTGTTGGCCTCGACGGCGTCGGCGAGCTTGAGCAGCATCAGCTGGCGCTGGCCGGGGGTTGCGTGCTTCCAGCTCTTGAACGCCTCCGCGGCAGCAGCCATGGCGGCGTCCACGTCCGCCTGCACAGAGATCGGCGAGTGGGCCACGACTTCCCCGTTGGTGGGGTTGACCACGTCCAGCACCTCGGTGCCGGCGGGGGTGACGAACTTCCCGTTGATGAAGTTCTGCAAGGTTTGGACCACGGTGTGCAACCTCTTTCTTAGGGGCCAACGCGCCCGGCGGAGACCACGGCGGATGGATGGAACTGCCTTGAGCCTATGCCAGCCCCCAACCCGAGTGAATAGCCACCTGCACACCCTTCGCGCAAGGGCTTAGTGCGGTTGTCCAGCATCCCCGTATCCTTGTTCCATGGCCATTTCCCTCGCCGCCCTGCTGGGCGTGAACTCCCTGAAGCTGTCCAAGGCAGGGGTTGCGGAGACCACCTGGCACCAGGACATCAACTGGGTTGCCGTTACGGAGCTGGAAGACCCGCAGCGGTTCCTCAACGGCGGCGAACTGATCCTCACCACGGGGCTGAGATTGAAGTCCGCCCCGGAGCAGCGACGCTTTGTCCGCCAGGTCCAGCGGGCCGGCGCCGTGGGGATCGGATTCGGAGTGGGGCTCTCGCACGAGGCGGTGCCGCCGGCGCTGCTGGCGGAGGCAAACCGCTGGGGCCTGCCCGTGGTGGAAGTCCCGTACGAGACCCCCTTCATCGCCATCACCAAACTGGTGGCGGATGCGCAGTCCGCGGACCACTACTCCAAGCTCGAACGCCTGATCGCCGGGCACCAGATCCTGGCCCGTGCGCTGCTCACCGGCGGCGGCCTCGCCGAACTGCTCAAGCAGCTCGGCAGCATGCTCCGCACGGACATCGCACTCACGCAGTTCACAGCACAGCTGTACAACAGCAGCACCGCCGCCCCCGCAGCCGATGCCTGGTCATCCTTTCCCATCCCCACCGGCCGCCGCGACGCCTGCACGCTCTGGGTCCGCCAGCCGTTCGAGGACACGGGAATCGTGGGCTATGCGCAGAACCTCATCAGCGTGGAGCTGAACAACATGGTCAAGCAGCGGCAGGCGCAGCGTGCCCTGTGCGGCCAAGTGCTCGAGGACGTCATCCACGGCGCCCTTGAGACCAGTGAGGCGCAGCGGAGGCTGGCCGGGGTGGGCATCAACAGCACCCGCAAGAACGTGGTGCTGCTGGCTGTCTCCCCTGCCCACAACAAGGCCTTGGGGAGCACATCGGTTCCGCGTGCGCTGGAAGGAACCGTGGCCGCCGTCGTGGGCAAGGACCTGGTGGTGGTGATCAACGACGACGGCGGCGCGGCGCCGGCCCTGGCGCGCCAGCTCAGCGACCACCTGGCTGAGGCGGGCATCCACGCCACCATCGGCATCGGCGGCGCCTACACGAAGCCGAACGGCCTGCGCTGGAGCTACTTCGAGGCCCGCGATGCCGCAGGCCACGGGCTGCCGGTCAACGAGCCTGAACGGTTGAGCCTGACCTCGCTCCTGCTGGCCAGCGAGGACGTGCCCCTGGCGGACATGGCCCACGAATCGCTGAACCCGCTGCGGGCCTTCGATGCCGCGCACGGCGCCGAGCTGATGACCACGCTGGAGAGCTACCTGACCAACAACGGCTCGGTGGCGGCCGTGGCGGAGCAGCTCACCCTGCACCGGAACACTGTCCGGTACCGGCTGGCCCAGATCACCGAACTGACCGGGTACGATCCCTCGGTCACGGCGGACCGGGTGCAGCTGTGGCTGGCCCTGGCCGTGGCCCGTCTGTCCGCGCGGCAGGGGAAATAGCCGCCCGACCGCGGGGAGCGGGCACGGTGCCGGAGCCTAGGACGCGAGCCGCTGTGGAGCCGTGCGGGCGGTGGCCCGGCCGGTCCCTGACGGCGGTTCATTGATCTCGGCCCACACGGCGTCGAGGGAAAGCCCCAGGACGTCGGCGATGGCCGCAATGGTGGGAAAAGCAGGCGTGGCCACGCGGCCCGACTCGATCTTCCGCAGGGTCTCCGGAGACACCAGGGCGTCGAGCGCCGTCTCAAGCATCGAGCGGTCGCCCCGGGCACGCCGCAGCAGCGCACCGAGGCGCTGTCCGCGCTGGACTTCTTCGGGGGTAAGCGGCAGTCTGACCATAGTTCCAATGATAATACCGGGATAATATGACCGGTATAGTTATTGGCCGTGAACCCTGCTGGAAACACAGGAAGCCACCTACGGAACCAGCCAGCCACCGGAAAGGGCACCGCATGATCGAAATCCTCAACCCCGCCGAGATCGCCAAGGCCCGGGTCACGGGCGCCCTGGTGGCCGACATCCTCCAGGCAATGAAGGGCCGGGCCACCGTGGGTACGAACCTGCTGGAGATCGACCGCTGGACCGCGGAGATGATTACCGAGGCGGGCGCCGAATCCTGCTACGTGGACTACGCACCGTCCTTTGGGCGCGGGCCGTTCGGGCACTACATCTGCACCGGCGTCAATGACGCCGTGCTGCACGGGCTCCCCCGCGACTACGCGCTGGCAGACGGGGACCTGCTGACCCTTGACCTCGCCGTCGTCAAGGACGGCATTGCCGCAGACGCCGCCATCAGCTTCCTGGTGGGCGGTTCAGGGCCAGCCGAAAGCGTGGCCATGATCGATGCCACCGAGCGCGCCCTCGCCGCAGGCATCGCAGCCGCAGGCCCGAATGCCAAGATCGGGGACGTTTCCTACGCCATCGGCCGCGTCCTCACCGATGCCGGCTACCCCATCAACAGGCAGTTCGGCGGCCACGGCATCGGCTCCACCATGCACCAGGATCCGCACGTGCCCAACATGGGCCGGCCCGGACGCGGCTTCAAGCTCCGCCCCGGACTGATGCTTGCGTTGGAACCGTGGATCATGGCGGATACGGCCGAACTCGTCACTGACGCGGACGGCTGGACGCTCCGCAGCTCCACGGGCTGCCGGACGGCGCACACCGAACACACCATCGCCATCACCGAGGACGGGGCCGAGATCCTCACGCTGCCCACGGGAACTCGCCCCTGACCCGCGTTGCGCTATCAGATCGGGTCCCTGACACAGGGTTTCAGGGACCCGATCTGATGACGCAAACAGGGGGTTAGAGGACGCCGCCCCGCAGGAGGTGCCGTGACTTCCTGCGCGCCTTGCGGTACTTCTTCTCCGCTGCGGACATCAGCTCATGCTGCCTGGCCAGCAGGGCCGCAAACGCATCTGCGGCCGCCGGCGGCGCTTCGGAGCCCAGTCCGGCCAGTAGGTCCCGGGCAATGACGGCGTCGTGGTAATCGCCGAGGATCTTCTGCTGCCGGTGCGCGGCCTTGGCTACCTTTCGGGCGCGTTTGCCGCTGACTGCCGCCGCAGATTCTGCGACATGCCGCAGCCGCTTGGCATCCTTGCGCACCTGGTGGAGGGCGGTTTCACGCTCGCTTCCCCGGCGGGCGTGCGAGGCCGCCTTATGGGAACGCCGGATCCGCTTGGCCGCCTTGTCCACCGCTTTCGCCACCGCGCGCCGCCCCGGCTCCACGGCGGTGCCGCGGACCGGCGGGGTGTCCCGGAAATCCTCGAGGCTGTCCAGGAGCCGGAAGTAGCGCTCGGACGCCAGCGCCTCCTGCAGGAGCCGGTACCCGGCGTCGAACGTTGCTCCGGCGCGGCGGTCCAGGAAGTCCCGGGCTGCTTCGGTCCCCTCGCCCGGCGGCAGTTCAGCCACCTGGCCCAGCAAACGGGAGCGCAGCACCTCGGCATCCCGGGGCGCACCGAGCACCCCGCCCAGCCATGAGAGCTCGTCACGCAGGCGACGCACGGGAACGGCACGGTAGAGCTTGCGGTAGGCGGCGAGCGCAGACCGCATCCGGCGGGCGGCCGAGCGCATGTCGTGAATCGCTTCCGGCTCCTCCAAGCGCACTCCGGCGTCGCGCTCAAGAAGCTGATTGAGCTGGCCCGCAAGGAAGACGGTGACGACGGCGGCTGCCGGAGCCTTCTTCCCCGCCAGCAGGGCGGTGCCGCCGCCCGTTTCGCTGCCCGGGACCTTCGCCGTTCCGCCCGCCCCGAGCGCCTTGGCCAGCTTGGACGCGTGGCCGGCCGGGCGGGCGCCGGCGGCGGCGAGGACGTGGCCGGCAGGTTCAAACAGGCTGGCCGATCCATGGACCAGCTCCAGTTCCCATTCGCGCCAGCGCTTCCCGCCGGCGGCCGCGCCGCCGCCGAGGGGTTGGGCGTCCACCCTGTCGTCTGCGAGGTCGGCCAGGTGCACGCCGTCAGGTCCGTAGAGCGGGTAGGTTGTCCGCTCGGTCTTCAGCCGTACCACGGGCACGAGGGGGTTCCCGCGCACAAAGGCCTGCACGTAGGCCAGCAGGCTGTCGGGAACGACGTCGGGCTGGCCCAGCGGGGCGTGCAGCTCGCGCCGCCGCGGGGGTTCGGACTCCGCCTTGGGCGCACCTTCAGGAACGGCGCCCTGCACGAGATTCCGGGGGCCGGCTTCCCCGGGTGACGTCGCTTCCGCCGGAAGCTTAAGGTGCCATCCGGCGTCGGCCCCTCTTGTCCGCCGCCGCAGGGTGATGCGGCAGGACTGCAGGGTCCGCTGGCCTGTGTCGAAGTAGACGGCTTCCAATTCGGCGGTGTGGGCCTCCCCCACCCTCGCTACTCCGGGAAGGTCCTGGAGCTGCGGCACTACGGCATCATCGCCGACGTCGTACTTCTTCTCGACCTCCACTGCCTGCACAGCCTTCACAACCGCTCCTCCCACGCATCCGGTACCGGCTGCGGCCGGATCAGCCGGGCCGCCGGGCTCCCGCTCGCATTCTATGGCCCCCACCTTCAGGGCCGGGAGAGCTTCCCCACAAAACACTAGACATCAAACGTCTAACCTTTACTCTGGAGAGATGTCCGCTTCTCCGCCCCCTGCCGCCACACGCACATCACACCCGCCAGCATCTGTCGCCGCACCTGAGGACGCCCTCAACACCGCAGCGCAAGGATTGGCAGCGCCGAAGACGCGTACCGCCGTCGTGTTCAGCGTCGTCGCCCTGGTGCTCATCGGGCTGAACCTGCGCGCCGGCATCACGGGCGCGTCAGCGCTGCTGCACGACCTGCAGCTGATACTCGGCTATGGCCCGCTGGTGGCGGCCATCATCCCGTCCATCCCCACACTGTGCTTTGCGCTGGCGGGTGCGGCGACGTCGTGGCTGACGGGCAAGGTGGGCGTGGAGAAGGCCATCCTTCTCTCCCTGGCCCTGCTGGCCGGCGGGCTCCTCCTGCGGGGCATTCCCGCCACCGGAATGCTGGTGGCCGGAACCGTGGTGGGCATGTCCGGGCTGGCTGTATGCAACGTGGCCATGCCGTCCTTCATCCGCGAACACTTCGCGGCCCGCACGTCGCTGATGACGGCGGTCTACACCGTCACCATGACCACCGGCGGCACCGTGACGTCCGTAGCCGTGGTGCCGCTGGCGCAGGCCCTCGGCTCGCCGTCGGCAGCGGTGGGCTCCATCGGCATCATGGCCCTGGCCGCGCTGCTGGGCTTCCTGCCCGTTGCACTGCACGCCCACCGGCACAGCGCCCGGCCCGCGGGCGCCGGCACCTTGCCGTGGCCGCTGCTGCGGACCCGCAAGGGCGCACTCCTCACCGCAATCTTCACGCTGCAGGCGCTGCTCGCCTACGCACTCCTGAGTTGGTTCCCCTACATGCTCACCACGCTGGGCCTCAGCGCCTCGGAGAGCGGGCTGTTGTTCGGCGTGATGCAGCTGGTGTCCGTGCCCGCCGGCGTGCTGCTGATTGCGCTGGGTTCCAGGCCGGGCATGCTGCGGCCCGCGTTCTACCTGGTCAGCACCACCATGGCCGCGGGCGTGGCGCTGCTGCTGTTCCTGCCCGTCAGCCTGTCACTGATTCCGGCGGTGCTGCTGGGATTCGGGCTGGGCATTTTCCCGCTGGTCATGGTGATGATCAGCCGCAGCGGAAGGGACACTGCCGAGACCACGGCGCTGTCCACGCTGGCCCAGTCCACCGGCTACCTCCTGGCCACAGCCGGCCCGTTCGGCATGGGCATGCTGCACAGCGCCACCGGCGGCTGGACACTGCCGCTGGCACTGCTGCTGGTGCTGGCCGTGGTGCAGATGGCGGTGGCGCATCTGCTCACGTCCGGGAAAGTAAAGTAGCAACCCATGAGCCTTAGCCCGTCCGTCCGGCCCGCGCTTGCCGACGAGGTCACCGCCAAACTGCGCGCCATGATCCACTCCGGCGAGTGGCCGCTCCAACAGCGGATCCCCTCCGAATCTGAGCTCATAGCCCGCCTGGGCGTTTCGCGCGGCACGCTCCGCGAGGCGGTCAAGGCCCTGGCGCACAGCGGGATGCTGGAGGTCCGGCGGGGCGATGGAACTTACGTGCGCGCCACCAGCGAAATTTCCGGCGCCGCCCGCCGGCTGTTCCAGGACCACACCGCCGAACACATCCTGGAGGTACGGCTGGGCCTGGACACCCAGGCGGCCCGGCTCGCTGCCAAGCACGCCACGGCCGACGACGTCACAGCACTCCGGGCGCTCCTCACCGCCCGGGACCAGGCCTGGCGCAGCGGCGACTGCGAGGCCTGGGCAACGGCGGACTGGGGCTTCCACGCACGGGTGGCGCAGGCGTCGGGCAATCCCCTGCTGCATGAGCTGTACGTCAGCTTTGGCCCGGCCCTGCACCAGGACCTCCTGGCGCAGCAGAAGAGGCCGGGCTTCGACGGGCTTCCCCTCGAGGGGCATGGCGTCCTGGTGGATGCGATCGAGCGCGGCGACGCTGATGCCGCGGTGGCCACTGTCAACCGGAACCTGAACTCCTGCGCCGAATGGCTCACCACATAGGCGGCCCGTTTCGCCTGGGCCGGACCGGTCAGTAGGCTTACTAGCTGACCCAGCTCCCCTCTTCCGCCGTGTTCCGGTGGAATTCGCTTACCCCTGAGGACCCTCGCCATGGCCCTGTTCTCCCGCCATCCCCGCCGCACATGTTCCGAGCATGGAACTGCCGCCACCCCGGAGGGCGGCAGCAAGACCCCGCAGCAACTGTGGGGCGATGGCTACGGCCGTGTGGGTATACGCGCAGCCCAGACCTTGCTCATCCTTGCGGTGTCCGTAGTAACGGTCTTCGCACTCCTGCAGGTCAAGCTGCTGGTAATCCCCATGCTGATCGCCCTGATCCTGGCCGCCGCCATCAGCCCGTTCGTGAACGTCCTCAAAAGGCGCGGCATTAACGACGCCCTTGCCACAGTCATTGCTTTCGTGTCGCTCCTGGTTGTCCTGGGCGGGGTTTTCACCGTTATCTATTTCTCGGTCCGGAGCCAATGGGACGACCTGGTCCAGCAAGCCAGCTCGGGGCTGGACCAGCTGCAAAGCTTCCTTCAAAGCGGGCCGCTGCACGTTGACGAAGCGCAAATCGATGCTGCCCGGAACGCGATCGTGGACTTCGCCACCAGCAGCCAGACCCGCTCCGGCGCCATCACCGGACTGTCCGTGGTGACGGAATTCCTGACCGGAGCCGTGCTCCTGGTGGTCATCCTGTTCTTCTTCCTCAAGGACGGCGAGCGGATCTGGAGTTTCCTGATCAGCCCCTTTACGGGCGCTCGCGCCAGCCGCCTGCGCCGTGTGGGTACCCGCAGCCAGGAAGTGCTGGGCGGCTACGTCCGCGGCACCGCCATCGTTGCCCTGGTGGACACAGTGGGCATTGGCGCCGCACTGCTGATCCTCCAGGTTCCGCTGGCGCTGCCCCTTGCCATGGTGGTGTTCATCGGCGCGTTCATTCCGATTGTCGGTGCCACCATGGCAGGCATCCTCGCCGCCCTGGTAGCCCTGGTAGCGAACGGTCCGGTGGTGGCGTTGATCGTGGTGGCAGTGGTGGTGGCCGTCAACCAGCTTGAGGGCAACCTGCTTCAGCCGGTGGTCATGGGCAAGTCGCTGCAGCTGCACGCGCTGGTCATCCTTCTTGCCCTCACCGCGGGCACCCTCCTGGCCGGCATTGTGGGCGCGGTCCTGGCTGTACCCATCACTGCCGTTGCCTGGGCCATCATCAAAGTCTGGACCACCGACGACGGGCAGGGCGCCGGCCGGGACCCGATGGTTGCCGGGACCGCGGCTAAGTAGCCCCTAACGCACGACGGCGGCCCCGCACCTTTCGCCTTGAAGGGTGCGGGGCCGCCGTCGTGTGCCTTGCCCGCTTCAGCGAGCAAGGCCGCGGTCAGCGCTGCAGGCCCGCGAAGACGTTTTTGGGCCGCTGCATCTCGCCGTGCTTGGCGCCAAGAACCACCACTGCCCCCGCGAAGGCGGGGATGACCCACTGGAGGGCCTTGAGCTGCTGCTGCGCGGCCTTCAGTTCATCGGATGCGCCGGGCCGCGGCTCGGTGGCACCTTCGGACCCTTCACCGGCGAGCTTCTCCACCTTCTTGCCGAGGATGCCGGAATAGAGCGTGACGGCCGCGCCTGCCACGGTCACGGCGGTCTTGATGACCGTGTCCCGGGCAACGCCGTCCTGCTTGGCGATGCGGCCCTTGTTCTCGAAGGCTATGGCGAGGTCGGCGGCGAGGTGCGTGGCGAACGCTGCCGTCTGGACCGGAGCCCACCGCATCCAGCCCGCGCTCGAAAGCCGGGTGCGTTCGGAGGGGTCCTTTGCTTCCGCTGCCGCGCCGTTCAATCCGATGGCGCCCATCAGGGAGCCGCCGAACCATGCTGCTGCCGTCAGATCGTGGACTGACCGGGCAATGAGGTTTCCTGCCATGTTGTACATTCCTAACGTTGAACTGGTTCCGAGCTGCCGCCGGAGCGGCGTTGGCTTTCCGTGGCCCAACCATGGCCACTGTCCGCCCATGGTAAGCACACTTACTAATGTTACGAAAGCCCGTCCCTGTCGGCGGGAACGCGTAATATCGTGGCCATGGGAAATACAGGGACATTGTTCGGCTGGGCCTTCGGGGACCCGGCCCGCGAAAGTGATGGCACGTACGTTGGCGGCCTCCAGGACGAGGCGCTGCGCAACGCCCGCGAGACCGCGCAGGCCAAGCACGTGGACGTGGTGGCAGGCTCGGAAGTCTTCACGGTCCTCAGCGGCAACGATTCCCTGGTGGAGCTGGACAACGCGCCGGGACGCCTGGTGGTCCGCTGCACCGTCCACGTCGAAGGACCCGGTGCGGAGAAGCTGCGCGCCGAAGGGCCCATGAACGGCTGACCTGTGTCCGATGGCGAATCCACGCTCAGCCAGGCGGCAGATGCCGTCGAGGAAGCGTCAAACCACAAAGTCCTGGACGTCCTGGCCCGGCTGGGCTTCGCGGTCATGGCCCTGCTGCATGTGATTGTGGGGGCCATTGCCGTTGCCATTGCCTTCGGCCAGCCCGGCCAGGCGGACGCCACCGGAGCCATTGAACAGCTGGCCGCCAACCCCTGGGGCCCTGCCGTCATGTGGGCCTGCGTTGCGGCCTGCACCGGGCTGTCCCTGTGGCAGGCCAGCGAGGCCACCCTCAGGATGCGCGGCGAACCACGCAAGGAACGTGTGGCAAAGCTGGTGTCCTCCGGCTTCCTGGCCATCGCCTACGGCAGCGTGGGGCTCAGCTTTGCCGGCTTCGCTGTGGGGCTCCGCGGGGATTCCGGGGACAGCACGCGGGACTTCAGCGCAGCACTGATGGGCCATCCGCTGGGACCGTGGGTGCTCGTGGCGTTGGGGCTGACCATCATCGGAATCGGCGTCTACTTTGTGGTCAAGGGAGTCACCCGCGGCTTCAAGAAAGAGGAACTCTTTCATTTCAACGGGACCAGGCGCGGCAGGATAGTTGACAGCCTGGGAGTGGTGGGGCACATCGCCAAAGGCATCGCCCTGGGCCTCACCGGGCTGCTGTTCATCATCGCCGCGGCGAAGCACAGCCCTGAAGAGTCCACCGGCCTGGACGGAAGCCTCCAGGCCCTGCGCGACCACCCCTTCGGCCCCTACCTGCTGGTGGCCATTGGTGCCGGCTTCATCGCCTACGGTATCTTCGCCCTGATCCGGGCCCGGTTCGGGCACATGTAGCCCGCGTGATTATGGGTAGGGAGTAAATATGACCCAGCACCCGGGCGGCGCGCCCGCCGCCACACGCAGCGCCGGGCAGGCGTTCGCCGCCCTGTTCCGGCTCCTGAAGGTTGCCCGGCCGGAGCGGCCCATCCATCCTCACGGGCTCGGCCTGTCCGGCGAGCTCACCCGCACCGGCAGCCCCGCAGCCCCGAGCGGCATCGACTGGCTCGACAACGCCGGAGTGGATGCCGTGGAGGCCCGCTTCTCCCGGTCAATAGGCCTGCCCCAGACGCTGCCCGACATCCTGGGGCTCGCACTGAGGGTCACCCCTCCAGGTGACGGCGACGCTCCTCCCGGCCCGGCGGACGTTCTGTTCGCCTCCACCGGGTGGCGCCTGCCCTGGCGTTTCCTGCTGCGGCCGCGGCTGGACGTTGCCGGCGCCACCATGACCACGCTGATGCCCTACCGCGGCCGGCAGGGCCCTGTCCTCCTGGGCCTGCGCACCCGCAGCCTCCCGCCCGGATCCCTCGCGTCAGGCGAGTGGGTCCTCGGACTGCACTGGACCACCCCGTCAGGGCGGTGGCGGGAGTGCGGCGAACTGCGGCTGCACGCCGGACCCCATCCAACGGACACTCCCCTGCGCTTCGATCCACTCGGAAACCAGCCGCCGGGGGCACAGGCCTACGCGTGGACCCGGCGCCTGCGGAAGCCCTCGTACCGCGCGGCCCAGCGGACAGCACCTCCCGCCGTCGCACGCCCCGGCGGCGGCCAGCCGGAACGGCCCAAGCAAAGCACTGCCAGCACCCCCGCAACCGGAAGGAACGCCATGTCCACCGTTTCGCAGCACTTCAGCTCCCCGCCCGGCGACGTCTGGCGGGTCATTGCCGACGGCTGGCTGTATTCCGGATGGGTGGTCGGCGCGTCACGCATCCGGGATGTGGACGCCGAGTGGCCACAGGTGGGATCCCGGCTGCACCATTCCGTGGGCGCCTGGCCGCTGGTGATCGATGACAGCTCCCGGGTAACCGCCGTGGAACCCAACCGTTCGCTGGAACTGGTTGCCCGGGGCTGGCCGATGGGCGAGGCCAAGGTGGAGATCACCCTTGAGGAGGCTGGGGACGGCTGCCGCGTGACCATCGCCGAGGACGCCATCCGCGGACCGGGCAAGCTGGTGCCCAAGGTCCTGCGGGACGCCGCCATTTCCGCCCGCAACCGTGAGACCCTCCGCCGGCTGGAACTGATGGCGGCCGGCGGTGCGGGCAAATAGAGCAGCAGGGTTAAGGGCCCCACGGCCCGGTTAACGCCAAAGGCCCGCGGAACCGGGAGGTTCGGCGGGCCTTTGGACGGGCTTTAGACCTGTGCTGCGACGCCGTCGCGGGAGATGGCAACCATGTCCTCGCGCGGCACCACCTTGATGCGCTCACGCTTGACCTCAACACCGTGCGATCCGCCGGCCTCCGTGGCTGCGGCACCGAGGGCGAGCTCGTGGGCGTCCAGGGCCAGCCAGCCTTCCCAGCTGGTGAACTTCACGCCGCGGGCGTCCAGGAGTTCGACGACGGCGTCCTCGGCGGGTGCCGCGGCAACGGGCAGGTTTTCGCGGTCCTCGAGGAGGTAGGTCACGGTCTCGAGGGCGTCGCCCTTGGTGTGGCCGATCAGTCCCACGGGTCCGCGCTTGATCCAGCCGGTGGCGTAGATGCCCGGCACGTGGTTGCCATCAGCGTCCAGGACGCGGCCGCCGTCGTTCGTCACGACGCCCTTCTTGTGGTCGAACTCCACGTCCGGCAGGGCGGAACCGAAGTAACCGATGGCCCGGTAGACGGCCTGGACCGGGTAGTCCACAAACTCGCCGGTGCCGCGGGCGTTGCCCGTGCCGTCCAGCTCGGTGCGCTCGAACTTGATGCCAGCCACCTTGCCGGGGGCATCGGCGTCGTCGTAGATCTCCACCGGGCTGTGCAGGAAGTGCAGGTGCAGGCGGCGGGACGCCTTGAGCTCGGAAAGGTCCTCAGGCTGCTCGGCGATCCAGTTGGTGAGAGTGCCCACCATGGTCTTGGTCTGGTTGTTCGTCTGGATCTGGCGGTCCGATTCCTCGTCGAACTCGAAGTCCTCCGGGTACAGGATGATGTCCACGTCCTTGGAGTGGGACAGTTCGCGCAGCTCCAGCGGCGTGAACTTCACCTGAGCCGGGCCGCGGCGGCCGAAGACGTGCACGTCGGTGACCGGAGAGTTCTTCAGGCCCGCATAGACGTTGTCCGGGATCTCGGAAACCAAGAGGTCATCGGCGTGCTTGGACAGGACGCGGGCCACGTCCAGGGCCACGTTGCCGTTGCCGAGCACGGCGATTTCCTTGGCCTCGAGCGGCCATTCACGGGAGACGTCCGGGTGGCCGTCGTACCAGGACACGAAGTCTGCGCCGCCGTAGGAGCCGTCCAGCTCGATGCCGGGGATGTTGAGGTCCGCGTCCTTGATGGCGCCGGTGGCGAAGATGACGGCGTCGTAGTGCGTGCGGAGGTCCTCGATGGTGAGGTCCGTGCCGTAGTCCACGTTGCCGAAGAAGCGGATGTCGCCGCGGTCCAGCACCTTGTGCAGGGCGTTGACGATACCCTTGATGCGGGGGTGGTCCGGGGCCACGCCGTAGCGGATCAGGCCATAGGGTGCCGGGTAGCGGTCAAAGAGGTCGATGCTCACGGTCAGCTCGCCGCTCTTGACGGCTTCGCTCTTGGTGAGGATGTCTGCGGCGTAGACGCCGGCCGGACCGGAACCCACGACGGCGACGCGCAGCGGACGCTCGGCAGAACCTACGGTGGTGCTAGATGACACGGCTGTGTTCCTTTTCTTCTGCATCGATTGCTGAGTAACGGCCGTTTTGAAGGGTCATAACGGACGTTACGGAGCAGTCGATGGGTTTCAGGTGGTGAAGACGGTCTTGCGGGGCTGGTTGGGGCTGGTGGTGCTGTAGTCAGCGGTTTTGAAGTGCGACGGCGCGAACGGGCTCACGCGCACCACGTCACCGATGACAATCACTGCGGGATTCGCGACGCCGGCGGCTTCGGCCTGGTCCGCAATGGAACCGAGCGTTCCGATGGTGACACGCTGGTCCGGCAAGTAGCCGTTTTCCACGATACCAACAGGGGTCCCGGCGGGCAGTCCGGCTTCGCCCAGCGCGGATGCCGATTCCCGGAGCTGGCCCACTCCCATGAGCAGGACGATCGTGTGGTCTGCGCGGGCGGGAACTTCGGACAGTTCTTCGTGGCCGGTGACCACGCTGAAGCCCTTGGCGAGGCCGCGGTGGGTGACGGGGATGCCTGCCGCCGCGGGCACCGAGATGGCGGACGTGACACCGGAAACCACTTCAACCTCGACGCCGTGCCGGCGGCAGTGTTCGGCTTCCTCGCCGCCGCGGCCCAGGACGTACGGGTCGCCGCCCTTGAGCCGGACCACCCGGTGGCCCTTGAGCGCTTCCTCGACCAGAATGCGGTTGATGTCGGCCTGCGGAACGGGGTGGTGGCCGGGGGTCTTGCCCACTTCGATGACGCGGACGTCCGGGGCGAGTTCGTTGAGGAGTTCACGGGGGCCCAGGCGGTCGGCAACCACGACGTCGGCCTGGCCCAGGAGCCGGCGGCCGCGGACGGTGATGAGGCCGGTATCGCCGGGGCCGCCGCCCACCAGGGCAACGGAGCCGCGGTGGGCGCGGCGACGGCGGAGCGGAAGGTCCCCGGTTTCCAGGGCGGTGGCGACGGCGTCGCGGACGGCCATGGCGCGGCGCGGGTCTCCCCCGGCGTTCACGGCAATCTTGACGTCATCCACCACGGCGACGGCGGGCGTCCAGGCGGCGGAGGCTTCATGGTCGGAGGCGTTGACGCACCAGACGCGCTGCGCCTCGCCGTCGGCCGATACCTGGGCGTCCACGGCGGGATCGCCGGTGGCGGTCTGGACGAACCACGCGCCGTCGACGTCCGTGGATTCGTAGGGGCGCGCTGCCCAGGTGAGCAGGCCGGCGCCGGCCATGTCCTGCAGCGCGGGAGAGGCAACGGGTGCCACGACGGTGACCACGGCACCGGCGTCGAGCAACCCCTTGGCGCGGCGGGTGGCTACGGGTCCGCCGCCCACCACCAGCACGGGGCGGCCGAGCAGCCGCAGCGCCGTGGGGTAAATATCCTGAATTGCCATGGATCAACGGTAGGGCTGCGTCACAATGGCCCACAAAGGCTCAGCAACACCAGTTCACGTAAGGTAACGCTGCGTCACATAGCCGGACTGCCGCCGTCGTGCCTGCTGCCGTCCTGTCCCGCGGCCGCGAGGAAGCGGCCGCGGTCCCGGATGAGCCGTTCCAGGTATGGCCTGAGGACCAGGCGTTCGACGACGCGGCCCGCGGCGCCGAGCGGGGCACTGAACTCCACCCGGTCGGTCATGATGCTGCCGGTGGCCGTGGCTTCAAAGTCGTGGACGTGCCGGAAGGCCTTGAAGGGGCCCTTCACCTGCTCGTCCGTGAAGCTGCGGGGGAAGTCCAGGTGCGTGACCCTGCTGGTCATGGTGAGGGGGACGCCAAAGTGCCGTGCCCGCCAGGTAACCTCCTGGCCGCTCCCGATCAGCCCTTCGGTGATTCCCGCTACGGCCCGCTCCCCCGAGGTCCGCTGGGAATCCAGGTGCAGGTCGATGCTGCGGGCCCGGTCAAACAGCAGCTCCACTGGAAGAGGGGACTCGGTGCGGCACACGAAGCTGACGGTCATGGCGCCAGTCTGCCATTCTTCCCGGCCAGCTTGGGCCCCGCCGTGGGGCACTTAGGCGGGCTTCGGCGTCGTATTGTCCTGGTTCCCCGGCGTGTCCGTGCCGAAGTGCCCCGGTTTGCCGGTGGGACCGGCGGTGGAGCTGCGCCAGGAAACAGCAGGGCCCGACGGCGGGAGGTCGCCGTCGGGCTCGTGCGGTGCGTTGGGAAGGTGTTGGGTCAGCGGGTGCTGCCGGCCAGGAGGCCGCGGCGGCGCAGGAGGCGCTTTTCGATGGGCGCGAACACCAGCAGTTCAATCAGGATGCCGACGCCGAGGATCAGCAGGATCGCGGACATCACCACTGTCATGTCGGACAGCGCCCGGCCCTGGTCGAGCAGCGAGCCGAGGCCAAAGCCAATGGTCCCGCCCACGGCAATGATTTCCGCGGCCATGAGGGAGCGCCAGGAGAAGGCCCAGCCCTGCTTGAGGCCGCCCAGGTATCCGGGCAGCGCGGCCGGCAGGACCACCTGCAGGGCCATCTGCAGCCGGTTGGCGCCGAGGACGGTTCCCACCCGGCGGAACTGCGGCGGGATCTGGTCCACACCGGAGATCAGCCCGTTGATGATCGAGGGGATGGCGCCCATGAACACCACGAAGTAGACGGTGGCGTCGGTGAGGCCGAACCAGATGATGGCAGCGGGGACCCAGGCAACCGACGGCAGCACCTGCAGGCCCGAGATCAAGGGGCCGAAAGCTCGGCGCAGCGGCGCCACCTGAGCCAGCAGCAGTCCCACGGGCGTGGCGATGGCCACCGAGATCAGGAACCCAACCAGGCCGCGCTGCAGCGAGGTCCACATGGCTTCCTGCAGCTTGCCTTCTGACCACAGGACGCCCATCTGGCCCGCCACATCCAGCGGGCCGGGAACCAGGTCGCGGCGCTTGACGCCCAGCGACACGTAGAACTGCCAGACGAGCACCAGGACCACCAGGGCGGCCACGGGCAGGAGGATGCGGCTCCAGTCCACCCGGTGCTTGCGCTCGGCGTCGGACTGCAGCGAATCGAGCCCGGACTCGAGCTCCCGGAGGTCCTCGTTTCCGCTCGAAGTCCTTGTCAAAGCGGCATGCACGTGAGGTGACGAGGGCGTAGCGCCGGATGCCGCCGTGGGAGTGGCATCGGGCCTGTCGGAGCCGGACGCTTCGTCCGAAGGACGAAAGCCGTCCGGCGAAGGGGCGGGGGCGGCATCCGGCGCGGAGCCGGACAGGAACTTACTTGGCATGGCGGCGAATCTCCTCACGCAGCCGGGCGGTGATGACCCCGGTGAGCTGGCCGGCGAGCCCGGCGTCGGTTCGGTGTTCCTCGGTGACGTCCCATTCCTGGACCACGCGGCCGGGGCGGGAGGAGAGCAGCAGCACGCGCTGTCCCAGCCGGACGGCCTCGCGGACGTTGTGGGTGACGAAGACGATGGTGCGCCCGGTTTCCTTCCAGATGCGCTCCAACTCGTCATGCAGCAGGTCGCGGGTGATCGCGTCCAGGGCGGCGAACGGCTCGTCCATGAGCAGCAACTGGCGGTCCTGGGCGAGCGAACGGGCCAGTGAGACGCGCTGGCGCATGCCGCCGGACAGCTCGTGCGGCCGCTTGTCCCCCGCCGTGCCCAGGTGGACCAGTTCCAGGAGTTCCTGTGCCTTGGTGCGCCGGTCGGCCTTGCCCACGCCGCGCAGTTTCAGTGCCAGCTCGATGTTTTCCCGGGCCGTCAGCCAGGGGAACAGTGCGGCGTCCTGGAACATGAAGGCTGCGCCGTCGCTGGGGACTTCGAGGGCGCCCGACGACGGTGCCTCCAGTCCCGCGATGATGTTCAGCAGGGTGGATTTGCCGCAGCCGGACGCACCGAGGAGGGCGACAAACTCGCCTTTCCCGATGTTGGCGTTGACGTCGTCCAGCACCGGGGCGCCGTCGCCGAAGCGCTTGCCCAGGTTTTCCAGTACGACTGGCATGGTGCCGTCCTTAGGTAGTGGGGTGGTTCAGTCCTGGCCGAGGCCGGCTGCTGAAATCTTGCTGGTGCCGGTGGCAGCGGCAACCTCGTTGAGGGCGCGGAGGTCGAATAGCCCGCTGAGGTCGGCCTTCTTGGTGGTCCCTGCTTCGACGCCGTCCTGCAGCAGCCGGGGGTAGCTTCCGGCCAGCGGGTCCAGGGTGAAGGTGATGTTGGCCAGCGAGCGGGCCAGGACGTCGTCGGCGAGTGTGGCACCGGCGGACTCCTGCAGGCCCGCGTTGATGACACTGGCCTTCTCGGCCTCCGGAGCTTCGTTGAGCCAGGCGACGGACTTTGCGTGGCCGGCCAGCAGTGCCTTGACGGTGTCGGGGTGGTCGGCGGCGTACTTCTGGTTGACGATCAGGATGGTGGTGGGGAACTCGCCGGGCTTGCCGGTGCCGGTCCCGTCCCACAGGTCCTTCTCATCCACCAGGACCTTGGCGCCGGCCTGGAGCACCAGGCGTGAGGCCCACGGCTCAGGCAACCACGCGCCGTCGAGCTTTCCGTCCTGGAACAGCTTGAGGGTCTGGGCGTTGTCCGTGGGGTTGATGGCGACGTCGCCGCTGCCGTCCACATTGGTCTTGTAGCCCTGCCCGGAGAGCCAGGCGCGGAGGGCCACGTCCTGGGTGCCGCCCAGTTGCGGGGAAGCGAGGGTCTTGCCACGGAGGTCCGCGGCGGAATCGATCCCCGGCTTAACCACCAATTGGGCCCCGCCTGCTGCCGCGCCGGCGATGACCTTCACGGACTGGCCGGAGCTCTTGACGAAGGAGTTGATGGCCGGGTTGGGGCCGATGTAGGCAGCGTCGATGGCCCCGGCATTCAGCGCCTCGATGGCGGCCGGGCCGGCGTTGAACGATTCCGTGCTCAGCTGGGTGCTGCCCAGGGCTTCGGCGAGGAAACCCTTCTTGATGCCCACCAGAGCGGGGGCGTGCGTCACATTTCCGAAGTAGCCGAGCTTCAGCGCAGCTGCCGGCGTCGGTTCGGCTGCCTGGGCCTCGGTGTTGCGGGCAACGGAGGACGCCACCACGGCGCCGACGGCGATCAGCAGGACCAGCCCGATGGCCAGGGCGGCCTCGATGGCACGCTTGCGCTTGGGAACAGCGCTTTCGCCTGCCACGATGCGGGTCATCCCGGGCTTGGAACTAGTCATTGTTTCACCATAGGGAGTGGCCCAAAGCCGTTCAATGGAGCCTCAACGGAGGGTCACGCAGGTTCATGCGGCGTCATATTCGGCCGCACCGTCACCGGGTTTTGACGCGCCGGCTGCCCTTAACGTTGACCAACCGGCGCAGCTTGTGCCGCACCGCGACGGGGCCGGACGCGCCCAGACTCCGCGGTTCCCGCATCCTGGCTCCGCGGCTAACGTGGCATCAGGGCAACAGCCACAACCGGCCGCCGCCGGACGCCGGAAGGAGACGCAACATGGTGAACGTGCAGACCCGGATCCACATCGACAGGCCCCGCGCCGAAGTGGCGGACTTTGCTGCCAACCCGGACAACGCCCCGCAGTGGTACGTGAACATCCACAGCTCGCAGCGGCTCACCGGCGGGCCCTTGGGCGTTGGTTCGAAGGTGGCCTTCAACGCCGCGTTCATGGGCCGGGAGCTCAGCTACACCTACGAGTTCGTGGAGTACGTCCCGGGCGGGAAGCTGGTGATGCGCACCGCGCAGGGCCCGTTCCCCATGGAGACCACCTACACCTGGGCGGACGACGACGGCGGCACGGTGATGACGCTCGGCAACACCGGGAGCCCCTCGGGTTTCCCGCGGCTGGCCGGGCTGGTTATGGCACCGATGATCCGCCGCCAAACCCGGAAGGACCTGCAGAAGCTCAAGTCGATCCTTGAGCGGCGGCAGTAGCCCTGCCGAAACGACAAAACCGCGGCTTGTTCGCAAGACCCAACCTTGAAGGCCGGGTTTTGCGAACAAGCCGCGGTTTCATTGCGGAACCTAGATGCTGTAGCGCTCATCCTCATGGTCGCCCGGGTGGTCCTTGACCAGGCCGGCTGCCAGCGTGTTGCCGTCCAGCGGGTCGATCACCAGGAACGCACCGGTGCGGCGGTGGTGCAGGTAGTTCTCCAGCGGCAGCGGCGCGGCGAGCCGGAGCTGCGCGTGGCCAATGTCGTTGAGCTCCAGGCTGGAGGCGCCCTCGAGCTTGAAGGAGGCCAGGTCCAGTTTCCCGGAAACGCTGCGGACCAGCGCCTGGACGGTGCGGGTGCCGTGCTTGACCAGGACCTTCTGGCCCTCACGGAGGGGCTTCGGCGACAGCCAGCACAGCGCTGCGTACAGGTCTGCGGTGGCTTCACGGACGGTGCCTGCCGCGGCGATGGTGTCACCACGGGCGACGTCGAACTCGTCAGCCAGGCGGACAGCCACGGACTGCGGGGCGGCGGCTTCTTCCAGGGACTTTCCGGCGAAGTCGATGCCCACCACGGTGGTGGTGCGCGGGGCCTGGCCCGGCGTCAGCACGGATACCTGGTCCCCCACCTTCACGGAGCCCTCGGTGATCTGGCCGGCGTACGCACGGTAGTCGCGGTAAGCCTCCACTTCCAGGCCGGCTGCCACAGCGTCGGGAGCCAGCGCACCCTGTGGGCGGACCACCAGCTGCACCGGGAAGCGGAAGCTTTCGAGGTGGCTTTCCAGCTCATCGGCGGCAGGCAGGGTTTCCAGGACCTCCAGCAGCGCGGGGCCGGTGTACCAGGGGGTGCGGTCCGAGCGCTCCACCACGTTGTCGCCGTCGAGGGCGGACACGGGAACCACCAGCAGGTCGCTGATTCCATCGGAACCCAGGCCCAGCTCGCGGCCCACCTGCTGCACGTCGGCTTCGATGTCGCGGAACACGGACTCGCTGAAGTCCACCAGGTCGATCTTGTTGACGGCCACGATCACGTGGGCCACGCGCAGCAGCTGCAGCACGGACAGGTGCCGGCGGGTCTGCTCCAGCACGCCCTTGCGGGCGTCGATGAGGACGACGACGGCATCCGCGGTGGACGCGCCGGTCACCGTGTTCTTCGTGTACTGAACGTGCCCGGGGCAGTCCGCCAGGATGAAGCTGCGGCGGTCGGTGGCGAAGTAGCGGTAGGCCACGTCGATGGTGATGCCCTGTTCGCGCTCGGCGCGCAGGCCGTCGGTCAGCAAGGCGAGGTCGATGCCGCCCTTTTCGCCGCCGAAGCCGCGGTCCGCGGACGTACGGGCCACCGCGTCGAGTGTGTCAGCGAGGATGGCCTTGGAATCGTGAAGGAGGCGGCCCACCAAAGTGGACTTGCCGTCGTCGACCGATCCTGCGGTGGCGAAGCGGAAGAGTGTGGTGGGCAGGTTCTCGTTGATTGAGCCCGCCGGGATCTCAGAAATCGTGGTCATTAGAAGTACCCGTCCTTCTTGCGGTCTTCCATGGCGGCCTCGGAGATGCGGTCATCTGCTCGGGTGGCGCCACGTTCGGTCAGGGTGGAGGCGGCAACTTCAACAACGACGTCGGCCACGGTGAAGGCGTTGGACTCGACGGCGCCGGTGCAGGACATGTCGCCCACGGTGCGGTAACGGACGGTCTTGGTGATGATGTCCTCGCCGTCGCGCGGCTGGGAGACCTCGCCCACTGCGCGCCACATGCCGTCGCGGGCAAAGACTTCGCGCTCGTGGGCGTAGTAAAGGCCGGGGAGCTCGATGTTCTCGCGCTCGATGTAGCGCCAGATGTCCAGCTCGGTCCAGTTGCTGATGGGGAACGCGCGGACGTGCTGGCCCACCGTGTGCCGGCCGTTGTACAGGTTCCACAGCTCGGGGCGCTGGTTGCGCGGGTCCCACTGGCCGAACTCGTCGCGGAGGCTCAGGATGCGCTCCTTGGCGCGGGCCTTGTCCTCGTCGCGGCGGCCGCCGCCGAAGACGGCGTCGAACTTGTTCTGCTGGATGGCGTCCAGCAGCGGGACGGTCTGCAGCGGGTTGCGGGTGCCGTCGGCGCGCTCGGCAAGCTCGCCACGGTCAATGAACTCCTGGACGGAGCCGACGACGAGCTTCAGTCCCAGGCGCTCCACGGTGCGGTCGCGGAAGTCGATGACCTCGGGGAAGTTGTGGCCGGTGTCCACGTGCAGCACGGGGAACGGGACCTTGCCCGGCCAGAAGGCCTTGGTGGCCAGGTGCAGCATCACCACGGAGTCCTTGCCGCCGGAGAACAGCAGGGCGGGCTTTTCGAACTCGGCAACAACCTCGCGGATGATGTGGATGGCCTCGGACTCGAGGGTGTCCAGGCTGGAGAGTCGCGTTGAGACGGCGGAGTCAGTCACCTGGGTGGTCTCCTCGGTTAGTGAAGTGCTCATACGTGTAGTCCGCATTCTGTCTTGTCGGAGTTCGCCCAGCGGCCGGCGCGGGGATCCTCGCCGGGTGCCACCTTGCGGGTGCAGGGCTGGCAGCCGATGGAGGGGTATCCCTGGGCGAGGAGCGGGTTGACGGGCAGGAGGTTGTCTTCGGAGTATTCGACCAGCTGGTCGAAGGTCCAGGCAGCCATCGGGTTGACCTTGACCAGGCCGTTCTTGTCATCCCAGCTGACCAGCGGCGTGTTGGTGCGGGTGGGGGCTTCGTCGCGGCGCACGCCGGTGAACCAGAGTTCGTACCCGGCCAGGGTGCGCTGCAGCGGCGCCACCTTGCGGAGGGCACAGCACTGGGCGGCGTCGCGGGCGAAGAGGTCCTTGCCCAGCAGCCGGTCCTGCTGCTCCACGGTGGTCTCCGGAAGGACGTCCACCACGTTGACGCGGAGGTTTGCAGCCACCTCGTCACGCGTGGCGTAGGTTTCCGGGAAGTGGTAGCCGGTCTCCAGGAACAGGACGTCGACGCCGGGCATCTGGTCCGCGACCAGCGCCGGCAGGACGGCGTCGGCCATGGAGCAGGCCACGGAAACGGCGGGCAGGTCGAAGTTCCGCTCCACCCAGGCGATGACGTCGCGGGCGGGGGCGTCCCAGCCGAGCTCGGCGGCACCGGCTTCGGCGAGGGCCTTCAGTTCTTCGTTGGAGCGTTTCTTAGGCGCTGCGGTGGCCACTGTGGCCTCGACCTGGGCCGAAGCCTCGGCCGGGGCCGCAACGGGGTCAACTCCGAGTGCGTGCTTGGACATTACTGCAGTGCCTCCTCGTCTGCTGCGTGGGCCCACTCGGCGAAGGTCTGGCCTTCGGCACGCTGGGCCACGAACGTGCGGACCACGCGTTCCACGTAGTCGGGCAGGTCGTCAACGTACACCTTGAGGCCGCGGACCGTACGTCCCAGGCCGGCCTCGCCGCGTTCGTTGGATGCCAGCCCGCCGCCCAGGTGGACCTGGAATCCCGGGGAGGGATCGCCGTCGGGCGTGGGAAGCATCATGCCCTTCAGGCCAATGTCCGCCGTCTGGATGCGGGCGCAGGAGTTGGGGCAGCCGTTGATGTGCAGCGACAGTGCCTGCGGCAGTTCACCGGACGTGGCCAGGTCCCCCAGGCGGCGTTCCAGCTCGGCCACGGCGGTGGCAGCGGTGTGCTTGGTCTCCACGATGGCAAGCTTGCAGTACTCGATGCCGGTGCAGGCGATGGTGCCGCGGCGGAACACGGACGGGCGGGCGGACAGGCCCAGCTCGTCCAGTTCAGCCACCAGCGGCTCCACCTGATCCTTCTCGACGTCCAGGACAACGAGCTTCTGGTGCGGGGTGGTGCGCAGGCGGTAGGAGCCGCGGGCCTCCAGGGTGTCCGCGAGCTTGACCAGGCCCGAACCGGACAGCCGGCCGGCCAGCGGGGTGGCACCGATGAAGAACTTGCCGTCCTTCTGCTCATGCACGCCGATGTGGTCGCCGGGGGTAGTGGGCTTCGGCGCGGCAGGACCGTCGGCCAGTTTGTAGCCCAGGTATTCGTCTTCGAGGATCTGGCGGAACTTCTCCGGGCCCCAGTCGGCCATCAGGAACTTCAGGCGGGCCTTGGTGCGCATGCGCCGGTAGCCGTAGTCGCGGAAGATGCTGGTGACGCCGAGCCACACGTCGGCAGCTTCTTCGGGCCTGACGAAAGCACCCAGGCGCTTGCCGAGCATGGGGTTGGTGGACAGTGCGCCGCCGGCCCACAGGTCGTAGCCGATGCCCAGTTCAGGGTGTTCCACGCCTACCAGCGCGAAGTCGTTGATCTCGTGGACCACGTCCTGGCTGGGGTGGCCGGTGATGGCGGTCTTGTACTTGCGCGGCAGGTTGGACAGCAGCGGGTTGCCGATGAATCGCTCGCCCAGCTCGGCGATCAGCGGGGTGGGGTCGATGATCTCGTCCTTGGCGATGCCGGCAACGGGCGAGCCCAGGATGACGCGGGGCACATCGCCGCAGGCCTCGGTGGTGGACAGGCCAACACCTTCAAGGCGGTTCCAGATCTCGGGGATATCCTCCACCCGGATCCAGTGCAGCTGGATGTTCTGGCGGTCGGTGAGGTCGGCAGAGTCGCGGGCGAAGTCCACGGAGATCTGGCCGATGACGCGCAGCTGCTCGGTGGTGAGCGCGCCGCCGTCGATCCTCACGCGCAGCATGAAGTACTTGTCTTCGAGCTCGTGCGGCTCAAGGGTTGCGGTCTTGCCGCCGTCGATCCCGGGCTTGCGCTGTGTGTAAAGGCCCCACCAGCGGAACCGGCCGTGCAGGTCCTGGCCGGGGATCGCGTCGAAGCCTTCTTTGGCGTAAATGGTCTCGATACGCTCGCGCACGTTCAGGCCGTCGTCTTCCTGTTTCCAGGTTTCGTTGGCGTTCAGGGGCGTCTTGCCGTCCACTTTCCACTGCCCGTGCGGCTTTGCAGCGGGGCGGGACGGGCGGGCGGGGCGCTTGGAGGCAGCGGAGTCCGCGGACGCTCCGGCTAGAGCTGTATCAGTCATGAAACGACTGTAGGTCCCGCTCGAATAGCGTCACAAAGGACCGGAAATGCGAGGTCACCTAGGGAAATATTTCGTCACGAAACGCCGCAGGGCCTTGAACAAGCCACCCTCGTGTGCATTTGCAGCCGGTCCCGGCGGGGTTTCTTGGGGGGCTTGGGCTGCTGTTTCGGCCGGCGTATGGGCGGCCGCTTCACGGGCTTTTTCGACGGCCTCGTCGTACCTGTCCAATGCAATCTCGGCGAGCACGCGGGACGGGAGCAGTGGCTCGGTGATGACGTCCGCACCCGCCTTGCCCAGCTGATCGTGGAAGAAGCCCGGCGCCAAGAGGTAGGAGGCGATCACTACCCGCCCGCCGACGTCGACCGCTCCCGCGGACTCCCCCGCGCCGGCACCCCCGTCCAGCTCCTCGCGAAGCATCGCGACGGCGTCGGGCACGGACGGCTGGGCGGAGGCACCGTAGGCGGCCACCATCCGGTTGGACCGCAGCTCCCGCAGCTGGCCGAGGAGTTCCTCGACGCTGACGGCGGCATTGGGGTTGGAGGAACCTGCGGCCGCCAGGACAATGACGTCGTTATCCGTGGTGCCTGCCTCGCGAAGCCTTTGGTCCAGCAGCTGGGCCAGCCGGGGGTCCGGGCCCAGGGGCGCGGCCGCCGCACTGCCCGGGCGGCTCTTCACGGCCCGCGCAATGTCCACCTTCACGTGGTATCCCACGCTGAGCAGCAACGGCACCACCACTGCGGGTTCCCCCTCAGGCAGGCCTGCCACCACGTCCACCAGGTCCGGCTGCTGCACATCAACGTAGGCTTCGCGGACATCGAGTCCCGGCCGGAGCCCGGCGATGGCGGCGCGCAGGGCGTTGACCTCGGCCGCTCCCTGGCTGCTGGACGTCCCGTGGGCACAGGCGATCATGATGGGGCTGTTCATAGGGGCTAGCGTAACGTTGGAGCCGCCCCGTCCGCCCTTCTTGAATTACCTGGACCTTTGATGACCTTCGCCTTTGACAACGCCCCGGTATGGCTGGATCTGCTCGGTGTCTTCTTCTTTGCCGTGTCGGGCTCGCTGCTGGCCGCGCGGAAGCACATCGACATCGTGGGTTCCCTGCTTTTGGCCTCGCTGGTGGGGCTCGGCGGCGGCGTGATCCGGGACATCATCCTCAACAGCGGCCCGCCGGCGGCGTTCACCACGCCCGCCTATCTGGTGCCGCCGGTGCTGGCCACAGCCCTGGTGTATTTCCTGTTCCCCAGCGTCCAGCGCTTCACCTCCATGCTCACGCTGTTCGACGCCGGCGGCCTGGCCCTGTTCTGCATGACCGGAACGCTCAAGGCACTGGCGGTCGGCATGAACCCCGTGGCGTCAGTCCTCCTAGGGGTCACCACCGCAGTGGGCGGCGGGCTGCTCCGCGACGTCACGGCCAATGAGGTGCCCGAGCTGTTCAACCCGAAATCCATCTACGCGCTGCCGGCCTTCGTGGGGGCAGTGATGACCACCGTGCTGTGGATCCTGGGCGTCTTCAACGTCCTGACGGCAGCCGGGGTGGCCGCCGTGGTGTTCACCTTCCGGGTGCTGGCGTGGCGCCGCTCCTGGCAGGCACCCCTTGCGGTCAATGGGTGGCACCGGCGGGGCAAAGACAGCAACTTCTAAAGCCCCGGAGGCGCCTCCGGTGGCATTTTGGCAGGCCCGGAATTGGCTAGGATATGAGCATGACTGACATGTTCCTCGAGAAGTTCCGCGCGCTTGTTCCAAAGTATCTCGAGGACGAATGGCAGGAAGAGGACGGACTGGACGCCGAGGAGCTGGACAAGGCCCTCGCCGACCACCAGTTCCAGATCCCCCTGGTCCTCCGCGAGTTCTACCTCGCCGTGGGTGGCTGCGAGGACCTGATGGAGGCGTACCACTACTTCTGGGACCCGGACGAGCTCGAAGTCGATGACGAAGGCTTCCTGATGTTCCTTGAGGACGAGGAAGAGGAATACACCTGGGGTTTCCGCACCGGCGACCTCAGCGTCCCCGACCCCATCGTCTACCGCCGCAACAATGCCCGCGGCCAGTGGAAGTCCGAAGAGGGAACCTTCTCCGAGTTCGTGTTCGACATGTTCGAGTGGGCCTTCGGGGACGAGGAAGACTAGAGCCTTCCTTTCGTCCGTTGACGCAAATGCGTCACTTATGGACCGGATCTTGGCGAGTGCCCCTGCGTTTGCAGGGGCACTCGCCGTTTAAGCCCCATAAATCACGCAAACATGTCGCCCGGCCTCCTGTTCGCTGGCCTCCGCCACACCAGCAGCACCGCCTGGACCTCCGCGACCATGGCGTCGGGCCGGTGGACAACGTCCTCATAGTAGTAGCGCAGCACCAGGTAGCCCCCAATAATGCTCTGGTTGTTGCGCCGCTGGTCCCGCTTGATGGATTTTGGCTCGAAGTGGGTTGAGCCATCAGTCTCCACCACCAGGCATTCCTCGACCAGGAAATCCACTTCTCCAACTCCCGGAATGAAGACATGCCGCCGAACCCGTAACCCGGCCCGGGCGAAATGGACATTAGCGAGTATTTCCAGCACGGAATCCGCGCGGGGAATCGTCAGGTCCAGGACCGACCTGGCACGCCCATTGCGGCGCCCCTGGCAGCGGCCATGCAGGAAATCGAGCGAGACGTCTCCGGCACCCACAGCCGACTGCACCATCACCAGCGCCTCCAAATCCGGCAGGCAGTGCAGCGCATGCAGGAGCACGTCCGCCAGCCCTAGTACTGGAAGCCACGGATGCCGCGGATGTCTTGGCCGGCCGTGGTCGACGACTCCGGGCGTGAGAGTGGGGTGGCTCCGGCTTAGGTGCAGGCCTGTTGGCTCGTTGAGAGTCCACAGACGGTAGACGGGAGCAGCGGACAAACACGTGAGCCGCCCGCCCGCCGCCAAGACTCCAGCAACGCGCGTGTCGCCGGGCAGGGCGTAAACTCCCCGCCTGACTTTCACCAACAGGCCCAGATCCACCGCGCGGCCCACCCCGGTTCGCGTAAACCCAGCTTTTTGCAATTCAAGGGACCGGGCTGCTCCCCCGCGCCTGGCCAGGTAGTCGCAGATATCCATCCCTCATCGTGCCTACGCGAAGCCCGTCACGAGGCAGAGGATTCCTTCCATGTGGATATCCCTTGCATACGGACTGACGCGATTGCGCGACTTTCAGACTCTCCAGCCACCCGTTCCCGCGTGGACCGTGGGTCCGGATCCACGCTTCCGGCTGTAAAACACGCAATTGAGCACGTCGCGTGCCCCACGGCCGCGGAGAATCTCAGCACGAAAACCTTATGACACTCTCAGTAAATTAAGACTTGCATTCTGTGACAGATGTGTCATAAGCTGTTCACGGATCCGCTAAACGCCTCCGGCGGATCTGATGCGAACGGAGAGATAGCCCCGGTTCACAGCAGCTTCGGTTGCTGGGCACCGGGGCTATCCCGTTAAAAGCACCCTGCAGCAGGCCGGCAAGGTCCGCCAGCGCAGAAGGTCACAAAAGCAGAAGCCCGGCACCGTTGATTGGCACCGGGCTTCGACGCACAACACATCAGCTGGCGCGGTCCACCACGGCAACAGCGAAGTTGGACAGCGAATCCTTGACGACACCCTCAGGCAGGGGCGCCAGGGCAGCAATGGCCTCATCGGCCCACCGGCGGGCAACAACCCACGATTCTGCAGTAACGGGGTGCTCGCGCAGACCCGCTACCGCTGCGGCTAGTGCCTCGTCGGAGGACAGGTCCCCGTCAATCCGGGTCAGGAGGTCGACGGCGGACTGGTCGCCGTCAGCAGCAGCCTTACGCAGGAGCAGCACCGGCAGGGTGGGAACGCCTTCGCGGAGGTCGGTTCCCGGGGACTTGCCGGACTTCACCTTGACGCCGGTGACATCGATGACGTCGTCGGCGAGCTGGAAAGCCACGCCCACCTTCTCGCCGTATTCCACCAGAACGTCCTCGTAGGCCTCGTCGGCGCCGGAGAAGATGGCACCGAACTGGCCGGAGGCGGCCACCAGGGAACCGGTCTTGTCAGCGATGACGGACAGGTAGTGCTCCACCGGGTCTTCGTCCGGCCGCGGTCCAACCGTCTCGTGCAGCTGGCCCAGGCACAGCCGTTCAAAGGTCCGGGCCTGGATGCCCAGCGCACGGCCGCCGAGCTCCGACACCAGGATGGAGGCGCGGGCGAAGATCAGGTCGCCGGTAAGGACGGCCACCGAGTTGCCCCACACCTCGTGGGCCGTGGGGGCGCCACGGCGGAAGGGCGCGGAGTCCATGACGTCGTCGTGGTAGAGGGTGGCGAGGTGCGTCAGTTCAACCACGACGGCGGCCTGCACCACGGCGGGCAGCGATGCGTCCCCGAGGTGGGCGCAGAGCAGGGTCAGCAGCGGCCGGATGCGCTTGCCGCCGGCTTCCACCAGGTGGCGCGACGTCGCGTCAGCCAGCGGATCCGAGTTGGCGATGGCTTCGCGCAGTTTCTTTTCCACGCGGGCCAGGTTGTTGGTGATGGCCGGGCCCAGCTCGGGATCCCCGGCGATGGCGGCGAAGCCCGCCGGCAGCTGGAGGCCGGTGGCAATGGCGGTGGTGTTAAGACTGGGTTCGGAGTCCGGCAGGCCGTGCCCGGCATGCGTCCAGCTGTGGTCTGCGGAGTTGGTCACGGGTTAACCCTAACTTTTTGTTGCGGATACCGCTGATTCGTCGCCGGAGAGGCATTGGATGTGGCCGGCACCAGGGATTCGAGGACACGGATCATCCGGTCTTCGATGCCCTTGGCGGACGGATCGGTCAGGTTGGCCAGCAGCCGCACCACGAACCGCATCAGCACCGGGATGGGCATGCCAGTCCGCAGCGCCAGCTTCATGACGGCGGGTTTGCCGATCAGCGTGGCAAACGCCCGGCCCAGGGTGAAGTGCGAACCCCACTGGACCCGCACGTAGTCCGCGTACCGCGAAAGGTGCGCATCGGCGTCGTACGTGGCGCCCGAAGAAGCCGAGCGTGAGGAGGCGTCGATGATGAACTCAGCGGCGAAGCGTGCCGACTCCATGGCATAGGAGATGCCTTCGCCGTTGAACGGGGACACCATTCCGCCGGAGTCACCGAGCAGCAGCAGCCCGGGTGAGTAGTGCGGGGTGCGGTTGAAGCCCATTGGCAGGGCAGCACCGCGGATTTCGCCCACCTGGTTTTCCGGCGTGAAGCCCCATTCGGAGGGCATGCCGGCGGTCCATTCGCGCAGGACCTGCTTGTAATCGAGCTTGCCGAAGTCCTTGGAAGAGTTCAGGATGCCCAGGCCCACGTTGGAGGTGCCGTCGCCCACGCCGAACACCCAGCCGTAGCCAGGCAGCAGCTTTCCGTCGCGGCCGGGGAGCTCCAGCCAGCCTTCCATCCAGTCATCGTCCGTGCGGGGCGAGGTGAAGTAGGTCCTGACGGCGACGCCCAGCGGACGGTCGTCGCGCTTCTGGATGCCGAGCGAGACCGCTGTGCGGGTGGAGTTTCCGTCCGCGGCAAGAACGACGTCGGCACTGAACTCGCGCGTCTCGCCCGTCTTGCGTCCGGACTCGTCCAGGAGCGCTGCGCGGACACCGGTAACCCGGCCGTCGTCGTCCCTCAGTGCTTCGGTGACGCTGTGCCGCTCAAGGATGGTGGCGCCGGCGGACTCGGCATGCCGCGCCAGTTCCTCGTCGAAGCCCAGCCGCGTACGGATGAGACCGTACTGCGGGAAGTCTGAAACTTCCGGCCAGGGAAGTTCGATGGTGCGGCCGCCCGCGATCAGGCGCAGTCCCTTGTTCCGGCGCCAGCCTTCGCCCTCCGGATGCGGCAGGCCGAGCTTCTGGATTTCGCGGACCGCCCGCGGGGTTAGCCCGTCACCGCAGACCTTCTCGCGCGGAAAGCTGGTCTTCTCCAGAACCGTGACGGAGAGGCCGGCCTTGGCCAGGTAATACGCGGCGGTGGATCCGGCCGGACCCGCGCCGACAATCAGTACCTCCACTGGTCAGCGGGCGATGTTGCGGCGCAGCTTGGCCACCGGGCCCTTGTGCGCGGCGATCGCGGCGGCTGCGCTGTCCGGGGCGCCAGCCGGCTTGAACGCGCGGTGGACCGCCACGATGCCGCCGGTGAGGTTGCGGTAGTTGACGTTTTCCCAGCCTTCGTCCTGCAGCCACGCGGCCAGGTGGTCCTGGTCCGGCCACGCGCGAATGGACTCGGCGAGGTAGACGTAGGCGTCCGGGTTGGAGGCAACCTTGACGGCGATGGCTGGCAGGGCACGCATCAGGTATTCCGTGTACATGGTGCGCCAGAGCGGAACAACAGGCTGCGAGAACTCGGCAATGACCAGCCGGCCGCCGGGCTTGGTGACCCGAAGCATCTCCGCGAGGGCCTTCTTGGGTTCGTTGACGTTGCGCAGGCCGAAGGAAATGGTGGTGGCGTCAAAGGTGTTGTCCGCGAAGGGCAGGTTGGTGGCGTCCCCGGCAATGAAGTCGATGTCGGGGCGGCGGCGCTTGCCGACCTTAAGCATCCCGAGGGAGAAGTCACACGCCACAACGTCTATGCCTGCATCGGCATATGGCTCGCTGGATGTGCCGGTTCCCGCGGCGAGATCCAGGACCCGCTGGCCCTTGGAGACTTCCATCGCATCAACCACGATTTTCCGCCAGCGGCGGGTCTGCCCCATGGACAGGACATCGTTGACGACGTCGTATTTCGGTGCGACGTCGTCAAACATCGTGGCTACTTCGTCCGGACGCTTATCCAAGGATGCTCGGTTCACCATGACATTGTCTCAAATGTTCCGGCGGGTCCGGACCATGCCTCAAGGTTTCCCCAACTGCCCGTCGGGCACCGGAAGTTACTCGGCAGGGTAAGCATTTTTAAGTACTAGTGTTGACTCATCATGACGAGCAAGATCGGCACCGGACTCCTGAAAAGCCTGACAGTCCCCCTGGATGGAAAAGAATTTTCCGGGGGGCTTCCTGCGTTTCTGGTGCGGGACGATGTCCTTTGCTGGACCCGGCGCGAGGCCGGCCTGGCGGGTTTCGGCGAGATCGCACGTTTCACCTCGACCGGCCCCGAGCGCTTCCTCGAGGCAGATATCTGGTGGCGCCACCTGGTCCTCGAAGCCCGTGTCACCGATTCCGTGGAACTCCCCGGCACCGGGCCCGTTGCTTTCGGATCCTTCGCCTTCTCCAAAACCTCCGCCCACGAATCCCGGCTCATCGTCCCGGAAATCGTGGTGGGCGTGCGGGATAACACGGCGTGGCTCACCCAGTTGACGTTCGACGACGGCCCGCTCACCGAAGCGGGCGCCCTCGCCGCGCTGGAGCGCTGGCTCGGCGGGAAGCCCGTCAGCGCGGATGCGCCGGCGGGACGGACGTCGGCAGCAGCTGCGCCGGCAGGAATCACGACGGCGGCAGCGGACTCAGCCGGGGATGCCCGCCCGGGTGCGGTTCCCGCGAAGGAGGGCGCCGCCGTCGTACGTCCCCTCCCCCTGGCCGCGGGAGCAACACTGCACACCGGCTCGCTCAGCGAAGAAGCGTGGATGGACGCCGTGGCAGCCGGCGTGGAGGAAATCCGGACGGGTGCCCTGGAGAAGCTGGTGCTGGCACGCGACGTGGTGGCCACGATTCCCGGCGGCGTCAATGCCTCCCAGGTGCTGCGCGAGTTGGCCGCCCGCTACCGCGAATGCTGGACGTACGGGGTAGACGGACTGGTGGGCGCCACTCCGGAGATGCTGATCCAGGTGGAGGGGCGGACCGCCCAGGCGCGAGTGCTGGCCGGGACCCTAGACCGCCGGGACGCCCATGGCGAGGACGGCCTGCCCATGGACTACGCCACCCGGGTATTGGCAGGCTCCGAGAAGCAGCGGCATGAGCACGAGATCGCCATCCAGTCGCTGACCTCCCAGCTGGCCCCGTTCTCCGAGGCGATGAACGCCCATGACGAACCGTTCATCCTTGAATTGCCCAACGTCTGGCACCTGGCCTCGGACGTCAAGGCCGAACTCGCCGAGGTGGAAGGCCATGTTCCCACCTGCCTGGCCCTCATCAACGCCCTGCACCCCACCGCCGCTGTCTGCGGAACCCCCACCCAGGTGGCCGGCGCCCTGATTCGCAAGCTGGAGCACCTGGACCGTGGACCGTACGCCGGGCCGGTGGGCTGGCTGGACGCCGCGGGCAACGGCGAGTGGGGCATCGCGCTGCGCGGCGCAGTGATCGAATCCCCGGACACCGTGCGCCTGTATGCCGGCTGCGGCATCGTGGACGGGTCGCAGCCGGAGGCGGAACTGGCCGAGACGTGGGCCAAGTTCAGGCCGATGCTGGAATCGCTCGGCATCCGCAGTTAGCCCAAACGTCCGGTATCCGAGACAGCAAGGCTTCGCCTAGGCTTGAAAGTGCGGGTAATTTAGTTATCCAATAGTGAAACTAAGTTTCCTGTGATGCACATCTCACATTCGGCGCTACACTATGAACCGATTTAGTACCGCATACCCCTGCAACAAAAGGTAAGAAACATGCAGCTCAAGTCCCTGGCCACGGCCAAATTGACCGCCAAGGCAGCAGCACTCTTCGCCGTCGGTGCCCTCACGCTCACGGCGTGCGGCGGCAGCTCCACCCCCGCAGCATCCGAGGGCGGCATCCAGCTCATCAACGCAGGCAAGCTCACCGTCTGCTCCGACGTCCCCTACGAGCCCTTCGAATTCCAGAAGGATGGCAAGACGGTTGGCTTCGACATCGACATCGCCAACGAGGTGGCCAAGGACCTGAAGGCCGAGCTGAACATCGTGGACAGCTCCTTCGAGGCCATCGAGACCGGCACCGCGCTGACCGGCTGCGACGTCTCCATCTCGTCTGTGTCCATCACGGACACCCGCAAGCAGGTCATGGACTTCTCCAACCCCTACATGGATGACGACCTGACCCTCGTTGCGAAGGAAGGCTCCGGCGTGGAGAACATCGACTCCGCCAAGGGCAAGAAGGTGGGCGTGCAGCAGGCCACCACCGGCGCCAAGTACGCCCAGGAAAAGGGCATCGAGGCACAGCAGTTCGAGGACTCCGGCCTCCTGGTCCAGGCCCTCGAAGCCGGCACCATCGACGCCGCCCTGGGCAACCAGTCCGTGCTCGGCTACGCCATCAAGGACAACACCCAGTTCACCCGCGTTGAGGACTACGCCACCGGCGAGAAGCTCGGCATTGCCATCAAGAAGGGCAACACCGCGATGCTGGACCAGGTCAACGGCACGCTCAAGCGCCTCACCGACGACGGCAGCCTGGCGAAATTCAAGACCACCTGGTTCGGCGAAACCGCCAAGTAGCCACCGCTTGGGGCCACCCCGGGCCCCGGTGAGCAGAGTTTAGGCAATGAGGCCCCGGCTGGCACGCACGGCAGCCGTCCGGGGCCTCAGCCACGCACAACGAATGTGAGCACCCAATGGCAATGACCGCACGCCAGCGAGCCAGAGTAAGCCTGTATGTCCAGGCCGGAATCTTTGTGGTGGCCATCGCCGCACTGGTCCTGGCCACGGACTGGAAGACCATGGCCACCAACGTCTTCAACTTCGGCAAGATCGGGCCGATGTTCCCGGACATCTTCCTGGTGGGCCTGAAGAACACCCTGATCTACACGTTCCTCGGCTTCGTGGTGGGGCTCAGCGGCGGCCTGCTGCTGGCCCTGATGAAACTGTCCAGCTTCCCGCTGTACCGCTGGATCGCCACCGGCTACATCGAATTCTTCCGCGGCATCCCGGCCCTGTTGGTCTTCATCGCCTTCGGCTACGGCGTCCCCCTGGCCTTCGGCGTCCAGTGGAACGTGACCATCATCGTGATGATCTCGCTGGGCATCGTCGCATCGGCGTACATCGCCGAAACCCTCCGCGCCGGCCTGCAGGCAGTGCCCAAGGGCCAGCTGGAAGCAGCCCGTTCCCTGGGCATGCCGCAGTGGCGGGCCATGGTCACCATCGTCATTCCGCAGGCCTTCAAGATCGTTCTTCCGCCGCTGACCAACGAGGTCATCCTCCTCACCAAGGACTCATCGCTGATCTACGTCCTGGGCCTGACAGCTTCGCAGTACGAACTCACCAAGTTCGGCCGCGACGGCATCTCCAGCCTGGGCGCCGGCCTCACGCCGCTCCTGGTGGCCGGTGCCTTCTACCTGGTGGTCACCATCCCCCTGAGCCTCCTGGCCCGGAAGTTCGAAAGCCGCTCCGCGCGGACCAAGCGATAGGCAGGGAAGCCATGAACGACGTCGTACATTCCACCACCGTGCACGCAGCCGGCGTGGACATCTCAGACCTCCGCAAGTCCTACGGTTCCAATGAGGTCCTCAAGGGCATCAGCCTGAACGTGAAGCCCGGCGAGGTGGTGTGCCTGATCGGTCCCTCCGGTTCCGGCAAGTCCACCCTGCTGCGCTGCGTCAACCTGCTGGAACAGCCCAACCAGGGCAGCATCCAGGTGGGCGGCTTCGAGGCCACCGATCCCGACGTGGACATCGATAAGATGCGCCGCAAGGTGGGCATGGTGTTCCAGCAGTTCAACCTGTTCCCGCACCTGAACGCCCTGCGCAACTGCTCCATCGCGCAGACCAAGGTTCTCAAGCGGTCCCAGGCCGAAGCGGACAAGGTCTCGCTGCACAACCTGGAGCGCGTGGGCCTGGGGCACCTGGCCGACCGCTTCCCGGACCAGCTCTCCGGCGGCCAGCAGCAGCGCGTGGCCATCGCCCGCGCCCTGAGCATGAACCCCGAGCTGATGCTCTTTGACGAGCCCACCTCAGCCCTGGACCCGGAGACCGTTGGCGATGTCCTCTCGGTCATGCGGAACCTGGCCAAGGAAGGCATGACCATGCTGGTGGTCACCCACGAGATGGCCTTCGCCCGCGAGGTGGCTGACCGCGTGGTCTTCATGGACGGCGGTGTTGTGGTGGAGGAAGGCGTGGCCGAGCAGGTCATCGGCTCCCCCGCCCAGCCGCGCACCAAGGAGTTCCTGCGCCGCGTGCTGGACCCCACCCACATCAACATCGAGGACTAGGCCGGGCCCTTCTTCGGCTTTCAACGATCCCTGGCGCTGCGGACATCCCCGCAGCGCCAGGGATTTCGTGCGTTATGGGCACCTTTGCGCGTAGAGGACACAGGGCCGCGGACGACGGCGGGACCTGGCGTGGGCAGTCACGCCAGCCTTTACACGGTGGCAGGCGGAGCCGAGAATGGGTCCCACCACAGCCCCCGCCCCGCAGCGCCCTGCCCGAGCCGTCTGCGATCCGGTCCCGGGTCACCAGAGGAGCGCCGATCCATGAACGATGCAACCGCCCCGCAGGCAGCCTCGTGGGTCTCCGCCCGGGCGGCCCGGCTGGCATCGATCCCGTCCTTCCTGCGGGTTGACGAATACATCCGGGAGTTTGGCGCACGGAGGGACGGGGTGGCGGGAGGCTGCGATTTCACGTTCGGCAATCCCCACCAGATGCCCGCCAGCCGCTACGTCACTGCGCTGCAGGATGCCCTGGTCCCGCAGCATGACCAGTGGTTCGCGTACCAGGCCAACGGCCGCGCCGCCTGTGAGGCCGCCGCGGAGTCGCTCCAGGTGTTACTGGACGTGCCCTTCCGCCCGGAGGACATCTACCTCACCACCGGCGGTTTTGCTGCGATTGCGCTGGCGCTGAAGACCGTTGCCGATCCCGGCGACGAGGTGGTTTACAGCCTGCCGCCGTGGTTCCTGTACGAGCCGCTCATCCTTGAGGCGGGCCTGATACCCGTGAAGGTCACGGTGGACACCACCACGTTCGATCTGGACCTGGATGCTATCGATTCAGCCATCACCGGCCGGACCCGCTGCGTCATCGTCAACACGCCCAACAACCCCACCGGCCGCATTTATCCGCCCGAACTGCTGACCCGGCTCGCGCAGTTACTGGAGACGGCATCGGCACGGATCGGCCGGCGGATCTATCTCATTTCGGACGAGCCCTACAACCGGATCGTGTTCGACGGCATCCGCTTTCACAGTCCCGTGGAGTTCTACCCCTACACGCTGTTGGCCTATTCCTACGGCAAAACCCACCTGTCCCCCGGCCAGCGGGTTGGTTATCTTGCCCTGCCGCCCGGAATGCCGCACCGGGACGACCTGCGTCCGGCCATCTCCGGCCTGCAGGTGGCCATGGGCTGGATCTACCCGAACGCACTGCTGCAGCATGCGCTGCCGGAACTCGAAAAGTTCTCCATCGACGTCGCGCAGCTGCAGCGGCGCCGGGACCGCCTGGTCAACGCGCTCGGCGGCATGGGCTACCGAGTGCACCCGCCGGAAGGCACCTTCTATCTGTACGTCACCTCACCCATCCCGGACGACGAAGCGTTCACCGCGCGGCTCGCCGCCCGGGACGTCTTTGTCCTCCCGGGTGCGCTGTTCGAGACCCCTGGCTTCTTCCGGATTTCCCTCACGGCCAACGAGGACATGATTGAGCGCAGCCTGCCGGTCTTCGAAACTGCCCTGAAAGAAAACCCTGCATGACAACTGTCCCCAACGCACAGGAGTGAAGCATGAATCCCAGGACCTACCCCGCCGGCGTCCCCTGCTGGATCGACACCACCCAGCCCGATGTTGACGCCGCAGCGGCCTTCTACTCGGGGCTGTTCGGCTGGACATTCGAGGACGTCATGCCTCCCGGCGCCCCCGGCCGGTACCTGATCGCGAAGCTCGACGGCCAGGATGTTGCAGGTCTGGGAAGCGGCGGCGGCGCGGAAGCCTCCTGGAGCACGTATATTGCCGTTGACGACGCCGATGCCGCCGTCCAACGGCTTGTTGCGGGAGGTGCCACCCTTCTTTCCGCGCCGGAGGACGCCGGCGAGGGCGGCAGGGACGCGGCCCTCGCCGATCCGCAGGGGGCCGGTTTCCACGTCTGGCAGGCCAGGCGGAGGCCGGGTGTGCAGGTGGCGAACATGCCGGGATCCTGGAACTTCAGCGACCTCCATACATCGGACCCGGGCCCGGCCATCAGCTTCTACCAGGAGGCCTTCGGCTGGGAGGTGGACGATCTCGGTTTCGGCATGCTGGTCCGGCGCCCCGGCTACGGAGACCATCTGGAAGCCACGGTTGACCCGGACATCAGGGCGCGGCAGTCCGAGATAGCCTCACCCATGGGGTTTGAGGACGCGATTGCCTGGATCGTCACCACCGGTCCGGACAGGCCGCCGCACTGGCACGTCACGTTCACCGTCGCGGACCGGGACCAGACCGCCTCCGATGCCGAGCGGCTGGGCGCCGAGGTGCTGCAGCGGGACGAATCAGACTGGACACGCGAGGCACTCATCCGGGATCCGCAGGGAGCTATCTTCTCCGCCAGCCAGTTCACTCCCCCGGGTGGCTGACTGCGCGGGCTTCCCGCCTACTGGCCCGCCAGCACGCCTGTCACGGCGGCAGACACCGCATCCTTGATCCGCCCGTGGAGCTGCCGCAGGGCGCTGCGGTCGGTGCGGACCTCCACGATGCTGCGCCCCTGGACGGGCCGGCCAAGCGCTTCGGCGAGTCCCGCCGTCGTGGTCACCTGTGAATGGCCGACGCCGAAAGCCGCGGCGAGTGCCGCAATGTCGGCTGAGTGCGGGGTGGCGAAGAGGCGTTCGACGGCGTCTCCGTAGCGGCCGCCGTCGCGCACGGCACCGTGCTCCAGCAGGTCGAAAATCGCTCCGCCCGCATCGTTGAGGACCACGATCCGCAGGTCGGGCACCTCCTCGCCCGTGCCGAGGAGCAAGCCGCCGGCGTCGTGCAGGAACGTGACGTCGCCCAGCAGGACGGTGGTTTCCTGGCGGCCGCCCAGAGCCAGCCCGGTGGCGGTGGAGATGGTGCCGTCGATGCCCGCCAGACCTCGGTTCGCGTACACGGTGGCGGCGGGGTCCGGGGCGGGGAGGGCCGCGAGGTCGGCGTCGCGGATGCCGTTGGAGGAGCCCAGAAGCAGCTGGCCGCGGGTGTGCTTCCACACCAGTGACGCCACGGACGGGCCCGTGGCGGCTGCCTCCGCGGCCACCACCTGGTCCACGGCGTGCTGGGCTGCCGAGCCCGCCAGAAGCCAGGTGTCCAGCCACTGCGATGATCCCCTGCCCGCAAAATCGGCGAGATCGGCCAGGTCCGCCAGCGGCAGTTCGGTGCGGCGGCCGGGCTCGTACCAAGCTACTGGTACCGGCTGGTACAGCGCAGACTGGACGTCGGGACGGGCCAGCAGGGCGGCCACCGGCCGGGAAAGTGTGGGCCTGCCGAACAGCACTACCCGCTCCACGGGCTGCGCTCCACTGGGGCCGAAGTGCTCCAGCAGCAGCCGGTAGGGGCCCACGGCGTTCGGACCGAACCGGGCATTCGAGGACGGCTCGGCGAGCAGCGGCAGGTTGTGGGCGCGGGCAAACGCTTCGGCGACCGGGCCGGCGTCGTGCCCTGCCAGCACTACGGTGCGGCGCTCCGGCAGGTTTTCGGAGGCAGGGGGCAGCTCCATGACCAGCGGCTCGGCACCGATCCGGAAGCGCCGGCGTGTTGCTGCCGCGGGAAGCCCTTCCCCGTGAGCCGGCACCAGCGGGTCCCGGAAGGCGAGGTTGAGCTGGACCGGGCCCGGCGGAATGCCATCGAACGCACCGGTCGCGGCGGACAGCGCCGTGCTGACGGCCCGTTCGGGGCTGGCACCTGCGGGAACGTCAACGGCGAACCGGACGTGGTCGCCGAACAGGTCCGGCTGGATGGTGGTCTGGTTCGCCCCGGTGCCGCGGAGCTCGTCCGGCCGGTCCGCGGAGAGGACAACCAGCGGGACGGCGGCGTGGTTGGCTTCCATCACCGCCGGCATCAGGTTTCCGACGGCGGTCCCGGACGTAGTCAGCACGGCAGCGGGCGAACCGGTGGCCAGGGCGAGTCCTAGGGCCGTGAAGCCCGCGGCCCGCTCGTCGATCCGGACCAGCAGCTCTACCCGGCCCGCTGCCGACGCCTCAGCCAGGGCGTAGGCCATCGGTGCCGACCGCGATCCCGGGCAGACCACCACATGCTGCACACCGCCGTCGAGCAGGATCCCGACGACGATGCGCGCCGCGGCAATGGCGCTCAGCGCGGGCGCGTCCCCGGCTTCGGCTGGAGCGTCGAAGGTGGCGGCGTCGTGCCCGTCGGAAGTAGCGGCGTCGTGGGAGGGAGAACTGGCGGCGGCGTGCCCGTCGGAAGTGGCGGCGTCGTGGGCGGGATCGTTCTGCGAAGTCACCAACCCAGTCTGCCACCCTCCAACGCCCGCTCACTTCCGGTCGCTTAAATCGAAACGCCCGCTCACTTCCGGTCGCTTAAACCAAAACGCCCGCTCACTGGCCCCAGACGCCTGGAAGTCCGGTGAGCGGGCGTTTGCCCCGAAGGCGCCACAAGTGAGCGCGCGTCGGGGTTAGCCGCGGAACACCTGGATCACTGCCGGGCGCGGGGCACGCACCTGTCCGGCGGCCGGCTTTGCACCCGCACCAACGTAGTCCGGGAAGTACGAGTGCGGCGCTTCGAAGGTGCCTTCCTCGCCCGGGTGTTGGACTGCGACGAACACGGTCCGCTCCTCGTCGTGGATGATGGGGCCGCAGGTCTCTGCGTCGCGCGGGACGGCCAGGAACTGTTCCACCTTGCCACGCTCCGCGCCGTCCAGGGTGACCTTGAACAGGCCGTCGTTGTAGCCAATACCGGAGGGGGCGCCGTCAGTGGAGATCCAGAGGTTGCCCACCGAGTCGAAGGCAACGTTGTCCGGGCATGAGATGGGCGAAACCTTGTCCACCGGGTAGCCGGAGAAGTAGGTGACGTCGCCCTGGGCCGGATCGCCGCAGACCATCAGCAGGTTCCAGCCGAAGCTGGTGGACGTCTGGTCGCCAGTCTCGGTAATTTCCACGATGTGGCCGTCGCGGTTCTGGGTGCGGGGGTTGACCTCCGTGGCACCTTCCTTACCGGCCTTGCCGCGGTCGGAGTTGTTGGTGCAGACCACGTAGACCTTGCCGGTGTGCAGGCTCGGCTGGACGTCCTCGCAGCGGTCCATCTTGGTGGGGCCGCCCTTGGCGTTGGCCGCCTTATCAGCGGCGATGCGGGTATGAACCAGGACCTCTTCGACGGACATGCCGGCGATGGCTGACTTGCCGTCAACCACCAGGGGCAGCCATTCGCCGATTCCGTCGAACGCACCGTCGGAGGGGACCGCGCCGGTACCGGTGATCTCCGCGGCGGGCGAGTTGCCGGTGAACTGGGCCACGAAGAGGTTGCCCTCGGACAGCAGGCCCATGTTGTTCTTGCGGTCGCCTTCGATGTACTTGCCCTTGGAAACGAACTTGTACAGGTAGTCGAACCGCTCGTCGTCGCCCATGTAAGCCACCACGTGGCCTGATTTGGCGACAATCACGTTGGCGCCTTCGTGCTTGAAGCGGCCCATAGCGGAGTGCTTCTTCGGAGTAGAGGTGGGGTCGAAAGGATCGACCTCGACGATCCAGCCGAACCGGTTGGCCTCGTTTTCGTAGCCGGCGTTGCGGGTGTCGAAGCGGGGGTCGTCAAGTTCCCACTTGCGGGAGGTGGCGTTGGCGGTCAGGCCGTAGCGCTTGTCGCTGGCCGAGGTGCCACCGGCCACGAAGTAGCCGTTGAAGTTCTCCTCGCCGGAGAGGATGGTTCCCCAGGGAGTGGTGCCGCCGGAGCAGTTGCCGAACGTGCCCTTGATAGCCTTGCCGCTGGGGTCGGCGACCGTCTTCACCAGGGCCGAGCCGGCAACCGGGCCGGTCAGTTCATAGGTGGTGTCGTCGAGGAAGCGGCGGTTAAGGGGTGCGCCCTTGACGTAGGACCACGGCTTGGTGGTGTTCTTGCGCTCGAGTTCGACGACGGCCAGGCCATGGGCGGCGCGGCCGATGGCCCGGGTTTCCTTGGCGTCGTAGCCGGCGGGAACCATGATGTTCTCGTTCGTGTACTCGTGGTTGGTGAACAGGACTGCGCGGCGGCCCTTGGTGTTGGGGATTTCCAGGATGTCCGTGTAGTCGTTGTTGTAACCGAACTGGCGGGCCTGGGCGGCGGCGGTCTGCTTGTTGATGTCGAAGTCCGGCGAGTCGCTGAACAGCGGGTCACCCCAGCGAATGACCGGCTGCCAGGTGAAACCGTCCGGGACGGTGACCGCATCGACGGCGGCGTCCACCGGCTTGATGGCGGTGAACTTGAGCTTCGACTTGCCGAAGCCTTCCTTGGCGGCCTTTGACAGGCCGGCGGCGGAGGCCGGTTCAGCCGATGTGACGGCGGAGCCGAGCGCCACGGCGAGGGCACCGGCAGCACCAAGGCCGAGTGCGGCGCGACGGGACATCGTGGCCGAGGCGACATCGCGGAAGTAGCTGTTGGAGCTGGTGTTGCAGGTTTCGCCCGCACACGCGTTGTCGCACTTCAGGGCACAGGTGACCGGGCTGCGCTTGCCCTTGGTATGGCCGAGCATGGGCAGCAGGTTAAATTTGCGGGCAGTTTCAGACATGGGGAACCTTCCAAGGAATCTCTCTGGGGTGCCCGATCACCCTTCCAGCCGGTTCCGACGCGGAGCCATCCAGCAGGTGAAGTTGAGGTTAACCGCCCATGACCTGCAGAAACGTCAGGAGTTTGCACACGGGTTTGCGGGAAAGCCGCCACAAAAGAGCGCGCGTCACAGGGAGAGCCGCCACAAAAGAGCGCGCGTTACAGGGAAGGGACCGGAGGGCGGGCGGGCTTACCCGGCCAGGAGGGCGTGGACGCGGCGGAGCCGTGCCAGCCACCAATCCCGGCGTTCGGGCGCTGCCGCGAACTGCTCCAGCAGCCCGGGATCGACGGCGGCTTCGCGGAGGGTGATGGCGCCGTCGTCGGCCGTCAACGGATCCCGGGTGATGTCGGATTCGAACAGGGATACCGTCCCCAGCCCGCACGCATACGGCAGGTCGGGGAGCGCCGCGGCAAGGGCCAGCCCGGCACGGATCCCCACGGAGGTGTCCAGCGCGGAGCTGACGACGGCGGGCAGCCCGGCCTGCGCCACGATGTCCAGCGCACGCCGCACTCCCCCGAGCGGCGCCACCTTAACCACGATCAGGTCGGCCGCGCCGGCCCGTGCCACTTTCAGGGGATCGTCCTCCTTGCGGACACTTTCATCGGCGGCCACCAGCACCGGCGTTCCCGCAGCCCGCAGCCGCGAACGCACCTCGGCCAGGCCCTCGATGTCGGGGACGGGCTGCTCGGCGTATTCGAGGCCGACGGCGGACAGCCGGGTCAGCGCCCTGACCGCGGCGGGCACGTCCCACCCGCCATTGGCGTCAACCCGGATGGCTGCATCCGGAAAGGCGGCCCGGACGGCTTCCACCCGGGCGGCGTCGTCATCCAGGGTTTGGCCGCGCTCCGCCACCTTGACCTTGACGGCATCCACCCTGCCGAAACGTGCCAGGACCTCCGGCACCCTGGAGGCTTCCACGGCAGGCACCGTGGCGTTGACGGGTATGGCCGTGCGCAGCGGCTGGGGAAACCCCTGCCAGGCGGCCTCGATGGCGGCGGCCAGCCACCGCGAAGCCTCGGCATCGCCATACTCCGGGAACGGGCAGAATTCGCCCCAACCGGCAGGGCCCTGGATCAGCAGCGATTCCCGGTCCATGATCCCGCGGAACTTCACCCGCATGGGCAGGCTGACAACGTGTGCCCCTGCCAGCAGTTCGTCCAGTGGGGGGATCTGTGCGTCGGGGGCAGGCATGGGATTCACTGTACCGGCGGGCCGCGCGGCCGCCGCGGCAGCAGAAGGCCAATGTGGAGAAACCTAGATCCACTTGTTGTGCTTGAAGGTGACGTACAGCCCCAATCCCATAGCCAGCATCAGGCCGATGGCATAGGGGTAGCCGTAGGTCCAGGTCAGCTCGGGCATCGCAGTGAAGTTCATGCCGTAAATGGACGCCACGAGGGTGGGGGCGAACAGGATGGCGGCCCAGGACGAGATGCGCTTGACCTGTTCGTTCTGCTCAAAGCTGGATTCGGTCATCCGCTGCATCTCCTCGTTCTGCCGCTGCGCCACCAGGGCCGCGTTGACCGCGAGCGCGTTCTGGAGCAGTGCCCGGAAGGACGCCACGCGTTCGTTGAGCCGCAGGACGTGGTCCAGCACATCGCGGAGGTGGTCCTGGAGGTCGGCATCAGCGGGGCGTTCCGGGGTTCCGGCCATCAGGGCCTGCAGGATCCCGGCCAGCGGGCTGGTGGCGCGCTGGAACGTGATGACCTGCCGGGAGAGTTCGTAGATGCGCCGGGAGACCTCGGGGTCGGCGCCGAAGAGGTCGTCCTCGATTTCGTCGATGTCGTTTTCCAGGCCGGCGGCCACGGGCTCGTACTCGTCCACCACCTGGTCCAGGATCCCGTACAGGACAGCCTCGGGGCCGAGGGCCAGGAACTCCGGCATCGATTCCATGCGCCGCCGGACCTTGGCCAGGTCCGGTGACTCTGCGTGCCGGACGGTCACCACGTACTCGTCACCGGCAAAGACGTGGATCTCGCCGAAGTCCACCTTCTCCACGTCATCGCGGTACCGGGCCGGCCGCAGCACCAGGAACAGGCATTCGCCGTAGTGTTCCAGCTTGGCCCGCTGGTGGCCTGCGAGGGCGTCCTCGACGGCGAGCGGGTTCAGGTCGAATTCCTCCCCTACCGATTGCAGTTCCTCGGCGTCCGGGCGGTACAGGCCGATCCAGGCCATTCCCTCGCGCTGCCTCAGCGCAAAGTAGGTTTCGTCCAGGCTTTCCGGGTCCGCTGTCCGCATCCCGTTCACGTAGACGGCATTGTCGACGATCGTCACGGCTTTGCCTCCTTCAGGAGCCACCGCGGGGCCCGCACCGGACCCCTTGCACGAAGGGTAGACCTTCGGGACCGGCACGCCAACAGCCCTTTCTTTACATATCCATATGGGTATACGATGAGGCCATGGCACGGGCAGCGACAACCGCAGATGCGTTCAACGCCGTGGCCGAGCCCCGCCGTCGGGAAATCCTGGACGTCCTGGCCGGCGGCGAGCGGACCGTCAGCGAACTGGTGGAACTGCTGGAGCTGGCGCAACCGCACGTATCCCGGCACCTGCGGGTCTTGCGGGAAGTGGGCGCCGTGGAAGTCCGCGACGCCGGGCGGCAACGGGTCTACCGGCTCCAGCCGCAGGCGCTGAAGCCCATCCACGACTGGGTCTCCGGCTACGCGGACCTTTGGGCGGACCGCTTCGACCTCCTCGACGGCGTACTGGAAGACATCCGGGATCAGGAAAGCGGACACTAAGGAGCAGGACAAATGGCACAGGCAGGCAGCAGGACCATGGACGTGACCTTCCCCAGCGACGAGGAAATCCTCATCACCCGGACGGTGGACGCCCCACCGCACCTCGTCTTCAAGGCCTGGACCACACCGGAGCTCGTCCGGCGCTGGTGGCCGGGACGGCGCGGCGAGATGACAGTGGCGGAGATGGACTTCCGGGTGGGCGGGAAATGGCGGTACGCCATGCTGGCGCACGGCGAAGCGGAGGTGGCCTTCCACGGCACCTACCGCGAGATCGAGCCGGACCGGCGGATCGTGCACACGGAAGTGATGGAGTTCCCGGGCATGGCACAGGACGGCGAAGAGGGCGCGGTGGTCAACACGGTCACCTTCGAACCGGCCGACGACGGCGCCGCCACCAGGGTCAGCATCCGCACCCATGCGGGCAGCAGGGAAGTCCGGGACATGATTGCGCAGTCCGGCATGGAAGGCGGCGTCCGCGAACAGTTCGAGATCATCGGGGAAATCGTGGCCGACCTCGCCTGACACGGGGATGCGCGCCAGGAGATCCAACAGTTGTTACAGTCCATCGTGTGACTGAGTCCGGAACCCCTTCCCGCCACCGGGTAGCCACCCGCACCGCCACGGCCCCGCTGTACGCCGCAGGGTTTGTGACGGCCTTCGGTGCCCACAGCATCGCGGCCGGCCTGGGCGCGCAAAGCGGGAACATCGGCCTGACGCTGCTGAACCTCGGCATCCTGCTGGCCCTGTACGACGTCGCCGAGGTCTTCCTCAAACCCGTGTTCGGCGCCCTCAGCGACCGGGTGGGGCCCAAACCGGTCATCGTGGGCGGGCTCCTGGCCTTCGCCGCCCTGTCGCTCATCGGGCTGTGGGCAGCGGACCCGCTCATGCTCGCCCTGGCCCGGCTGGGACAGGGCGCCGCCGCCTCAGCCTTCTCGCCGGCGTCGTCCGCCATGGTGGCGAGGCTCGCCCGCGGTGGAAAGGCGGGCGCCTACTTTGGCAAATACGGCTCCTGGAAGAGCCTTGGCTACATCATCGGTCCGCTGCTGGGCGCCGGGCTGATCCTGGCCGGCGGCTTCGCCCTGCTGTTCGGCGCCCTGGCCGTGCTGGCAGCGGCCACTGCCGTGTGGGTGCTGGCAGCGGTACCGCACCTCGAGCCGCTCCCCCGCCAGCGCTACACGGTCATGGACCTGGCCCGGCAGGTGGGCGAGCGCAGGTTCTGGGTTCCCACGCTGGTCCTCGCCGCCTCCACCGGCGCGCTCGGGGCGGCCATCGGCTTCCTTCCCGCACTGGCTACCCGACACGGCATGGACGCCTTCGCCGGTACCGCCGCCGTCAGCGTCCTGGCGCTCGGCTCGGTACTGACCCAGCCGTGGATGGGCAGGCTGCGGGACCAGGGCCGGGTCACGGACAACAGGGGCACGACGGCGGGGCTCCTCCTGATTGCCGCCGGCGTCGCACTGCTGGCGGCCGCCCCCGCGGCGGTCACCATCTTCGTCGCGGCGGCGGCGATCGGAGTGGGCATCGGCGCCGCCACTCCCCTGGGCTTCGCGCACCTCGCGGACAGCACCCCGCCGGAACGGATGGGCCGCACCATGGGATCCGCCGAGCTCGGCAGGGAACTCGGCGACGCCGGCGGACCGCTCCTGGTGGGCGGCGTGGCTACTCTGACGGCCCTGCCGTTCGGACTGGGCGCCCTTGCGCTGGTGGTGGCAGCGGCCAGCATTCCCCGGCTGCCCCCAACCAGCCCGCCCGAGTAGCGAACACCGACGGCGCGCCCAGCACACGCGGAGAGGCCTCCCAGCTTTCTATGACACCCTTAACGGCGATGACTTCCTCACGGCAAACGCACCCCAGGACGCCTGCCCGGCCCGCACCGGGCTCGGGTTTCCTGTTCGTGCTGGCCACCCTGGCCTGCGTTGCCGGGCTCGTGGCCACGTACTACTACTTCGTGCAAACCACCACGGGGCAGTTCATCGATGAGTCCGCACTGGTGGAAGCGGTGGACATCCACGGCCCGGCCGGCAAGGCAACCACCCGGTTCCTGGACCTGCTGCCCACCATCTCCCTGGTGATGGCCGCCGTCGTGATCCTGTTCGTCACCGTGATCAGGAAGCACTGGACCGAAGCCGGGATCGCCGTGGCGGCCTGCATCGGCGCGAACGTGGCCACGCAGGTGCTTAAGGACCTGCTCCCGGCCCGGCCGGACAAGGGTGTGGTGACCCTGGAGCTGAACTCGCTGCCGTCCGGCCACACCACCCTGGCGGCCTCGGCTGCGGCGGCCGTGTTCCTGATGGCCTCGCCCCGTTGGCGGCCCATGGCAGGGTTCGTGGGCGGCACGTTCGCCATCGCCTCCGGGGTGTCCACCCTGATCAACCAGTGGCACCGCCCGGCCGATGTTGTGGCCGCGTTCCTGCTGGTGGGGGCATTCATGATTCCGGCCGGGTGGCTGATCCTGCGGCGCGGAACCTGGATCGCGTGGGAGGGCTTCAACCGGCACATCGGCTCGGCCAGGATCTGGCTGGTACTTCCCGTGCTGCTGGGCCTTGCCTCCGCGGCCGTTGCGGCCTATTCGCTGATCCGGATTGCGCCGAGCCCCTGGCAGGAAACCAGCACCACCAACTACTTCTGGGCCGGGATCTCGCTGATCGTGATCGCCGGCTACCTGGCCACCGTGGCCACCACATCGCTGTTCGCCTTCGCGGCGCGGCGCCGCTGACGCCCGGCCCGCTGCCGCTCCCCTACTCCTCGTCAAGGTGCGGCGGGATGCCCAAGCCGGACTGCCCGCCGTCGGGCTCCTCATCCATGGCCGCCGCGAGCTCAATCGAATCCAGGTACCGGGCCGCGGGCCGGCCGGTGGCCAGCGCGAGTTCCTCGAGGGACGCCAGGTGTTGCCGAGCAAGCTCAATGGCCACCCGTTCAAGGATGTCCGGGCCGTTCCTCATCACCAGATCGCCCAGGAACACCTGCATCCGTCCGGGAGGCTTCCCGCCGCTTTCGAGGTCCGCGGCCGCCAACCGGGTCAGGGCGGCAGCGGCCAGGGCAGGCTTGTCACTGAAAAGTTCCACCAGCACCATCCCTTCCGTGATCACGGGGAAACCACGGACCCTTCGCTCCCAAAATATCCCGGCCCACGCAGGACGGTAGGGCCTTCCTGCCCTTGGTGAGACGCTTTTGGGCGCGGAATGGTTCAAATCATGACGCGAAGTTGAGTGTTCCTTGCGGCAGATCCGGCCGTACCTTGATCCGGCTACCGGATAGTAGCTCTTACCGGGTTGCTGGGACCCGGCATCGCGGCTCCTGCTGGAGACGCCCCAATTCTCCTGGCGGCGTCTTGAAGTGGGCGCCGCCAGGAACCCACTTCCCAGTCATCATGAGCCGTTCCCGCCCGGGCAGCGGCTCTTCGCTTTTAACGGCTTGTTGCCCCGCCGGCGCCTTGCCTTGGGTGAACCGCAGGGCAATCCAGGGAATCCGGCCGGCCACGCCCGGCGTGTCACGGCCCTGGGATCCTCGGGCGCGCCCTGGGGTTCCCTGCTACCGGCGGATCTTCCAGCCCTTAAACCAAACCAGCTCGGCAGAAGCTGGCGCCGCCCTCGGGGGGGGTGGTGGCGGCGCCTGCTTCCGCCGAGCTGGCGAACTTTTGGTGGCCAATTCCTAAGAACAGGTGACCTCGCTGTTGCCGTTTCCCTTGCGGATAGACCGGAGGACCGAGGCCGACGAATTGTCCTTGTAGGTGACGGTCACTTCGATGTCGATCAGCCCAGTGCTCTGGCTGCTCACGAGGGGGTGCCCTGTGGTGAGAGTGATCTTGCCGCTCGTGTTGGGCGCCGTAATCTGCCAATCCGAATAGCTTGCCGAGGAGTTGACCGCAGAGACAGAGAGCGTCGCCGGCAGCTGATTCGACGAGAGGGTGGTACTCGGCGCCACCGTTAGTTCCACGGATTTCTTCGACGGGTCGGCACACGACAATGTGAACGCGGGCCCAGCCCAGGAACCAGCAGCTGCGACAGTCATGGCGGCTGTCGCGCTTTGCTGCCACAGGGCCGACGCCGCAGTTCCACCGATCCCCAGAATGACTGTCAGCACGAAGGCACCGACGGCCACCGCGGCTCCTGGCAGGTTCCGGAACGTGCGCATCTAGGCCACGGCTCCGGCCGGGTCCTTGCTGCCGCGGGGCTTGCGGACTGATTTGTAGACCGTGATGGCGCCGTAGCCGATGAGGCCGACGGCGGCCAGGACGGTCCAGGTGTCCCGGTCCGCGTTGCCCAGGGCGTTTGCCACGAAGCCCACGTACGGAACTGCGTAGAACAGCTTGCCCTTGACCTGGATGGCCCGGACGGGCTCAGGATCGTTGGCGCCGTTGTTGTCACCCTTGGTGATCAGAGTTTTCTCGCCCGACTGGGTGGACCCGAAACCGACAATCCGGTGCGTGTCCACGTCCGGCCGGCCGGAATACATCTGGAAGGTGATGACGTCGCCGTACTTCAGTTCGTCGAACGCCACTGGCTTCATCACCATGAAGGTGCCCGGCGGGAACTTCTGCACCATGGACTTGGTCAGGATGGTGTAGGACTGCGAGCCGGTTGCCACCGGAATCACGATCAGGACCACGGCCGCGAACAGCGCCACGAGCATGGCGGACATGCTCAGGATGCGTCCGACGGCGGCCCACGCCCCGGTGCCCTTGCGGCGGCTTTCGTCAGCGGCCGACGGCGACGGCTTGGCGGAGCGAAACTTCTTGCGCGATGCGCGGGCCGGGAAGGCCGGCCCGGCGGTCAGGTCAGCAGCCACCGGACACCCCGCACTGACGGGCGGTGAGCGGAAGGGTGATGTTCACTGCTTGTCCTTTCACGGATGCGGGGGCCGCCGAGCTGAGGCTGGCCTGGAAACAAAAGATGGTGAAACCGTTCTTAGCCACAGTGGGCGACGCGAGCCCGCCGGTGCCGATCGCCGTAAACCCGGTGCCGTTGCTGCATTCTGCGGTGGAGGTGGCCAGCTTCGCGGTAACACTGATGTAGCTGGCCAGGGTCCCGCCGCTGACATTGGCAATGGTTGGCTGGCCCGCTGTGATGACGGTGTTGAACTGGCCACCGGCGTTGGTGTTGTTGGTGACCTGCACCCCGCCGTAAACCGGGGTTCCCGGCCCCAGCGTGCCTGCCGGAGACAGCGTCAGGGTTGCTGCCGTTCCGTTGGCCAGCGTCATGTTGGTGGTTTGGCCTGTGTTGACGGTAGTCATTGCCATATCGAACGAAGCCGCACTGACGGTCCCGGGAGCTGCTGACGTGGTCGCGTTCCAGAGAGCGTAGCTGCCCTGTACGGTGAGGAGGCCCAGGAGCACTGCTGCGGCGACCAGGGCCGCCGCCTGCAGTGAGCGCTTGATGCGCATCGTGGTCTCCTCCTGGTCGGTTTCCTTATTCTGCTGGCCGGGCGGCCCAAGGGCCACCCGGCCGCGTCAGGTTAGGAAAGACCAGTCTGGGTCAGCTGGGTCAGCGTGTAGCTCACATTGCCGAGGTCGTAGTTCTTGGCAACATCGCTGCGGCCGGTCGTGGTGCTCTTGAATTCGAAAACAGTCGATGCCGTGACGGTCTGCGTGGCGCTCCCGTTGACAGGCTTCAGAACGGTGCTCGACGTGACATCACCTGCGGTGTTGGTGAGCTTCAACGGGGAGATGGCGACGTTGTCAGCGGTGAAGGTGTTGGCCGGAACGTTCGCGAGCACCACGTTGGCGGCCATCTTGTCGCCAGTCAGTGCCACCGTCAGGGTCTGGGTGTAGGTGAGCTTGTCACCCGGAACCACCTTGTAGGAGTTGACGTTGATAGTTGCGCCGGTGCGGTCGGTCCAGACGCCGGCGGCAGCTGTGACGTTCAGGTCGCCGGCGACGATGGTGCCGGGAGCCGCGGTTGCCTCGGCGTTCCAGTTGGCCAGCGATCCGCCGCCGCCCAGCAACAGTGCTGCGCCTACGGCGATGGCTGCGGATCCCTTGATCAGAGTGCTGTTCTTCATGATGTGTCCCCTCAGACTTTGCTTACTTTGGTGGAAGTTGTCTTGCTGGGAACAACAATGCACAGCCAAACTCAGGAACTAAGGGGGCAAAGGGACAAAGAATGCTCAAGTTATTTGAAAGTTAAACCACGGCCTGAACAGGGCTTTTACCCACCTGCAGGCCGCACAGCCGGCTTACAGCGCGGAGCCCGCGGCCGGGAGGGCCAGCTGCTCCGCAATGATCCGGGCGGTCTCCGGGTCGCCCAGGATCCGGAAGTGCCCGGCCGTAGGCAGCGCGATATTGGTGGCGCCCGGCAGGACGCTCCCCTCGGGGATGTGTGGATCGAACGGGCCGTAGATGGAGGTGATCCTGCTGTTGATGGTTTCTTCGCGGGCCAGCTCCAGGGTCAGGGCGTTCCGTGGCGAGAACATCCGCAGGCTCGGCAGCAGCATGTACCTGGCGTAGCTGGAGCCGGAAAAGGGGGTGCACACCGTGATCATTTTGCTGATCCGGTGCTCCGGGTCCATCATCAGCATCGCGTACTTGCCAATCAGCCCGCCTTTGCTGTGCGCCACGATGGCGGCATCACGCAGCCCTGCCTCCTCGATGTGCTGGGCCACCAGCCGGGCCGCCGCCGGAATCTCGAGCTTGTTCCGCTGCAGGACAGTGACCACGTGGACGGGGTGGCCGGCGTCGTGGATCCGCTGGATCAGGGGCAGCATGAACTGCCAGTTTTCGTACACCCCGGGGATGATCACCACGGGGTTCCGTGTGCCCTGGTGGAAGGACCCGGGCTGCACCCGGGACAGCACGCCCTCCACCTGGCACATGGCCGCGTACACATAGTCCTGCACCCACCACAGCGCTTTCTGCAGTGGACTGGTCCGAACCCGAGTCCCCGTTTCACCCATGTGTCGAGGATAACCGCGGTCCGGCGGGTACCCACCAACGCCGCCGGCCAAACTCCCCCGTCGGGTCAGAAAAACCGTGGGTGTTCTGGGCGGAATCCGATGCCGATGAACCGGGCTGCCCTCCGGCGTATCCGCGGGCCGAAGGCACGCAGAACCCACTTGGCCGGCCGGGGAACGAAGGCGCGCCGGCCGGGACGCCGTGCGATGGCGCGGTGGCCCAGGCGTTGAATGCGCTGCATCTTCCGGACGGGTACCTCCCGGCGGTTCTGCACCGCTGCCAGCGTTTCGTCGCGCACCTCGCCGCGGGCCAGCCCGGGGGCGACGGCGTTGGCGAGTGCCACGGCATCCTGGATGGCGTAATTGACGCCGACGCCGAACATGGGCGACATCGCGTGGGCCGCGTCCCCAATGGCGATGAATCCGGGCCGGTGCCACGTCTCCAGCCGGTTGATCTTCACGGACAGGAGTTTGATCTGCTCCCAACCCACGATGCTTTCCGCCGGGACGGCAAGGTGGGAAGCTGCGGCACCGATGCGGGCACGGAACGCCGCAAGCCCTTCGGCTTTGATGCTTTCGAAGCTGTCCTTGCGGATGATCATGCCGGATTGGTAGTAGCTGCCCCGGTCCAGGGTCAGCACCATCCCTTTGCCGGAAACGTAGCCGAGCGTTGGCGGAAGCGGGTCGAGGGGCTTGGGCAGGTGGAACCACAGCACGTCGATGGGCACGCCCGAGCCGGTTGGGTAAAGCCCGGCGTCGTTCCGGAGCGACGATCCGCGCCCGTCGGCCGCCACGGTCAGGGGCGCGCGGACTTCCAGCGCGCCGTCAGCATCCGTGGCCCGCACCCCGGCCACGCGGCCGCCGTCGTGAAGTACTTCATCTGCCCGTGTGCTCATCCGGAGCTCGAACCCCGGCAGCGCCGAGGCCTCGGCCGCCAGGAAGTTCAGGAAATCCCATTGCGGGGCGAACACCAGGAAGTTGTCCGGCGCCGGCAGGGTGCCAAAGTCCGCGATCGTGAAACGCTCCCCGTCGAACACCGCGTCCATGGTGGTGATGCGGGTCAGCGGCAGGTCCAGGAACCGCTCCAGCAGGCCCAGTTCGCGCAGGAGCGTAATGGTGGACGGGTGGATGGTGTCGCCGCGGAAATCACGGAGGAAGTCGGCGTGCTTTTCCAGGACCGTGACCTGCAGGCCAGCCCGCGCGAGGAGGTAGCCGAGCACCATTCCGGCGGGCCCTCCCCCGGCGATGACGCAGTCCCGCTGGATGCTCCGGGGAGTGTTCATGCGTACAGTGTCCACCCACCACAGCCCGTTGCCCTATCACTTGGAGTCCCCAAAACCCGGTTTTGGGGACTCCAAGTGATGGAGCAAGTCAGTAGTTGCGGCGGTGGTTCAGGCGGGGAATAACGACGGCGGACACGGCCGCCGCCGCGAACCCCAGGATGCCGGTGGCTGAGATCCCCGCGCCCAGGGATGCCACGGCGGTCACCCCGGAAAGCAGCAACGGCCCGCCCGTGGAGCCGGCGTCGGCCATGAACCGCCAGAGCCCAAGGAACTGGCCGCGTCCGCGGTCCGGCGAGAAATCGGCCCCCAGCGTCATCACCAGCCCGGAGCTGATGCCGTTGCCGAACCCGATCAGCAACGAGGCCAGCAGCAGCCCGGTGAACGAGCCTGTCAGCGGGATCAGCACCAGCGCCGCACCCATCAGCAGGGTGGACGGTACGGCCACGAACTGCCGGCCCTTGCGGTCCATGAGCTTGCCGGCGGGATAAAACACCAGCATGTCGATCGCCCCGGACAGGCCGTAAATGAGTGAAGCGGACGTGGCGTCCATGCCCAGGTGGTCGGCCCACAGCGGGATCACCACCTGCCGCGAGGAGCGGAGGGCGGACAGCAGGAGAATGCCGATGCCCACGGAGAGGAAGACCCCGGCATGGGACACCGCGACGCTCCGGAGCGTGGGCTGCGGGCCCGGCGTGCCGCCGTCGGACGCGTTCGGGGCGGCCAGGTCCGGGATGGTGAGGGACAGCAGCGCGGCCGCCGCCATGGCCACCACACCCACCCAGTAGGCGCCGTTGATGCCGCCAAACTGCATCACCCCAGCACCCAGGAACGGCCCGATGAACACGCCGATCCTGTTTACTCCGCCCAGCGTGGACAGCGCGCGGGCCCGGAATTCCACCGGCACCGCCTCGGTGAGGTACTTCTGCCGTGCCAGGCCAAAGACGCTTCCGGACATCCCGACGACGGTCATGGCCACGGCGAGCAGCACCAGGCCGTTGGGGGCAAGGGAGGACAACCCGGCAGCGGCGAGAGCCAGGCCGGCGGCGACGGACGCGCCCACGATGGACCAGCGCTCACCGAACTTCAGCGTGACGAGCGAGGCCGGCAGGTTGAAGAACCAGGATCCGAGTCCCATCAGGGTGACAATGAGGGCCGCCACGGCGACTGTGGCGCCCAGGTCGCGGGCGGTCAGGGCCACCACGGGAAGGATGGCCCCCTGCCCCAGGCCAAACAGCAGGGTGGGTCCAAAGGCGGCCACCGCAATGCTGCGCAGGTTGAAGGGCTGGGAGCCACCGGGGGAAGTCATCAGATTTATCCTAGGGCTGCACCCTCCTTCACCCGGGCGCGCAACGTCGCCCCGCGCAACAGAAGCTACTGCCGGGTCCGCGGTGCCAGCCCTGCCAGTGCCCGGATCAAGGCCACCACCTCCACCACGGCACCGATAACCGAGCCCACCATTCCCAGCGCAAGGAACACCCGCACCACCACGGGCCACCCGGACCAGCCATCGCCGAAGTCGAACGGGAAAACATCCCAGAGCCGGAGCAGTGCCGCCATTCCGAAGCCGAGTGCCACCAGGTTTCCGAGGGCCTGCAGGCCCCTCGACCGGACCACCACGAAGGCCAGGTTCACGATGATGCCGGCAATGAGGGCGGCATTGAGGGCGTCGAGGACGCGCGTCATGTCCGGAGCCAGGAACGGGACCGTGCTCCAGCCTGGCCACACATTGATGGCCCACAGCAGGACAGCATTGACGAGGACGGAGCCAACGCCGCCGCTGCGGCTGGTCGAAGCCATGCCATCAGCGTCGCGCCGGGCCGCCCTGGCCCGGAAGTGCCGAAAGTCCCGCGGGGCCGGGTGCCCGCAGCGCTGACCCGCCTTAGCCAGGCAATAAATTCGGGGGTCACAAACGCCCTGCGGAGGAGTAGATTTCGCCTTAGGGGTGCTGTTCCGTGCCCCTAGCCAAGGGGAGGTCAATGCAATGGGTGAAGTGTGGATCCGCACGCTCGGCAACGGGCTGGTCCGGGCAGACAGAGTCACGGAAATTTCCTCCACCCGCGGATCCCTCCACGAGGACCAGGGATATTCGTTGAAGGTCATCGTGGACGCCAAGGGCCATGTGCTCATTGACGATGCGGATCTGCAGGGCTCCCTTGGTGACCGGCTGGAGTATGCCAGGCACATGGAGGACGCCCTGCTGCTTGCCATGGATGAGGCCCGCGAAAACGATGCGTCAGTTGTGGTGTCCTTCGAGCCCGAGCGTCAGCGCTGGTCAGCGGCTCCCGTGGCGGTGCTGACAGGTAGGCTTCCGGACCTGGCCGGCAGGGTTCCCGAAGCAGTGGGCTGACCAGCAGTCACAGGATCAGCATCAACCCGGCCGGTAATAAATTCGTCAAAGTGTTGCGTGGATCACATTCAACCCCTACTCTGTATGAGGCTGATGAAAACGGCCACGCAAAAAGCTGCAGCGTCGCAGCCAATGCCGGGGAAGGCTTTACATCTTGAACTCTAAGCTCCACATTGTTGTCCGTGTTGATCTCGACCACGCACGTGCGAAGGTGACTGCAAAGGGGCATATCACCGTCCACAGCGTCAACGCCCTTTACGTAGTAGCTAAACGGGCCAACTCCTTGAAGGAAGGGCTGGACCTGGAACTGGATATCTCGCAGGCCTTCGTGGATGAAGCCGCACTGGAGATGCTCCGGACCGCGTCGGAAACCCGACATCTGCCCACCAGGATCGATCCGCTCCAGGCACCCTGCACCATCAGTGTCCTGGCACCGCGCCGCAAGGTTCCCGCCGCCGCCACCCGCCTGGCCGCATAGCGAAGACCCTGGCACCACAGAGCCCACGATTCGGGCCCGCGTGCCAGCCATTCCTGAAAGTTCCGCCCCTCGCCCTGTCCCCTTGCCGCTGAACCCACACATACGGGTGGCGGCTCCGGACGGGGCGACGTGCGTTAAGGGCCGTACTCAGGTGTGCGATGCCAGCCATTCCCTGAGCCGCGGCTCAGGAAGCGGACGGGCGAAAAGGTAACCCTGGGCAAGGTCGCAGCCCATGTCCTGCAGCGTCTGCGCCTGGCCGGAGGTTTCCACCCCTTCGGCCACGGCCCGGATCCCCACGGCGTGTGCCAGGTCGATGCAGCTGCCCACGATCGCGGCGTCCCCGGTGTCCAGTCCCAGCCCCATGATGAAGGACCGGTCAATCTTCAGTTCGTTGATGGGGAATTTCTTCAGGTAGGTGAGGCTTGAGTAGCCCGTGCCAAAGTCGTCGACGGCGAGCCCCACGCCCAGGTCCTTGAGGGCGGTCAGTGATTCGACGGCCGCGCCGGGATCGGACATCAGGGCCGTTTCGGTGATTTCGAGCAGCAGCAGCGCCGGGTCCATGTTGCGCCGCTCCAGCGCGCTTTCCACCATGTCCACCAGGCCGGGATCGTTGAGTTGCCGGGCGGAAAGGTTGACGGCGAATTCCAGTCCGGCACCGTGGTGGTCATCCCGGCGCAGGCTTTCGGCCAGTTTCAGGGTCTCGTCCAGCACCCACGCACCCAGCGGACGCACCAGCCCGGATTCCTCGGCCATGGCAATGAATTCCGCCGGCGGGAGCAGTCCACGGGTGGGATGCTGCCAGCGCACCAGGGCCTCCACACCGCTGGCCCGCCCCGTATGCAGGTCAATCCGGGGCTGGTAGTGGACACGCAGGGCGCCTTCGCCGATCCCCCGGCGCAGTTCGCCGAGGGCACGGAGCCGGTCCACTGCCGGGTCCGATGGTGCGGGCCGGTGCAGTTCCCAGCGGTTCCGGCCGCGTTCCTTGGCCCGGTACATGGCGATGTCCGCACGGCGGATGAGGTCTTCAACGGTGTCGTCCCCGCCCCGGGCAACCGCGATGCCGATGCTGGCCGAGGTGACGATTTCGATGCCCTCGAGATGGATCGGTGCCGCGAGCACGTCCAGCAGCCGGGCGGCCAGGGCGGCCGCTTCCTCTGTCCCGGCCACCGCGTCCAGCACCACGAACTCATCCCCGGACAGCCGCCCCACCGCACCGGGCGCCTGGACAGCTGCGGCCAGCCGTCCCGCGACGGACACCAGCAGGTTGTCCCCGGCGCCGTGGCCCAGGCTGTCGTTGACTGCCTTGAAGTGGTCCAGGTCGATAAAGAGGGCCGCCAGTGGATTCCCCTCACCCATGCTGTCCGTTGCTGCCCCGACAGCCGGCACTGCGCCAAACCGGGCCTTCAGGCCGGCCCGGTTTGGCAGGCCTGTCAGGGCGTCGTGCAGGGCCAGCCGCTGCAGTTCCTGCTCCGCGAGGGCACGCCTGGTATCCGATTCCTCGGCGGCGCGCAGGGCGGAGACCAGTTCCTTCTCGTACAGCCTGCGCTCGTGGGCGCTGAAGATGATCACGCGGACGCTGTCCGGTTCCTGCCCCGTCGCCGCGAACCGCGAAGCCGAGAGCAGCGCCGGGCGCCGGACGCCGTCGGAGCCGATGATGTCCACGGCAATCTCGGACACCGAGCCCGTGATGCCCAACTGCGGAATGCAGTGGGTGGCGTAGAGGATCTGGTCCCCCACCGGCATCAGCGATTGCAGCTTCGTTCCGAACAGCTTCGCCCGGCTGTAACCGGTCCACCGCACGAAGGTGTCGTTGACCGCAGCGATGTGGCCGGCGTCGTCCGTGATGAGGTAGCCGCACGGAGCCTGGTGGAAGAGCGTCTCGAAGTTGGCCACGGGCTGGCCGGCGGTGTCCGTCACGGGCGTGGATGGAGGTAATGCAGGATGGCTGCGGCTGTGGCTTCGGGAGCGCTCACATGGGGGCAGTGGCCGGTTGCGGTCAGCTGGACCAGGGAGCTGTGGCCGAGCTGCTGGTGGACGTAGGAACCCACCGCTGCCGGTGCCAGCAGGTCATCGGTGCATTGCAGGATCAGGCTGTCGCACTGGACCTGCGGCAGGACGTGGCGGGTGTCGGAGAGGAAGGTGACCCGGGCAAAGTGCCGGGCGATGGAAGGGTTGGTCCGGCAGATGCTGCTGCGGAGCTCCTCCGCGTACTCCGGGGTGCCGGCGTTGCCCATGGCCATCGGCGCCAGCGCCTCCGCCCAGGCGAAGTAATTACTGTCCAGGGAATCCAGCAGCCCTTCGATGTCCTCGTGCGAGAACCCGCCCACGTAGCCGTCGTCGGCGTCGTCCGTATATCTGGGCGACGGGGCCACCAGGATCAGCCTGGCAAAACGCTCCGGTTCGCGGGCCGCCGCGATCAGGGCGATCATGGCGCTGACGCTGTGGCCCACCAGGATCACGTCGTCCAGGTCCAGTGCCTCACAGATTTCCAGGACGTCGGTGGCGTAGCCGTCCAGGGTTCCGTACTTTTCCCGGTCGTACGCCTCCAGGTCGGAGTGGCCGGCGCCCACGTGGTCGAAGAGCACCACCCGGTAGTCGGCGGCGAAGTAGGGCACCAGCCGCCGCCACATGTCCTGGTTGCAGCCGTAGCCGTGGGCGAACATCATCACCGGCCCGTCCGCGCGGCCCAGCACGGTGACGTTGTTGCGATTGGCAACGGTCTCTGCGGTGAGTTCTCCGAGCATGATCCGGCCCCTAGGTAGTCAGCAGGGTGGCTTCTTCCTCAGATAGTAGTAGCGGCAGGCCTGAAACCAACCACAAATTTCGCGCAAGAGCCCTGGGAGCCGCGGACGCACCAGCCCGCGGCTCCCAGGACACAGCCATCGGACAAGCGCCTAGCCGGTAACCCCGGTCAGCTCGTTGGACACTGCCTCCAGCGTACCGGTGCCGGTAATCTTTCCCGTTTCGATGTCGACGGCGTGGATGGTCTTCGACGCCGGATCGGTCACGTAGGCGGTGTGCCCGTTGACGAACAGGGTGGGCCGGGGCTGCTGCCAGTCCAGCGGTTCCTCCCACGGCGCGGTCACCGGGAAGACGTTTTTGACAGCCGCTGTTGCGGGGTCGATGACGTGGAGGGCGCCGTCGGTGCCGAGCACCAGGGCTTCGCCGTGCGGTCCGCGGCCCAGGGAACGGAAGCTGTAGCTGGTGCCCAGGTCCACGAAAGCCAGGGATTTCGTTTCGGTGTTGATCAGGGAGACGGTCTCCGGCCGTTCCAGTTCGGCGTCCTTGTCCTGTTTGTAGTCGCCCAGGGTCACCGGGGATTCGTCCGAGCCGGCCTGGTTGCCGATCCGGCCGTATTCAGTGGGGCTCGCCAGCTTGGTGATGGCACCGTCGGCGTAGATCAGGACGCCGGTCTGGCATCCGATGACCACTGCCTCTCCGGCCGCCGTGGCCTCACCGTGGACGCCCGGGCAGTCCTCGTTCCTGGCTATTTCCTTGCCGTCGGCGTCCGTCACCACAATGCCGGGCCGTTCCTTGTCGTTCCCCAGGGTGAGGACCAGCTCGCCGTTGGCAAGTTCGACGGCGACACCATGGTGGGCTTCTTCGGTGCGGTGGGTTTCCACCCGGGGCTGTCCGGCGGCCAGGTCCGCAGAGTTGAAGACGGTCACCTCGCCGGTGCCGTCGCTGAAGAGGATGGTCTTTCCATGGTGGCGGACCACGTGGCCGGGCTTGGTGGTGGGGAAGACGATGTCCGTCATGGCCGGGTCCTGGGCGTAGTGCCTGCCGCCGTCGGTCCACGCCCCGGTGTCCAGGACCTCGAATCCCTTGGCGGTGGAGATGACCACATGGCGGCCGTCGCCGGCGGGGTTGATGCGGTTGAATCCCTCCATGGGAAAGTCGGCCAGCACCTTGAAGGTCTCCGGGTCGAGGACCTGGATGCCGCCGTCGTAGGTGGTGACAAGGCGCGGAGCTGCGGAGTCCACGGTGGCGGCCTGGGTTGGTGCAGGGCTGGCGGGGCTTGAGGCGGCAGTGCCGCAGCCGGACAGCAGCAGGCCGGCGGCGGCCAGCACTGTCATCAGGCGGACGGGTGCGGTGCGGTGATACATGGGTGGTTCCTTCTGTATGGGTGGGGAGCTCCGGGAGCGGAGCCCAGGGTCTGTCTGGTGGCGACGGGTCAGGCCAGGGCCCGGGTGATGCGCTCGGCGTTTGCGCGCATCATGCCCAGGTAGGTGCCGGCGTCGGACCCTTCAGGGCCCAAGGATTCGGTGAAGAGCGGGACCACGGTGATGTCTTCGCCGGCCTCGGCGGCCAGCACCTCGGCCAGCCGGGCGGGTTGCGACGAGTCGGCGAAGACGGCCCGCACCCCGGCGGACCGGATCTTGCCGGTGAGGTCGGCCAGGTCCGTGGGGCTGGGTGAGGCGAGCGTCGTGCCGCTTGGGATCACGGCACCCACCACCTCGAAACCGAACCGGTCGGCCAGGTAGCCGAACACGTGGTGGTTGGTGATGAGCTTGCGCCGGCCGGGATCGATGCCGGCGAATCCGGCCTCCATGGCTGCCTCCAGTTCCTGCAGTTGTCCCTTGTATTTGGTGGTCTGCGAGCGCACGGCACCGGCGTCAGCGCCTGCCACGTGCTCACTGACTGCCGCGGCGATGGCATCCGCGGCCCTGGCCACGCGGGAGGGGTCGGTCCAGAAGTGCGGGTCCGGAGCGCCCCGTCCGGACTGGGTGAAGGAGAGGGGCCCGACGGCGTCAAGCACCGGCAACGCCGGCACACCTTCGGCCTCGGCTGCTTTCACATGGTTGAGGACGTTCTCTTCGAGGCCGCCGCCGTTGTGGATGATGAGGGCCGCGTTTTCGATGCCGGCCGCCTGCCGTGCGGAGATGCCGAAGGAGTGCGGGTCCGCGTTGGCAGCCATGAGGACCACCACCTCGGCCTGCTCCCCCACCACGTTGCGGGTGATGTCGCCCAGGATGTTGGTGGTGACCACCACCGTGGGGCGGTCCGCGGCGGCGGCCGAACATCCGCCCAGCGCAAGCCCCAGGCCGAGGCCCAGCACCAGCAGGGCGCCCAGCCGGGCCGGCCAGCCTGCTTTCCGGGCAGGGTTCCGGCCTGCAGCCGGGGCGTGCCGCGTGCCCATGCCCCGCCTCACAGCCCGGTCTCCAGCACGATGTCCGCGGCAGGAACGTCGAAGCTCCGTGCCACCCGCAGCCCGTCCGCGTAGTCGATCTCGTGCACAGCGGAGCGGGCGGGGTCGCTCACATAGGCCCGGGAAGTGTCCACCAGGATCCGCGGAGCAGCGCCTCCCGGGACGGCAGGCGCAAGCAGCGGAACCTGCGCATCAACGGCACCGGTGGCCGGGTTCAGGGTCAGCAGTGATCCATCGGCGGCAACAGCCAGTACCCGGCGTCCGTCGCCCACCGCGGAAGCGGCAACCACCGGAGCCGGCGCGGGCAGGAACGTCCACTTCCGTTTGGCGGCATCGAGGTGCCACACCCCGGCATCGCCGGCCGGCCCGGCCAGTTCGTTGGACCCGGGGCGGTGGTCCAGGTGCGTGGCCGGCGGACGGCCCGCCCCGCCGTCGGGATACAGAATCTTCTCCGCGCTGAAGGTGCCCCCGTCCCCGCTGACCAGCAGCGCCCCGTCCGAGCACCCAAACACGATGCCCGCCCGGGTGGCAGCGTGCCCGGCCAGGCCCTGGCAATCCTGCCGGCCGAGCACCACCAAACCGCCGGCGTCGCGCACTTCAACCCCGTCCGCGGCACCGGAACCGGCGGCCAAGGACGCAACGAAGTGGCCCTCGTAAGGCACCACCACGCCGGTGTGCGGCGAGGTGGTGATCCGGGCCGACTCCGCCAGGTTGCCGGCGTCGAGATCCTTGTGGCGGTACACGGACGCGTACCCGCCGGACTCCGAAAACACCGCAATGGAGGTGCCGTCACCGGCCACTGCGCCCGCGTCCGGAACCTGAAGCGGGCCCACGGACCCTGGCTCGGCGCTGTAGTAATGCTTGTGCTCGCCGTGGTCAACGGTCCAGGCGCCGGTATCGAAGACCTCCACCCCCGCTCCCGTGGCCATCAGGGCGTACCGGCCGTCGCGGTAGGCGGCGGTGACGGGACCGCCAACGCCGGCGTCGGACGTGTCACCGGTGAGGAGCGAAAGCAGCTGCCCCTCCCCTGTGGCTGCGTTGACGGTGAGCAGGCCGGTCTGCGGTTCCGAATTCTCCTGCGCACCGGCAATAAAGCCGTGCGGTTCAGCGGTTTCCGGCGCGGATGCCGTGTCCGGGCCCGGTTCGGCGCAGGCGGACAGCAGCAGGGGCAAACCGAACAGGAGGGCGGCGGTTCTAGGCGTAGTGGTGCGGGGCACGGGTTTCCTTTTCCGGGAGTGGGGCTGGGGAGGGGACGACGACGACGGCGGCGGCGGCCAGCGCGCCAGGGCGCGGCTTGGTGCCGCGGGTGGCGGAGTGGCAGAGGGCGGAGGCGAAGTAGGACAGGGCGGCGACCAGGGCGATGGTGGCCCCGGCGGCAGTGGACGCGTACCAGGAGATCCACAGCCCGGCCACCACGCTGAAGACGCCAATGACGGCACCGAGTGCCATGACCGCCCTTATGGACCGGGCCCACACGAGCGCCGCCGCGGGAGGGGCGATCAGCAGCCCGAACACCAGGAGCGTTCCCACCACCTGGAAGGAGGCAGCCACGGCAACGGTGACCATGCCCAGGAGCACGGCATGCGCCAGGCGGGGCCGCAGCCCCAGGCTTGCCGCCTTCTGCGGGTGGAACGTGGCCGCCGCCAGGGCGCGGTGGAAGAGTGCGGCCACCCCCAGCACCAGGCAGCCGACGACGGCGAGCAGCGCCACGTCCTCCATGCCCACCGCCAGCACGTCCCCAAAGAGCGTGCCGGTGAGGTCCACGGCGAACGAGCCGGAGGCGGACACGATGATCACACCCAGCGAGAGCATCGCCACGAACAGCAGGCCGATGGCGGTGTCCTGGGAGACCCGCCGGTTCCGGGTAATCGCGGAGACGCCGGCCGCTGTGGCCGCAGCGCTGAGCGCGGCCCCCAGGAGGAGGTTGCCGCCCAGCAGGGATGCAACGGCGATTCCGGGGAGCAGCCCGTGGGACATGGCGTCGCCGAGGAAGGCCATGCCCCGCACCACCACCCACGTGCCCACCACGGCGCAGACCACAGCCACCAGGCTGCCGGCCAGGACGGCGCGCTGCACGAAAGTGGCGCCCAGGGGTTCAAGTATCCATTCCATCGCCGCCACTGTATCTTAATAAGAATCATTATCAATAAAGGAGCAGAATGGATGCCGTCAGGTTCAGCAATGTGGGGTACGCCTATCCGGACCGGCAGGTGTTGTCGGGCGTCAGCCTGGCGTTCGCGCCGGGGACGCATACCGTCCTGACCGGGCGGAATGGCTCCGGAAAGTCCACCCTCCTGGCCATGGCCGCCAGAGTCCTGACTCCGGATAGCGGCACCGTCGCCACCCAGGCACGCCCGGCATATGTCATCCAGCACATTGAAGCGCCTGACTCCATGCCGTGCACGGTGCGCCAGGCTGTGGAAATGGGGCGCTGGCCGCACCGCCGGGGGCGTCCACTCCGGGCCGCCGATCGCCAGGCGGTGACGGACAGCATGGAGCGGATGGGGATCACGGAGCTTGCCGGACGGCAGCTTCGCGAGCTGTCCGGCGGCCAGCGGCAGCGCACGCTGATTGCCCAGGGGCTGGCGCAGGAATCCCCCATCCTCCTGCTCGACGAACCCACCGCCGGACTGGACGCGGAGGCCCACCATTTGATCCGCGCCGCCGTCGCGGCAGAGCTGCGACGGGGCACCACGGTCCTGGAGGCCAGCCATGACGCGGCGGACATTGGCCGGGCCGGCCGCGTGATCACCCTGTCCGGCGGACAAGCGACCGAAACCAGCATCCTGTGAATATTTTGTCATACTGATGACAAACTGTGATGCGTTGATGTCATACCCGCGTAGATTTATCCGTAGGCCCTTTGTAGTCTGGACGTGTCAGTGCTTGGGGGGCCGGCAAAATCAGGGATGAATTTGCCGGGCAGACCGGGCAGGAAACTCGGTCAAAGGCAAGGTCTCAGCGCATGAAAACTCCGTCCGCACGCGTCCGCAAACTCGCAATGTTCGCTTCCGCCCCCGTTGCCATCCTCATCGCAGGCGGCATGGTGTGGCAGGGTTCCCAGGCGGCGTTCAACGCCACTACCCGCAACGCCGGCAGCTCCTGGAGCACCGGCAGCGTCACCCTCACCGACGATGACAACGGCGCCGCCGCTTTCCACGTCGAAAACATGGTCCCCGGCCAATCCGGCCAAAAGTGCATCGTGGTGACTTCCCAGTCCAACGTCCCCGGCGAGGTCCGCGCCTACACGCAGAACCTGGTCACCTCCAAGGGCTTGGAGAACCGTATCTACTTCGACCTTGAGCAGGGCACCGGCGGCTCGTTCAACGACTGCACCGGTTTCACGCCCACCGCCAACGAGGTGCCGGAACTTCCGCTGTCCCAGCTGGCCACGGTGAACCGGGACTTCGCCACCGGCGGCGCGGCCTGGGACACGGCCGGAACGCCCGGCGAGACGCAAAGCTACCGCGGCACCTGGCGCTTCGACACCACCGGCATGTCCCAGGATGAGGTCAACGCCCTGCAGGGTGCCCGGGTCAGCATCGACCTGGTGTGGGAGCTGCAATCTGACAACGCGCCCACCCCGTAGTCCGGGCCCGGCAACAGCATCGCGGTGAAGCGGGAGAGGCCCGGGTCTTCCCCGGGTCCCTCCCGGGCAAGTGCAGTGTTTTCGGCGGATGGCTGGGGGATCTTCCTTGCCTCCCTGGCATCCCGGCTGTATCTGGGTATCCTGCTGAGCCTTGCTCTTTTTGCGGTGCTGCCGGCCCTCCTCGGCTGGCACGGCGCCGTGGTGCAAAGCGGTTCGATGGAACCGCACATCTCCCCCGGCGACGTAGTGCTCGCCTCGGACCTTGACCCCGCACAGCCGGTGCCGCTGGGCCGCGTGGTGCAGTTCCGCAGCCCGGCCTCGGCCGAACCGAGCGGCGTTGAGAAGACCCGGCTGCACCGCATCGTCACGGCCAACGACGACGGAACCTACGTCACGGCCGGCGACGCCAATGCGGATGTGGACAGCACTCCCCTGACCCGCGGGCAAATCACCGGGCAGGCGCGCCTGCTGGTTCCCGGCGTCGGCCTCCCTGGCTTGTGGCTGGGCAGCGGCAACTTCCCGCCGCTGGCGCTCTGGTCCGTCATCACCCTCGCTGCCGTGGTTGCCGCGGTCTTCGGCGGCAGCAACCACGGACGGGACCGCAGCCCTGGCGCGGGCGGACCCGCGGAACCGGACGGGGACGGGGACGGCGGCGGTGGCGGAGACGAGAGCGGGCAGCCGGACGGGGACGACGGCGGCCCCTCCCCCGCGGCGAAGGCCGGCACCGCCGTCGGGATCATTGCAGCCCTTTCCGTAGTTGTGGTGCTGGGCGCCAGCGTCTTCTCGTCAGCGGCGTTCACCGCCAAAACGGCCAACGCCGCCAACTCGTTCGGCACTGCCGCGGACTGGTCGCCGCCCTCGGTCACCCTCGCGAACCCCGGCCCCACCGTCCGGGGCGCCGTGGTGCTCACCGCCGACGCCGGGGACCCCGAATCCGGCATCCGCACCGTCGCCATCCAGTACTCCGCCGCCGGGAGCAGCACATGGACCACCCTCTGCACCCCGGTCTCGGCACCCTTCTCCTGTGCCTGGAACACCGCCGCGCTGCCGGACGGCCAGTACAACCTGCGGGCCGTGGCCACGGACAACTCCGGCCTGAGCGCCACCACGCAGCCCATCAGCACCGCCGTGGCCAACGCCTTCTCGGTGGTCCTCAACGATCCGGGCGAGGTGGTTCGTGGAACCACCACCCTCACCGCCGGGCTCAACAACCCCGGCGCCGGCCTGTACACCGTCCGACTCGAGTACTCCGCAGCGGGGGCCAACAAGTGGAGCACGCTCTGCCTGAACCTGCTCTCCCCGTACAACTGCGCCTGGACCACCACCCTGTTCGCCAACGGCTCGTACGATCTCCGCGCCGTGGCCGTCTCCGGCCTGACCACCACGTATTCCGCTACGGTGGCGGACGTCCTGGTGGACAACACGGCACCGTCCGTCACCCTGACGGACCCCGGCGCCACCATCCGCGGCACCGGCACCTTCGCGGCGACGGCGTCGGACACTGACTCGGGAGTGGCGCAGGTGCAGTGGCAGTACCAGCGCACGGGTACCAGCACATGGCTGGCGATGTGCGCGGTGACGGACATCCCCTTCTCCTGCCGGTTTGATACCACCGCCCTGGCCAATGGCACCTACAACTTCAGGGCGGTAGCTACCGACGCGGCCGGCAACAGCTCCATTTCCACTGTCGCCTCCAACCGGACCGTGGACAACACCGTCGCCTCGGCATCCATGGAGGACCCGGGCGAATACCTCACCGGCACCGTCCCGCTGACGGCCGCGGCCAACTCACCGGCCGGCATCACCAGCGTCCGGATCCAGTCGGCGCCGGCCGGTACTAACACCTGGACCACCCGGTGCACGGCCATCACCAGCCCCTACTCCTGCGGGTGGAACACCACGGCGGTAGCGGACGGGCTGTACGATTTCCGCGCCATCCTGCTCGAGCCGTCCGGCAGGGAAACCACCTCCGCGACCATGGCCTCCCGCCGGGTGGACAACAGCCCGCTCCGCGGCGCCGACGTGCAGGCCGTCAACGGCACTGGTACCGCCGGGCGCCTTGATGCCGGCGACGTGCTCACCTTTACCTACAGCCAACAGGTCAGCCTGGGCTCCGTCACTTCCGGCTGGAACGGCTCCGCCCTCCCCGTGACCCTCCGCCTTCGCGACGGCAACCTGCTGGGCCTGGGCAACGGCGCCGACGCTGTGGACATCCAACGCACCGGCGGCACCGTGAACCTCGGGACACTGAACACCAAGGGCAACTTCATCAAGAACCGCAAGACCGCCACGTTCAACGCCACCATGTCCGCCACAACGGTCACCGCGGGCGGCGTCCCCAGGACTGTGGTCACCGTGACGCTTGGTACGGCGGCCAGCGGCGCATCCTCGCTGCGCACCTACGCCAACCCGGCGGCCATGGTGTGGAGCCCGACGGCGGCGGTCACCTCACTGACCGGCGTCGTGTCCTCCACGGCGCCGGCAACAGAGACGGGCATGCTGGACCGGGACTTCTAGAGCTTTGAGGGACTTACCCTAAGGCGCCGATGTACTGTCCGTTCAGGTGGTCGATGGTCCGCATTGCACACCGGTTGACCGGCGTGTGGAAGGCCACGGCCAGCTTTGGCAGCCTGATGGTTTCAGCCTCGTAGGCAGGTCCCCGGAGTTCCTCCTCCAGGTCCAGCATCAGGCCTGCCAAACGCTCCGCGCCCACCATCTGGCTGGCGACCTTCAGCGCCCTGGCCGCATCAAGGGCGCCCGCCGGGTCAGCCGTGGACAGTGCGAGCCGCAGCCGGTCCATCCGGCGCGGCAGGCCCGCAATAAAGTCGTCCACGAAGACCTGCCTGCACCCGTCGCCCTGCTCACGCTCGAGCCCCAGTTCAAGGAGGAATGCCTTGTCCACTACAGGACGCTCAGGGGTTGCGGGGATCTTCATGTCCGTCCTTCCGGGCTGCTTTGCCACCAATTTCCAGCAGGTTAGCCACGGCTGATTGGGGTTAACTTGGCGGCGGAACGACCCGTCCGGAGAATCAAAGGTTCCTCCAAGGTGGCGGCCGGCGTGCAGGCGATGACCACTGCCGCCGGCGGCCAGCGACGGACCGGTACAACAAAACTCCAAGGCCCGCCGCCGAGAGTGGAGCGCATCAGCCCCATTTCTTAGGAGAGAAGAATGGTTCAACAACCAGCTGAGGGCCCGGGCAAGCGCCTTGAGCCAAGAACTGCAACCCGGCGGGGGGTTGCCGCGGCGGCCGCACTGATCCTCACCGCCACCGGCATCGGGTCCGCCGTTGCCGCCACCCAGGTGACGGTCAAGAATCCCGGGAAGCTGGTGGCCGTTGGTCCGGTCAACACCGAGTACGGCTTCCCGGCCTGGTACGAGGACAGCAACAAGACCCGCGTCGAATTGTGCCTGGATGGCGAGAACCCCCTGTGCGGCTTCCTGCCGGGCGATATACCCAACGAAGCTGCCCCCATCTCATTCCCGGGCAACTTCCCTGACGAAGCCTTCTATATGCTGGCCGGCTCTGACCTGGATCTTCCCGGAGGAGGCAAGGCTGTCCTGGTCCTCGGGCTGGAAGCGGCCTTTGCCAATTCGGTGACGGAAGGTGACCAGGTGGTCTTCGGCCGTCAGCGGATAGTGGTTAAGGGCGGCCCGGCAAACACCACCCTGGAGTTCAAGCACCCCTACGGCACCATCACCATCGATACCGACGGGACCGGCAGCGGGAAGCTGGTGGAAGACATCTCCCCCGCTATCGGCAACTTCGGTACTGCCTTGAAGAGCAATATCGGCCCCTTCCTGAAGTGGGATCCGGCCGTGGCCCCGGCAGCGCCCGAGGGCTACCTGGGTGACCCGAACCAGGACCACGCCGTCACGGGCAGTCCCTTCAACTACAACAAGTTCTCCGTCAGCGGCGGCGGCCTTGCCCTCGAAACAAGCCAGTTTGGCCTCCAGGGCAAGATCGCCACGAACCGCGGCGTCAGCGCGGACGGCGCCTTCCTCAATGGGGACATGATCGACGTCTTCGCCACCAGCGGGCCCGAGTCACAACTGCAGGTGGACGGACAGGCTGGCCTCTTCGAGACGACACCCATGGCCAGCGACCCCGGCAGCGGCCGCTACTACGCCAGGATCAAGGTCACCGGAACCGCTCCGGAGGGCATCAAAATCACCAACATCGGCGACAAGCCCGCCAGCAGCAGCACCGTGAAGGTGGCAAAGCCCAGCAGCATAGCCGTCACCAAGGCAACCTTCGATGGCACCGCCCTCACTGTCGCCGCGGTATCAAGCGAGGCCGGCGCCCTGACGGTGGCAGACCTTGGCACCCTGGACAACCCTGCACCCGGCACTTCAGCCGAGAAGTCCTTCCCGGTCAAGGCCCCACCGGCCACCGTGACCGTCAGGACAGCATCCGGCAGTTCCGCCTCCCTGCAGGTGACTGTCAGCGGAGGTGCGGCAACCCCCTCGGGCCTGGATCCCGTCACGCCGCAGCCTGATCCGGGTCCAGTGGTGGATACCGGTGGTGGCACAGGTACGGTTACCCCTCCGCCCACAGGGCCTGCACCCGTGACGGCAGCAGCCACCGCGGCCACGCCCACACTGGCCCGGGGCGGCAGCGTCCAACTCGATGGCAGCGCGTCCACGGGAGCAGTCAGCTACAAGTGGCGCCAGGTCAGCGGACCCACTGTCACGCTGTCCAGTGACACAGCCGCCAAGCCTGTGGCGTCCATCCCGTTCTACGCCAAGACCACCGACACGGCGCCGCTGGCAGCCGCGACGGCTGGCCCCGCAACCATCGAGCTCGTGGTGACAGACAAGAACGGAACCACCAGCACCCCGGCCACCGTCCAACTGGCCATCCAAACGGACACGGTGGTCCTCGATCCCAGTTCACGCCACCGGCTGGGAACGGAAATGCGGATCCAGGGTACGTCCACCATCGGCGGCACCGCTGCCCTCCTGGTCCCCGCAACAGCCGTGGTCATCTACGACACCACGCCCGGCAGGCCCGTCTCCAAGCTGGGAACGGCCACCGTGGACACGCTGGGCGCGTGGTCGCTGAAGGTCAAGCCGGGCCCCGGACGGCAGGTCACCAGCGTGCTGGTCCAGTCAAGCCGTGGCGGCACCGCCGCGGGATCAATTTCCCTCCGGTAAGCACCGAAAGAAGAGTCCGGGGTCCTGGCCGCTAAGCGGCCGGGACCCCGGACTTTTGCCCGCGCGCAGACGGGTCACATGCACATATATGGTGGCAGAGCCGGGGTGCTATTTCCCGCCGGTCAGCAGGGTGCCATGGATGGCGGTGAGCGGCACGGCACCGTAGTCCCGGGAATCAATGGACACACCCCTGTTGTCGCCCAGCACAAAAATGCTGCCGGCAGGAACGGTCACGGGGCCGAAGTACGTGGCGTCGATGCGGCTGTGGTCGGTGAACGGCTCGTCAACGTGCACGCCGTCCACATAGAGTTCGGCGTCCCGGATGGCTACGCTTTGCCCCGCCACGGCAATGACCCGCTTGATGGCCACGTGGCCGTCTTCCGGGCTGGTGAAAGCCACCACCACGCCGCGGCCCACAGTGCCTGACGCCGCAGCCGGTTTGTACATCAGTACCACCGAGCCCTGGGCGATGGTGGGTTCCATGCTGTCCGATGAAACCGTAAAGGGCTCCACCAGCCAGGCCCGGGCGCCGAGCAATGCCAGCGCCGGGACCAAAGCCAGCGCCAGGCGGCGCGGGACGCGCCGGCCTGACCCCCGCTGTGGCGACGACGGATGGCGGCCGGGGCTTTCACCCCGGCCGCCGCCCGTCGTCGTACGTTCTGTGGTCAATCCTCTTCGTCGTCCCACTCGGCTTTTGCGGCGGTCATGGGATCGTTGACGTCCAGGTCCGACTCCTTAAGGCCAACCCGGAACTGGACCATCATGTCGTGGTCCTCGTGGGGCAGGTTGTGGCAGTGCATCATGTAGACGCCCTGCTGGGGCGTGAACTTCATGAGCAGCCGGACCGTTTCGCCTTCGCCCACATAGACCACGTCCTTGGGGCCGCGTTCGTGCAGCATAGGTGCCTGGCCGTTGCGGCTGATGATCTGGAAGTCCACCAGGTGGATGTGGACCGGGTGGAACCAGCCACCCGATTTGTTCTCGATTTCCCAGATCTCCACCGAGTTCAGCGCCGGATCCGCGGCCACCTTCTTGTAGCCGCTGGCAATGACGTCCTGCCAGCTGTCCTCGTTGATGGTCCACAGGTTGGTGGCATCGTTCCGCTTGACCCGGAACGAGCGGGTCTTCACCGACTGGCTCGCCTTCAGCGACATCGTCTCGCTGCCCGCCAGGGTGGTGGGGATCCGGTTCCAGGTGGGATCAGTGGTGTCCACTGGCTCGTCGGTGACATCGAAGGCCATGATCTTGTTGGTGTAGTCGTAGTCCACGTTGTTCTTGTTGGACAGGTTCCGGAGCTCGATCCGCTGCCCGGTCTTGTACTTCCGGAAGTCGATCAGCACCTCGTAGCGCTCCGCCCCGCCGTGCCGGTAGCTGCTCACGCTTTGCGCCGTGGGCACCAGGCCTCCGTCGGTTCCAACCACCACCAGCGGATCGCCGGTGCTGAGGGTGGGACGGAGGGAACGGGAGATGGAGGCGTTGAGGATCCTGAACCGGTAGACGCGCTTCTGGACCTTCATCACCGGCCAGGGCTTCCCGTTAACCAGGATCACGTCCCCCCACAGGCCCGAATGGGTGTTGTCGTCGTAGCCCAGGGCCCCGTTGGAGGCGAACATTACATCGTTGACGGTCAGCGCCACATCGTAGCGGCCCTGCGGGAGCAGCTGGCGCTCGAGCGGATCATGCATGTGGTACTGCGCCGCGAGGCCGGAGTAGGCGTTCAGCGCCGTGAAGTGGACGCCGTGGTCGTGGTACCAGAGGGTGCGTGCCGGCTGGAAGTTGGGGTAGTGGTAATCCTTAAAGAAGCCCGGGTGGGTGATATCTGACGCGTAGCCGTCATACTGCGGCAGCGACGCCGAGCCATGCAGGTGGGTGGACGTGGACAGGGCATGCCCGTCGATCGCGTGCTGGGCGGGGAGCTGGTTGCGGACCCGCAGCACGGCCTTCGTCCCCTGATCCAGGCTGATGGTGGGCCCGGGAAAGATCCCGTTGTAGCCCAGGATCGGCGTGGTGAGGCGCGGCAGGATGTTGGCCGTGGCGGCCTTCTCCGTCACCCGGTAGTAGTTGACCGGCAGGCCGTCAGCGGGATCGATGCCGGTGGCGTAGGGGGCCAGGAACGGGGCCTGGACAAAGGCGGACTGGAACGGACGGGGCATCTCCTTGTCGCTGAGCCGGCTGGCCGACTTCGCTTCAACCGAACCCGTAGGCAGCATGGCGGCTCCCGCCCCAAGGACTCCCAGTCCTCCGATCAACAGGACCTGGCGGCGTGAAATGGACATTGGGTGTCTCCTTTGCTCAATAACCAGACTGTGCAGGGGCCAGCTTGGGGATTCCCTGCCCGGGTTACCTGGTTCTTGGAATATTCATGGAAGTCCCGGAACTGACGGGACGGTTCACTTGGCGCCCCGGTGGTGCCCTGCACCCAGGGACAGTCCCGGGCCGCCGGGCAACTCCAGGGTCAGGTCTATGGCGCGGTCCGGGAGCTCGAACACCAGGGTGGCGTTCATGCTCTCTCCCTGCGGGACAAGGGCCGGGGCCGGCGTGGCCCAGATCGGCTTCCAGCTACCCGAACCCAGGGCAGAGACGGCGTACTGCGACGGGTCGAAGGAAATACCGTCCTTCTCCATGGCTGTCAGTTCCACGAGGATGCGGACGCGGTGCATTTCCGCGTCCGGCGGGCTGGCGAGAGATGCCGGGGCTGATGGGGGCGTCCAGCCGTCGGCTTCGAGGGGTATGACCCCGTTGATTCGTCCCAGCCCGCCGTCGAGGCTTCCTGAGGCACCCAGCATTGCCGGCGGTGTCCGCGGCGCAGCAGTCACGATGCCCGCCACGAGGCTCCCCACCAGTGTGAGGAGGAGGAGCGGGACAAGGACCCTGATGCGCCTGATGGTTGCTGTTGATGCCATGCCGGACAGTGTTGCCCGGGCTTCTAGGGAAAGCCTTGGGATCCGGTGGGGGCCAGCGGACGGCCACCGTTTCCCTGCCGGTTTCCTCCACTCCGGGGTTGCTTGACCAGCGTTTCCGCAAGGTCACGTTCCTACCGTCAGGGCATGCGCGAACACCTTGCGCAAGCACCCAGGATCAGTGAGGTTCTCATGAAATCACCACAGCACGAACCGGGAGGGCAACGGTTCCGCGTCAGGTACGGCAGGGCCGGCACCATTGCCGGCGTCTCCGCCGTACTCTGCGCCACATCCCTGATGGCCATCCCCTCCGCCAACGCAGCCGTCCCCAACTTCCCGGACAACCTTGTGGTTTTCCCGGACCGGGACTTCGTTACCATCGAGGGCTACCAGGACCGCGTGGGCCAGACCGCCCTGGTGGAAGTCACCCGGAAGGGGGCCGGAGTGATCGGCTCCGCCCAGGGCGTGGTCACCGCCGGGGACGTGGCCTTCGAGATCAACCACCCTGGAGGATACTGCTGGGGCGCCGGTACGGGGCTGAACGTGACCCCCGATATCCGGCCCGGCGACGTCGTCTCCATCAAGTTCAACGGCGCTGAGGCAGGGGCCACCACGGTCCAGGATGCCTACGTCACCGAGCATTCTTCCCTGTCCGGCACCACGCTGACCGTTAAAGGCCATGCAGGGGCCGGCGTGAACCCCGCCCAGATGGAGCAGCGGATCGTAGAGCCGGCCCTCAAGGACACCAGTGTGGGCCGCCGGGACGTCCGGGCAGTTCCCGGGCCGCTGACCGCCGAGGACGGTTACAGCTCCAGCCTGGTCTTCGGCACCGACGGCACGTTCACGGCCACCTACGAGTTCAACGACGCCGCCACCGCCGAAATCGCGGCCGCCGCTTCCGGCGAGCGCGCCATGGCGTGGGAAGTCGAGGACGCCGACGCGAACCGCCAGGGCCTCACCATCGCCGAATTCGGTGAACTGGGCGGCCCCGGAATGGGCGGTTGCCCCAACGGCCCGCTGCAGTCCGGCCCCGCCGGGCCCACCAACGTCAAGGTGGCCAAGGTAGGCGGCGACCTGAAAGTCAACTGGACCCCGGCCCAAGCAGTCCCGGGCACACCCGCTATCACCGGGTACCGTGCCATCGCCGTCGGCCGCACCGTCAACGGAAGTGAACAGGCCGAGACGGGCGTGCGCATCAGCGATCCGAAGGCCGCCAGCACCACCATCAAGGGGCTCACCTCCGGCGAAGAGTATGACGTCTATGTGGTCTCCGTGAGCAGCGCAGGTGAGACGTTCCCCGCCATTCCCTTCATCCCGGAGACAGACACCACGCAGCCGACGGTGGCCGCTTCACCGAACGGCGGCACCTTCCCGACGGCGCAGGAGCTGACGCTCACCGCCAGCGAACAGGGCAGCGACATCTACTACACCCTGGACGGATTGGACCCCGTCGGCAGCGGCGGCGTCGCCGCCGAGGGAGCCATCCTGTACAAGGACCCGGTTCCAGTGACGGCAACCAGCAAGTTCACCTTCGCGGCCATCGACCCCTCCGGGAACGTCTCGGACAAGGGCACGGTCGAGTTCACCATCACCAACGACCCCGTACCGGCCGCACCCGCCTTCACCGGAGCCCCGGTAGCAGGCAAGGGCACGGCCACGGTGTCCTGGACGGCACCCGATTCCGGTGCTGCAGGACTGACCATCACTGGCTATTCCGTCCAGGCCTACACAGCAGACGGCACACCATTCGGCTCAGCGAAGAAGGTGGCCGGTGACGTGACCAGCCTCGTCTACGACGGCCTCGCCGGGGACACCCAGTACCGCTTCACGGTGCGGGCAGGCAACAGCAACGGTGAGAGCCCTGAATCCGCCATGAGTGATCCCGTGACTGTCCAGGGCGACGTGGTGGCCAACGCCGGACCCGACCAGAACGTAGCCCGCCGCACCACGGCAACCGCCGTAACCCTGGACGGCACAGGTTCCACCGCCACCGGCGCCACCTACCAGTGGCGGCAGGTGCTGAGCAGCCCCACGGATCCTGACGGGGTCACGCTCAGCGGCAGCACCACCCTGCAGCCCACGTTCAGCCTTCCCGTCTACCGGTACCCCATGACCAACAAGCCGCTCACCTTCGAACTGGCGGTCACGGCAGGCGGAGTCACAAAGACGGACGTGGTCACTGTGACTCCGGTTCCGGACCGGGTTACCGCGAGCCAGGGGCAGTGGAAGAGCCGCGACTTCCGGGTCAACGGCACCAGCAGCGCCGTGGGCGGGACGGTCACCGTCCGGGTGGGCGGCCCCGGTGGCACCATCATCGGCACGGCACCGGTAACGGCTGCGGCAGCACCGGAAACCGGAGGGGTCTTCACCCTCCGCCTCCGGGACGGCAACGCACCGGCAACCAACCCCGGCAACATCTGGATCGAATCCACGCTGGGTGGCACGGCAGGACCCATCACGGTGGTGAATAAGTAGCACCGGCCAAGCCAAACGAAGGTCCGGCGGCTCCCGCTTAGTGCGGGGGCCGCCGGACCTTTGTGATGGCACCCGTGGTCTGCGGTGTTCCAGGATCCGGGCGGCCCGGGGTGGGTGGCGGCCTGGCGCCTCCCCTGATGCTGGCAAGGGCGAAAGTACTAGATGGTTTCCGGTTCCATGGTGCGGTTGCCGTGGCGCCTGGAAGGGTACCGGCCGGCCCACCGGACCGTTGGAGTGGCAGCCCGGAACGTCGCCGTGACGAACGTTCCCCGGCCCGGGGCCGAACGGATATGGAGGGTACCCCCGGCCTGCTGGACCGTGTCCTTGAGGATTCGGAGGCCAAAGTGGCCCTCCCGGTGCGCGGTGCGGGGGTTGAAGCCGTGGCCGTCATCCGAGACCGTGATCTGGGTGAGCTCGCCGGATTGCCGGATCTGGATGTCCACCGCCGAGGCCCCTGAATGCTTGGTGGCGTTGACCAGCGCTTCACGTGCCACCCGGTAGGCCAGGACCGCACGGTCCCGGTCCAGGGACACCTGTTCCGGGATGCTGGCGGTGAAGGCGATGCCGCGTTCCACCAGGGGTGCCTCCAACCTCATGATGGACGCCTTCAGCCCCAGTTCTTCGAGGTCCGGCGGATAGAGTTCGCTGGTCATGGCACGCAGGGCCCTGATGTCGCGCTGGAGCATGGTCCGTGCGTCGGCGAACACCTGCCGCTGGCCGGCCTGGCCGCGGCGCTCTTCCGACTCGAGGGCATAGGCCAGTCCGGACAGGTTCTGGATGACGTCGTCGTGCAGTTCGCTGGCGATCTGGCGCCGTTCCTGGTCGGAGGCTTCGATGGCGCAGCGAAGCAGGGCGTTGCGCTGAGCCTGGTGGAACTGGATCCGCTTGGCCAGGCGGACGGCCGGAATCAGCAGGACCAGCTGCAGCACTGCCAGGGACAACAGCACCGGCGGGATCATGCTGAGCAGGACCGCCTGCTGTTCCGCGCGCACCGCCGCGCCCGAGGAATACGTTTCGAAGATCATCGGCGCCCCGTCCTTGGCGGCGGAACGGACGTAGACCTCCACCAGTTCCCCGGACGAGGACTCAAACTCGTTTTCTGCACCGGTCTGGGACTCGAGTGTGGCCGTGGCCGGCCCGCCGGCCAGGAGGAGGTGCGCCCACTCCTCCTGTTCGAATTCCTGCCCGATCAGTGACGGGACGTCCGAGTAGACCACCCTGCCGTTGCCATCCCACACCTTGATCCTGGTGACGCCTCCGTTGGCCAGCCACGGTGCCACCCGCTGGTCCAGTTCCTCCAGGGCTGCGGGCTCCTGGGCCAGCAGTCCTGGGGTGATCAGCGGGCCAACAACGTTATCTGCCAGGCGCTGGGTGAAGTCCCGGGCGTTTGTCAGCGCATGCTGTTCGGCAGCGTCGCGGATCCAGAAAGTCACCGGGGTGGCCACCAGCACCAGCGCTGCGAAACCTGCCGCCAGGAACCGCGCCACGGCCATCCGCACTTCGCGCCGCTGGATGACCTCCGGTGTGGCAGTCGCGCTGCCACGGACGCGGCTAAGGCTTTTCACTGTCAGCTGCCTGCGGTCAGGCGGCAGGTTCCGGCGCTATGCCCATCCGTGCCACCAGGGACGGATGCACAATCATGTTGCCCGGGCAGGCGTGCCGCAGCGCATCGAGGATGACACCCAGGGCGCCGTCCTTCGGCAGGAACCCGCAGATCCCCATGCGTGCTGCCTCCCGCAGTGCTTCCTGGGAGGGGTTGCCGGTCAGCATGACCACACGGGTTTGCGGCGCTTCGGACAGGATGCGCTCGGCCGCGTGCAGCCCGGAACCGTCGGCCAGGTGCAGATCCATGATCACGACGTCGGGACGCAGTTCCCGGAACATTGTCACCGCAGATTCCACGGACTTGGCGGCGCCAAGGCTCCTGAGGTCCGGTTCCCGGTCCAGCGCACCGGCCAGCAGGTCGGAGAAGACGGTGTGGTCGTCCACGATCAGGATGCGCAACCGGTCAGCCACCGCCGTTTCCATCCCGGCCATGGGTGCAGCCACCGCATGCACATCCCGCACCTGGCGGACAGCGGCGCTGGTCCTTGGAGCTATGGCAGGCGCGGCCGTCCGCTCCAGGAGCCGGGCCTGCGCCTGCTTCAGTGCAGGAGACGGCGTGCACCCCAGCTCGGCGTCCATGATCCGGCGGCAGCGTTCGAAGGCCCGCAGGGCTTCGTTGTCCTGCCCGTTCCGTTCAAGCCCCAGGATCAGCGCGTTCCATCCCCGTTCGTTGAGGGGATCTTCGTTGGTGGCGGCAAGGCCCCACGCAACGGCCTTGCCTGCTTCCCCCACCGCCAGGGCGCACTCCGCGGCCTGGACCCGGGCAAGCGCAACGCGCGCCGTGTGCAGCGCCCGCTCCTCCTCCGCCCAGGCCGGGAGGAGTTCATCCCCCAGGAGCGGGGCGGAACCGAGCTCAAGGGCCTCACTGAGCAGCGCGAGGGCAGCTGCCGGGGCGGCGTGGCTGGCCTGCTTGGTCAGCGAATCGAAACGGTCCAGGTCCAGTTCCACCAGGGAACGGTCTATCGCATACCCCCCGGTGACGGTCCGCAGGGGTCCCGTCCGGCCCGAGCCGGGCTGCAGGTTCCGCCGCAGGACGCTGACATAGCTTTCCAGCGTGGGAAGGGCAACAGCCGGATGGTTGCCGCCCCACAGCAGGTCCATGATGCGGGTCTTGGACACCGCCGAGCCCAGATTCAGGAGCAGGATCTCAAGGACCTGGCGGGGTTTGGGACCGCCCAGGTCATTGGCGCGGAGCTCCACATTCCCGCGCCTGATGGTCAGGGGGCCAAGAACCGAGATGCGGAGCGCCGGCGTCGTCGACGGCGCTCCAGATCCCGAACCCAGCAGTCCTGCACTTATTTCCAATGTAGCCACCATGAATTCCCCCAATAAGTGATCGAACCTTCCGGGTTAAGTTCAGTTCCCAGGCAAACGTCAGACAACAGTAGTAAGTACTCACATCAGTTTTCGGGTTTCCCTCCCGACTACTTGGGCCGCCGGAAGCAGGTACTTGGCATTTCCGCCCCGCCAATCAGCCCTGGACGGACGCCCGGGCGCGGTCCGGACCGGATTACCGCAGGTCAAGGCGATGCACTCCCGCCTGTGTGAATGTTGGGAAAACCCTAGGTGGTGGCCCGGACCTACGTGCGGCCGCTGTCAAAGGAATCCCCAAGCGGGTCCCCCTAATTTGGCCAGAAGACGGCATCACAGCGCGGTATGACGACCCCGCCCTCCTCATACGCCGGCCGGAAAAGGATTGGAGACGCCCATGAACCTGCGCAGAACCCCCGCCTCTGCCCCTTCCGACAGGTGGGGGGCAGGTCTCCTGGTCCGCTGGTGGCGGGCAATCCCGGCAGCACTTCGGAGCGTCCGGGCAGGCCTGCGGACCGTCCGGGTCCGGGTCCTCGCCACGGTCCTGGCCTTCCTCGCGGTGGGACTGTTCGTTGCCGGCACCACCACACTGGCGTTGAACCTGCGGGACCTGAACAGCCGGGTCAGCGAGGACCTCCTGCATCAGTCGGCGCGCCTCCAGGACATCGTGGACCAGGGCCTTCCCGACGGCGCGCCCTACCCGTCGCTCGATGACCTGTTCACTGTGTTCCTGCGCGGCGGCACCCTGGGCCGGTACGAGTCCGTGATGGCCAGCATTGCCGGTGGGGACACGTTCCTTCCCGCCGGATCGCAGGCCCGCAACCTCGGCCAGCCGCAAGTGCTCGAAACAGCCCTCGCCGTGCCCTTGGACGGCAACACCGCACTGCGGGACGTCGTCCTGGACGGCCACATGGTGCGCCTGGCCATTACCCCTGTTTCGCTGGGCGGCGACTCCCCGAACGGTGTGCTGGTGGCGGGGAACGAGATCGGGCAGCAGCGGGAACAGATGGTGGCATCCTTCGGGACCTTTGCCACGGTTTCGCTGGCCACCCTGCTGCTGGCCGGCGCGGTGGGGTACGCCGTGACCGGACGCCTCTTCGTCCCCATCCGCCGGTTGCGCCAGGCCACCGAAACCACCACCTTCGAGGACGTGAGCAGCCGCGTCTCGGTGCCGCCCGGAGACGATGACGTCTCGCAGCTGGCAACCGACTTCAACCGCATGCTGGACCGGCTCGAAGTGGGCATCGAGGACCAGCGGCAGTTCGTGGATGACGCCAGCCACGAACTGAGGACACCACTGACCATCATCGGCGGCCACCTGCAGCTGCTGCAGCCGGCCGATGCCACGGACGTCGCCGAAACCCGCGTGCTGCTCCTGGAGGAAGTGGACCGGATGCAGTCCCTGGTGAACGAGCTCCTGGTGCTGGCCAGGAGCGGCCGGCCCGACTTTGTCCGGCCGGACTGGATCGATACCGATTCCTTCCTCGAAGCAGCCATGGAGCGGATCCACGTCCTGGGAGACCGCCAGTGGCAGATTGAACAGCTGCCCGGCGGCTGGTTCCGTGCAGACCGCAACCGCCTCACCCAGGCCATTGAACAGCTGGCGGCCAACGCCGCACACGCCACGGAGCCCGGCGACATCATCTCCATCGGCGCAGCATGGGTCGCGGCCGAGGACAGCGCTTCCTCCGAAAAGCCCCACGAACCCACGATTGATATCTGGGTCGCCGACACAGGGTGCGGCATCAGCGCCGCGGACCAGGAACGGATCTTCGACCGGTTTGCCCGGGCCGGCGTATCCAGGGGTGCCGAGGGCTCCGGACTGGGCCTGCCCATCGTCAAAGCGATCGCCGAAGCGCATGGCGGCTCCGTCCGGCTGTCCTCACGGGTCAACGTGGGCAGCAGGTTTGTCCTCTCCCTTCCGTCAGGAACATCGTGGCTCGCATTCTGATCGCCGACGACGAACCACGGATCGCCGCCTTCATCGCCAAGGGCCTCACGGCGGCCGGGTACACCACGTCTTCCGTGGAGGATGGCATCCGGGCGCTGGACTACGGCAGTTCCGGTGAGTTCGACCTGCTGATCCTGGACATCGGGATGCCGCGGATGGACGGCTTCGGCGTGCTTTCGGCCCTCCGTGCCATGAACTGCACCGTTCCGGTCATCGTGCTGACGGCACGGGATTCCCTTCCGGACACGCTGGCAGCGCTCGACGGCGGCGCGGACGACTACATGAGCAAGCCCTTCCGTTTCGAGGAGCTGCTTTCGCGCATCCGGCTCAGGCTGCGGGACACTCCGGCAGCACCGGCGGCCACGGCCCCCGCAAGCGGAGACGTGAGCCTGGACGTAGACCTCCGCTGCGCCAACGTCCGTGGCCGGACAGTCTCCCTGTCCGCCCGCGAGTTCGCCATGGCACGCGTGTTCGTGGAGAACGCAGGCAAGCTGCTCAGCCGGGAACAGCTGCTCAGCCGGGTCTGGGGCTACGACTTCGACGGGTCCTCGAACGTGGTGGACGTCTACGTCGGGTACCTCCGCACCAAGCTGGGGCCGGAGCACTTCCAGTCCGTCCGGGGAGCCGGCTACCGCTTCACCCCGGTCCCTGCCGGCCCAACGAGCCCCGAGCCGGCACCGTGAACACCCTGAGTCACAACCCTGAACCATGGATGAGAGGTCTCTCATGGAAGATTCATTTCCCTTTCACAGCGGCGAGGAAGAGTGGTGGAACCAGCAAATGAAAGGAAGACCAATGTCCAAGCTGTGGTACCTCCCCCTCGCCGCCGTCCTCGGCGCTGCCAGCCTCACCGTCTGGGCCCAGGCGAATGCCGGGCCTCCTCCCGCCGTCTCCCCCGGCGTCGTGGTTTCCAATGTTGATTCCGGCAGCAAGCCGGCTGTCTTCGAAGACTCGCCCAAGCCCGACGATTCGCCGTCGGCACTGGCCACTCCCGCGCCGACCGCCAGCATCACGGCGGTGCCTGAGCACACGCCGGAGACCCAGATTGTTCCGGCCGAACCGGTGACCCTGCCTCCGGTCCAGGTCACGCACGCCCCCGGTCCCGTGGACGACAAGGGCGGGCTCCGCGCACCCGGCGTCTCCGACGACGGGCCCACCCACGACCTCAACGATGACAAGGGCGGGCTCCGCGCACCCGGCGTTTCCGACGACGGCGCCGCGCACGACGCCAACGATGACAAGGGCGGCCTCCGGGATCGGAACTCCTCGGACGACGGCAAGGGCCACGATTCCACGGACGATAAAGGCGGCCTCCGCTAGTGTTCCTTGGAGTTACAAGCTTTTCCCTAGAAGGCTCCTCCACGATGGCCTTGCGTAGCCGGCTCAACTGGGAAGCCGGCGCTACTGGGGAGCAGTCACGGCATGGGGAAAGTACCTCGCGTTTCAGCGCGCAAAAGAAACCGCACAACCGCGGGTGCAGGCCTGCGGGCCTTTGCAGCATCAGGCGCCCTGGCGCTGGTGGCGTCCATGGGCCTGCCTCCGCTGGCAGCCCAGGCCGTACAGGCACCGGTCGGCTCGGGGTTCACCGTCACCCCGGCCGACCTGTCCTACATCCTCAAGCAAATCAAGATCGCCGAGGCGCACGTGGCGAACACGACGTCCGCCACAGGCCCGTGCGGGGCACTGATCGGCACCGGCCCCAACCAGCTCGCCAGCCCGCTGCTGTCCCACGGCCTGCGGACCGTGGACGGCAGCTGCAACAACCTGCAGCCGGGCCAGGACACCTACGGCGCCTCGGACCAGGTGTTCCCGCGGCTGGCGCCGAAATCGTTCGGACCCGCCGAGAGCGGCTCGTTCGGCGGACCGCCGGTGGCCACAAGCTACACGCAGAAATCGGGAAGCGTCTTCGATTCCCGGCCCCGGACCATCAGCAACCTGATCGCGGACCAGACGTCCGCCAACCCGGCCGCGGTGGCTGCCGCCGGCTTCCCCGCCCGCTCCCAGGGCAACACCGGCGTGGTGCCGTGCACCACTGACCCTGTCCCCGATGCCGTCCCCCCGGTCGCAGCAGCGCCCGAAGGCTGCGTCCCCTCGCACAACACCCTGGATATCCCCAACGTCACTACCGACGTCGGCCTGTCACCGCCCTACAACTCGCTCTTCACCCTGTTCGGCCAGTTCTTTGACCACGGCATCGACCAGACCGTCAAGGGCGGCGGAACGGTCTACGTGCCGCTCAAGGCCGACGATCCGCTCATTGCAGGGCCGGACCACCTCTTCGGCACCGCGGACGACCTCGATCCCCACATGCGCTTCATGGTCCTCACCCGGGCGCAGAACCAGCCCGGCCCGGACGGCGTCCTGGGCACCACCGACGATCTCCAGGACGCTCTGAACACCGACTCTCCGTGGGTGGACCAGAGCCAGACCTACGCGTCCCACTCCTCCCACCAGGTCTTCCTGCGCGAATACACCAACAACTCCGAGGGCCGGCCGGTCTCCACCGGCGGCCTGCTGGGCGGCCCGGCGGGTACGGCGGCGGCCGGCGGCATGGCCACTTGGGCCGACACCAAGAAGCAGGCCCGGGAAATGCTCGGCATCCAGCTCCTGGACAAGGACGTCCTCAACGTTCCGCTGCTGGCGGCCGACGCCTACGGCAAGTTCATCCCGGGCCCCAAAGACGGGCTTCCGCAGTTCGTCACCCGGTCCGGGCTGGTGGAGGCGGACCGGACCGCGAACGGCGGCAACGGAACGCTGGTACCGCAGGATGCGCTGTACTTCAACACACCGTTCCTGACGGACATCGCCCACAACGCCGACCCGTCGCCCCAGGACACCGACCACAACCCGGCAACCCCGCCGGCGGCACCGGCCCCCGACGCGGACAAGACGGCGTCCGCAGACTTTGCGGCCCAGGCTCCCGGGACGTATGACGACGAGATGCTGAATGCGCACTTCATCGCCGGCGACGGACGGGTCAACGAGAACATCGGGCTGACGGCAATCCATCAGGTCTTCCACTCCGAGCACGACCGCCTGGTGGGGGACATCAAGAACGTCCTCAGCACGGACAAGTCCACCCGCGGTGCTGCTGCCCTCACAGAGTGGCAGGCGTCCGCCGGCGCTGACGGCTGGAACGGCGAGCGCCTCTTCCAGGCAGCGCGCTTCATCACGGAAATGGAGTACCAGCACCTTGTCTTCGAGGAGTTTGCCCGCAAGATCCAGCCGGCTGTGAACATCTTCGAACCCTTCGCGTTCTCCCAGACCGACCTCAATCCGGCCATCAACGCGGAGTTTGCCCACTCGGTCTACCGTTTTGGGCATTCGATGCTCACCGAAACCATCTCGCGGCGCAACGAGGACAGCCCAGGACCCGACGGCGTCTGGGGCAACCAGGACGACGTGCGGGGTTCGCAGAACGATCTGCCGCTCCTGGGAGGATTCCTGAACCCGCCCGCGTACACCGACGGCGGCCCGGCAGGTCCGCTGACCTCCGAGGAAGCTGCCGGAAGCATCGTCATGGGCATGTCGGACCAGGTGGGCGCGGAACTTGATGAGTTCGTCACGGACACCCTGCGCAGCAAGCTGCTGGGCCTGCCGATGGACCTGGCTGCCATCAACCTTGCCCGCGGCCGGTCCGAGGGGATCCCTTCGCTGAACGTCTTCCGCCGGCACCTCCACGGCGCCACCAACGACAGCCAGCTCAGGCCGTACGCCAACTGGATCGATTTCGGCGAGAACATCAAGCACCCCGCTTCCCTGATCAACTTCATCGCCGCCTACGGCACCCACCCCTCCATCGTTTCCGCCACCACCCTGGAGGCGAAGCGGAAAGCCGCCCGGCTGATTGTCAGCCCGGACGCCCTGGCCGGTGAGGTGGCCCCGGATGACGCCGTGGCCTTCATGAACAGCACCGATGCATGGGCCAACAACGGCACCGCATCCACCACCGGCCTGGACGACATCGACCTCTGGATGGGTGGCCTGGCCGAACGGACCAATATGTTCGGCGGCCTGCTGGGCAGCACCTTCAACTACGTGTTCGAAAGCCAGATGACGGATCTGCAGAACGGTGACCGGCTGTACTACCTCGCGCGCACCCCCGGGATGAACCTGATGGCGCAGCTTGAAGGGAACTCTTTCGCGGAGATGATCATGCGCAACACGAACGCGAAGGCCCTGAAGGCTGACGCGTTCGCCACCGCCGACTGCAAGTTTGAGCTGAAGAACCTGGCCGGAACTGTCGAGGGCTTCGCTGCCTCCGGCAACAGGGTGGCGGACGATGCCGGAACGGAGTGCAGCGAGACCGCACTGCTGCTCCGGATGCCGGACGGGACCATCAAGTACCGGGCCACGAACTCCGTAGACCCGGTGGGAATTAACGGCCAGGCCGTGTACAACGGCACGGACCGCGCCGACCGCGTCCACGGCGGCGTGGACAACGACACCTTCTGGGGCGGCAAGGGCAACGACGTCATTGAAGGCGGTGACGGCGCCGATACGGTCCTCGGCGGCGAGGGCAACGACATCGTTACCGATCTTGCCGGCGACGACATCCTCAAGGGCGGCCCAGGCAACGACGCGCTCGACGGCGGCCCGGGCCTGGATCTGATGCTCGGCGGGGACGGCAAGGACTTCATCAACGGCGGGGCGAATTCGAACGAAACCTTCGCCGGCGAAGGCGACGACTTCGTGATCGCCGGTGAAGGCCTGGACGGCGTCTTCGGCGGCGGCGGGGACGACTGGGCCGAGGGCGGCGACAGCCCCGACCTGCTGATCGGCGACTCCAGCAACCTGTTCTTCCTCGACGATTCGCAGAAGCCCGGCCACGACATCCTCATCGGCCAGGGCGGCGATGACGACTACGACATGGAGGGCGGCGACGACATCGGCCTGGCTGGGCCGGGCATCGAGAAGGTGGCCGGGGCGTCAGGCTTCGACTGGGAAATCGGCGCGTACGATCCCCAGCCGCAGGACGCCGACCTCAACCTGCCGATCGCACCGCTGGACATCCTGCAGGTGGGCGTCCGGGACCGGTACAACGAGGTGGAGGCACTCTCCGGCGGTCCGTTCGCCGACACCCTCCGCGGCGACGACCTCACCCCCCGGACGGTGGGAGGCGGCGGCTTCATCGGCTGTGACGTCCTGGACCAGGCCGGCGTCGACCGGATCGTGGGACTCGACCAGCTGATTACTTCCCTGCCCACGCCGGTGGAGGACGTTATCAACGCGTCGGCTTCGAAGGAATGCCCTGTCCTCACCGGATCCCAGGTGTGGGGCGAGGGCAACATCCTCCTCGGCGGCGGCGGTGACGACACCATCGAGGGCCGCGGCGGGAATGACATCATCGACGGCGACCGTTACCTCAGCGTCCGGCTCAGCGTCCGCACGGACCCCGCAGATCCGGCCACCGAAGTGGGCAGCGCCACGTCCATGACGGCCCAGTTCCAGCGGGCCGCTGACGGCACGCTGACCGGTCCGACGCTCCAGCAGGCAGTTTTCGCCGGCAGCGTCGACCCGGGGGACGTCGTGGCGGTGCGGGAGATCCTCAGCTCGGCCGAGGGCACCGACACCGCAGTGTTCTCGGACCTCGAGTTCAACTACACCATCACCACCACCGGCGGCGACGGCACGCTTGGCTCCCCCGGCTCCGTCACCACCGTCCAGCACAACGGCGGCCGGGACGGCACGGACACCCTGCGCAACGTGGAACTGCTCGTCTTTGGAAATGGGACCGGCACCGGTAACGGCAACGGCAACGGCGGAAACGGGAATGGCGGGAACGGCGCCGACGACGGCATCGGCGGGGTCATCCCGGGCGACGGCGAGGTGGTGGTCATCATCGATCCCGTTCCCGACCCCGCGACGGATCCCGGCACTCCGCCCGTTGACCCCGCACCGGTAGACCCGGCACCCGCGGACCCGCCGGCCAACCCGGCACCCGCGGACCCTCCCGCTAACCCGGCACCGGTAGACCCGCCCGCCAACCCGGCACCCGTAGACCCGCCCGCCAACCCGGCACCCGCGGACCCGCCCGCCAACCCGGCACCCGTGGACCCACCCGCCAACCCGGCACCGGCGGACCCGCCCGCCAACCCGGCACCCGTGGACCCCCCGGCTAACCCGGCACCCGCGTCAGGCGGCGTCGCCGTCAGGACTGTCGATGCCACGGGCACCCAGGTGGGCGAGATCATCATGGCCGAGCCCGGCACGTCCCGCGTGGTGGTCCGCGGCCTGGAGAACGGTGAGGCCTACCGGTTCCAGGTAGCCCCCACCACAGGGGACGACAGCGAGCCGACGTTCTCGGCGCTGAGCGAACCTGTTGTCCCCAGCCCGGAAGCTGGACTCCGCAGCCAGGCCGGCGGCAGCGCCGTGGCACCGGTCCCCGCGGAGCCTGTGACGGAGCAGCAGCCCGCAGTCACCGGTACCCTGCCCCTCGGAGGCCTGGCCGCCGTCGCGCCTGTCCTCCTTATCGCCCTGGGGCACTATCTGGCCACGGGCGAAGGGGCCACAACCCTGGGCCTGGCCATAGGGGGCCTGCTGGCAGCAGCAGCCTTGCTGGCTTTCCGGTTCTACTCCGCCCGTTCCAAGAGCAGGACAGCAGGCACCGGAACAGCCAGCAATGCGAAGGCCGGCGACAGGGCGTGAGCCGGACCTCAGGCCCCGGCCGTCTCCTCGGCCGGGGCCTGGGCGTAGGACGCGGACACCCGCCGGTATACGGGGGTGAGGAAGGCCAGCACCGCGGCCACGATCATGACGATCCCGGCTACCAGGAACACCAGGGCGATGCCCCGGGACGTCCCTTCACCCAGCAGCGGCGCCAGCTGTGCCGCCCCTTCACTGGACCGGGCGTAGGGGATGATCCAGAACTGGGCGAGCGGTGCGATCAGGAACGCCGTGATGGGTGCCGCCGCGGATTCGAAGGCCATGGCGAACCCGAATACCCGGCCCTGCTTGTTGAGCGGAACAACCCGTTGGATCACGGTCTGCTCGGCGGCCTCGACGCATGGCACCAGCGCCAGGTACAGCCAGATTCCCGCCACGTACAGCCAGGCCCATTCCCGGATGGCGAACAGGGCCCCGAGCGCACCCATGATGGCGACGGCGATCAGCAGGGTCCGCAGCGGGTTGGCGCCCAGGCCGAACTTGCCAATCAGGGCACCGCCCACAATGAACCCGGTGGAGCCCAGGGCCAAAAATAGGCCCCACAGCTCCACGGGGAACATCTCGAGCCCATAGGGGTCCATCAGGGCCATGTAGACGCCGCCGATGAAGTTGTTGAACGTGGAGAAGATGATCAGTGCGAACAACCCGGCAACGGCAAGCACGGCGGCGATGGAGCCGCGGAGGTCGAAGCCGCCCTGGGCGTCGCTGGCCGCCACGTGGGTTTCCTCCGGCAGGCGCAGGGTCAGCAGGTGCAGGAACGCAAGGGCGGTGAGGACCACGGCGATGGCGATGGTCCAGCCCATGCCCAGGAGTCCCACGGACAGCCCGGAGAATACCGACGTCACGATGAAGGCAAGTCCCTGGACCATCCCCACCATGCCGTTGGCGTTGGCGCGCCGGTCCGGCTCGATGAGGATGGTGACGGTGGTGGACAGGGCCACGTTGCGCAGGTTCTCCACCACCGCGCCCACCAGGATGATCAGGGTGAAGATCCAGAACCAGGGCTGCCCGAGGTCCAGCAGGCCGGCACCGGGTGTCAGCAGGAACATCACGCCGGACAGCACGAACATCACCAGGGTGAAGGCGGCGGCGAACCGCATGATGGCCAGCTTGCGGTAGCGGTCCACAAAGGTGCCAAAGCTGATGCTTGAGAGGGCGATCAGCAGCATGTAGGCGCCACCCACCACGCCCGTGGCGATCACGTTGCGGGTTTCCAGGTAGACCCAGAACGTCAGGGCGAACCAGAGGTAACTGGTGGTGACGTTGGCCAGTGCCGTGTTGATGAGGATGCCCGCGAACGTGCGCGAACGCTCCTCAGGGGTTCGTAGGGACGTGTCGACTGCAGCTTCCTGCCCGGACATGGGTCCCAGTCTACTGAGAACCCGCTGCCGCGGACATGGCTGCCACTCCCCTGCCTGGGCATGTACCCCGCGCCCGGATCAGGCCGCCAGTTCGCCGCGGCGGAACCGCAGCTCACGCAGTGCCCCGTTCAGTGGTGATCCGGAAAAGGACAGTGCCTCCAGGTTGACTCCTGCAGCCGCCCGGAGGGCCACCTGGTTCGCGGACGCCGCAGCGCGGGCAGGGAGCCCGATATCGGAGGCGAACTGTTCCCAGTGCCGGGCTTTGAGGTTCTTGACCCGGCCGCCGATGGTCACGGCCAGGGTATCGTCGCCGTACACCAGGGTGCAGGGAATGTCGTACAGGGGCGACACAGCCCAGGCTCCGTTTTCGCCTTGGAGGACTGACATGTTTTTCGCATGCAGGTCGCCGTTGCCGGTCACCCAGGCGAAGACGCATTGCATGTAGAGGTTCCGGAGGGCAACAGCCCTGGCCTTGCACACGTCGGTCAGTGCCAGGATGGCGTCTTCGGCGCTGACGGCATACTTGGACGACGGCGGCAGGTTGAGGACCTGGGCAGCGTCCTCGAGTGCGAGGCGGGCCAGGCCGTCCTTCCCCGTCCGGTCGAAGCGCTCCACCAGCAGGCCCTGCAATCCGTTCCGGTCTGTGACGACGGTGCCCTTTGCCACGGGGATCCGCAGGGCTTTCGCCGCGGCAAGGTGTGCGGCCTCATTGGCCACGAGGTGACGGTGGCGGGGCGGGTCCAGCTTGAGCAGGTAGCGGCGGCCCGCGAGGGAAAGAGGGGTGGTCAGCATCGATGCGCTGGCCTTGGCCTGGACCCCTGGAAGGCCGTGCGGATCGATGGCGTCCGCGAGCGCGGCAAAGTCGAGTGTTTCCGGATGCGACGCTTCGGCCAGTGCCGGAGGTTCCACAGGGTCCTGGCCGGAGGCGACCACCTGGACGTCGCCCGGGGTGTCGGAACCAACCGCCAGGAGCAGGCTGAGTTCGTCCCCAAGGCTGGTTTTGATGGCGTCCTTGAGCACGGTCAGGCGGTGGCCCTCGGGCAGCAGGCCGGCGAAGAACGCGGGAACGGCGCCGCTCGGCGCTTCAACGGGTGCGTCCGTCAGCGGCAGTGAGTGGGATACGGGAGCCCCGGCCGCGGCCAGATACGCGGCGGTGTAGGTAAAGACGATCCCGCCGTTGTCCCCGCGGTTCAGGTGTCCCGCCGGTACCCCGGCTTTGTAGACGTCCGCCCGGGTAACGAATTTGAGGCGCGCCAGGTCCTCAATCATCGGCGGTCCGGAGGTGCAGCCCCACAGCGTTGGCGGCCGCCACGACGGTGGTCAGGGACGGATTGCCGGTCCCCGTTTCGATGGCGTGGATGGTGCGGGGTGACGTTCCGATCAGGTCCGCCAGCGTGCCCTGGGTGATCCCCGCTTCCTTCCGGGCGCGCCGGATGCCGGCACCTATGGCTGCCACATCCTCCATACGCCACCTTTTCGGAAATATATTGCAGATTACGGGGTTCTTCCGTACACATCCTGACTTAATAAGCCGGATTCCGCAAGATATTGCAGATTACGGCGCGCTTTCGCCCTCGAATAGCTCAACCACCATCAACCAGCAATATCTTTCCGATTCTTCACCACGGATTCAGACATAGGATGCTGCCATGAGGATTGCCGTTGCCGGTGGGACCGGAACCGTGGGCCGCCACGTAATGGATGTTGCCGTGCAGCGCGGGCATGAGGTGGTGGGCTTGAGCCGTTCCAGCGGCGTGGACCTGGCAACCGGCGGGGGCCTTGACCAGGCGCTGGCCGGGGTTGAGACGGTGATCGACGTTGCCGGCATCAACAGTACGGCCACCAAGAAGGCAGTGGACTACTTCACGAACGCTTCGCAGAACCTGCTGGCCGCGGAAGAGAAAGCCGGTGTAAAGCACCACGTGGTGCTGTCGATCGCAGGCATCGACAATGCACGCTCCGGCCTCTACGCCGGGAAGCTGGTGCAGGAGGACACCGTCCGGCATGGGGACATACCGTGGACCATCCTGCGCTCCACCCAGTTCCACGAGTTCGTGCCGCTGGTGGTGAAGGTCGCCTCGGCAGGGCCGGTCGTCGTGGTGCCCAAAATGTTCACCGCGCCAGTGGCCGCCCGCGAGGTGGCGGAGGCCCTGGTGGACGCAGCCGAGGCCGGTCCGCGCGGACGGATCCCCGATCTCGGTGGCCCGCGCACAGAGCAGCTGGCCGGCCTGGTACGGACCTACCTGCAGAAGACCGGCCAGCGCAAAAAGGTCGTGGAGGCTCCCTTCCCGGGCGCCATGGGCAAGGCAATGCGCAGCGGTGCCCTGATCCCGGCGGCGGGTGCCGCCGTCGGGCGCCAAACGTTCCAGGACTGGCTGGGCGGGCTGCCCCGCTGATCCGGATCAGCCGTGGGCCAGGATGGTGTCAATCAGCTGGACCAGCTCGGCCGCATCGGCCGGAGTGACATCAGGTCCGGCTTTCACTGCCGTGGCAGCCAGGTTCCCCTTGATGCCGGTCATGGTCAGTGAGGTCTGAGCCTCCCCCGTGGACAGGCTCTCCTTGGCCAGCGCGGCGAACGACTGGTCCCCGCCCGTCGCAGCGTCTATTTCCTGGACTTCCGTGGTGACCTTCTGCCCTGCGAGCTCAGCTGTGAATTTTCCGCATGCCGCCACGGCCTTCCGGGAGGCTTCCAGGTGGCCGGTGAGCTCCTTGGCGTCTTGAAGGGCGATGGCCGTCACCACAATCGCCGTCTTGTCCGCCGCCGAAATGGTGGTTCCTGCCGCATAGGTGCTGTCTTCCGGGATCTGGGAATTGCTGTCCGTGAAGACGTTGCACTCCGGCGGCGTGAAGACCGCTCCCTTCAGGATTTCCTTGGCTTTGATGATGCCCTGGTCGATCTGGGCCGCGGGAACAACTGTCAGCGCGCGCCCTTGCGAGTCCTTCAGGGTGCCCACAATGGAACTGAGGTCCGCATCGGTGTAGGTCTTTGCCGGGCTCGGAGTGGGGCTGGGCGCCGGGGGCGAGGACGTTGCGGTTCCAGTTCCGGTTCCCGTGCCTGATCCGCAACCCGCAAGGGCCAGGAACACGGTCATCAGAAGGGCTGCTTGGGTTGGGCGCCTGCGCATGGACTGAGCCTCGTTTCACTCGAGCGTCGTACGTGAAGGGCCCACCCTAGGAAACACGGCAACCACCCAACAGAGTGGCCACTACCTGTTTCGTAAGCCTGCTGACTAATCCTCAGCCCGGCTGGCAGGACCCGGCCGGGCCGAAGCGGAACCAGTCCGGAAGCGCGGCGGTAAAGGCCTCCCGCACGGCAGGCGTGTTGGTGACGGTCCAGTCCACGCGGCCCTTGACCTCCACCTCGTTCTTATCCCACTCGAACCAGTTGATCATCTTCAGCTGCGGGAACTCGGTGGCCAGGTCCGGGCTGAACAGCTGCTCCCACCAGGCACGCTTGATGTCCAGCTCGGCCGCACCGCCCGCGCCGGGAGCGAACAGTGCGGCGGATTCAGGGATGGCCACGGGTTTGCCGTGCTCCTGCCCATAAACGTGGTAGAAATCCGTCAGCAGGCTGTCGTCACCGTTGGCGCCCACGTAGTTGCCGGTGAGCTGGTCCGTGAACTTGTTGGCCTCGGGCAGTTCGTTCTCGCCCCACGGGTACTTTGCGCCCCAGTGGTAAAGGGACATGCCCACCCAGTCCACCGCGTCATCGCCCGGGTAATACGGCGCGTAGGAATCGTCGGCCATGGTGACGGTGCCGTCGCCGTCAGTGTCCAGGGCGGCGAAGTCCGCGGTGTCCCGCTTGGCCTCGTACTGGCCGCCGGCGAACGGGTAGCCGCCGCCGTAGTTGGGTGCCCACATCATCGAAGAGCCTGGCGCCGTCGCGTGGACCGCCTTTGCCATCCGGCTGAAGGCGTCCACATACGCTGCGGGCTGCTGGGACCACGGGTACCAGGATCCGTTCATCTCGTGGGCGAACCGGACGATCACGGGGACGCCGTCGTCGTTGAACGCTGCCAGGTCTGCCGCAAGCGCGGCGACTGCCTCATCCGTGACGGCACCCAGGCCCTGCATGGGTTCGAGCGTGAGGAGCATTGTCTGGCCGTCGGCGCGGATCTGGGTGACCGCCTGGTCCAGGTGCGCCTTCTCCTCCGCCGTGTAGGGGAATCCGGCGAAGGACACGCTGACGGCGGGTTTGTGGCCCAGGTCCGCGGCGTACTGGGACAGGGGTTTGGCGTGCAGGTCCAGGTTCACGCCAAAGAGCGCGCCCGACGCCGGCACCTGGCTCCTGCGGTCCGGCACCTCGCAGCGCGGCAGGGTGGGGGCGGCCTGGGCAGCGTTGTCCTGGCCCGCCTGGTCGCGTGAAGCGAGCCCGTTGGCGATGCTGGCAATGCCGATGCCGGCCGCTGCCACGGCGATCACCACGGGCAGGGCGAAGTCCTTGAGCGATGCGCGGGTGAACCGGCGCCGGGCGGGGTCCTTGGATGTGGTGTCTTCACCGGACATGAAGGGGTGGGCTGCCTTTCTGACCTGCGGTTTTACCCCCATCCTAGGGGGTGGCCCGGGAACCTGCCCGGCAAACAGGTGGTGCGGAACGGTGGCGCGGCGAAAGTAGAGTACCCACTACTCGTGTCCCCTCCACTGGCGCCGCCTACATTCGAGGAAAGCCGCACATCGCCGCGCGGCACGGAGCGTATCGGGGGAAACAGGTGACAGTACAACCGGCAGTTGGCAGCAGACGCATGGACCGGCCGGGGTTCCTGCTGGACCTGATCACCGGCGCGGACACTGACCTGGATTCCGTCCAGCGGCTGGCGGACAGCGCGGCTGTGGCACTCGCAGCGTCGGCAGGGGTGCCGGTGGACGCCGCCGCAACCCTCACGCGGGCGGGAAACCTGCCTGCAACGGCCGGCAGCGCCACCCTTGCCTACAACGTTGCCTCGTCCGAGGACAGGTACAGCGACGGACCCATGGCGCAGGCCGCCGCCTCCGCCACACCGGTCCAGGTCACCGGGGACAACTCATCGCAGCGGTGGGAACCGTACCGCCGCCGGCTGGTGGGCGCCGGCTATGGAACTGCACTGGCCGTGCCGCTCACTTTGGACCCGCGGTCATCCTGCGCATTGGTGTTCCTGGGTCCCGCAGGGTTCGAATTCACTCCGGAGCTGGTGGGCGAGGCCACCTGGTTTGCCGCGGTCGCGTCACAAAGCATGAAGCTGGCCATCGAGGTGCGCAGCGTGAGGTCCGCCGGTGACAACCTCAAGGCGGTCTTGGAGAGCCGGACCTCCATCGACGTTGCGTGCGGCGTGATCATGGCGCAGAACCGCTGCTCCTACACGGAGGCGTTCGGCAAGCTGGCCGGCGTCTCCCGGCAGCGGAACCTCAAGGTGCGCAGCGTGGCGGAGAACGTCCTCAAGGCACTGCCCAGCGGATCGCCGGCCACCCGGTTCGAGCCGCCCGCGCTGGCGTAAGGAGGGCAGAACCTCAGATCAGTGGCGGGCTTTGGCCCGAATGACGCCGGCGGCCAGCAGCCCCACGGCGCCGAGTGAGGCCAGCATGCCGCCAAGTGCTGCAACGTATTCGGTAATGCTCATCGCGTCCACTCCCTTTCAGAACTGCCTGATGAGCCCAACGTACGCGTCAACAGTCAAGGTTCCCCGAAGGATCGCCCGCGGGTTGGGTCAAGATTGGTGCAGACCAGAAGGCCTGGCTGCCCGCTGACGCACTGCATGCCTCACAACGCCCCACGAACTGATGGGGGCAATCCAGGTCCTGGCCGTCGGATGACGGCAGCCTCACACGCATGGCGGACCGCCTAACCCGCAACCGCGAACATGGCGATCCCCACAGCCACCAACAGGGCGATACCGAGGAACACGAACCCTTGGGCGCTTCCCTTGGCGGCTCCGGGCATCCGGCGGCGCCCACGCTTCCTAACAATTACTTCAGCCATGCACCGAATGTACGGTGCAGTAATCCCCCGCACACGAGAACTGCGTACTTGTCTTGGTTAATTCCACTACTCGATTTAGCACCTGCCTGCCGCCGCCAATCCGGGTGCCCTCGGCTGAAACATCCAGCCGGCGGTGCGGATCAGGCAGTATGCTTCAAAAACGTTGACGAAACCGGGGCATGGCTGGGGGCACGATGCTATACGACTGGGGAGCCCGTTACTTCCGCACGCTCGGGAGGAGGGGCCGCACCGTCCTGTTCCAGCTGCCGCTGACCGGCACCATGCTGCTGGTCATGCTCCTGGCATCGGTCTTGCACCCGGACCTGAAGTGGTCCGCGGCGTTCGTTTCGTCCCTGGTTTTCCACGCCGTCCTGCTGGCCGCGTGCGCGGCCATCCCCTGGGACCGGCTCCCGGAGCGGGCGGTTCTCGCCATCCCGGTGCTGGACTGCCTGGCCATCGGACTGTCCCGGGAAGCCGGCGACCAGTATCTGTCAGTGCTGAGCTTCCTGCTGGTCTTCCCGGTGGTCTGGCTGTCCCATGGCCCGCGCCGCGGCGGCGTGGCATTGGCGGTGATTGCCGCCATCCTCAGTGTGGCCCTCCCGCCCATCATTCTCGGTTCGGGCTTCACCAGCGCCTCCTTTATCCGGGCGGTGCTGCTGCCGGTCATCCTGGGCGCCATCGCCTTCACCACGTTTGGCATGGCCAACGCCCTGCGCCTGCAACGGCTCCGGCTGGAAGAACGGGAGGCGGAGGTCCGGGAACTCCTCGCGGCCAGTGAGGACCGGGAACAGCTGCTGGGCACGGTGATGGACACCGTCAGCGTGGATGTGTGGGCGCTTGACCGGGAGGGGCGGACCATCCTCACCAACCGCCACCGCGGTAGCCTGTCCGGCGGGACCGTCCAGCAGGAGCCCGCCCCCGTGGAGGCGGACAGGCCCGTCTTCGGGATCGACCGGAAGGACGCCCTGCCGCCCGAACAGCACCCCCGCGCACGCGCGGCGCAGGGGCAGTCCTTCACCGACGAGCTCGTATGGATTGGCACGGGCAACAGCCAGCGTGCCTACTCCGCCACCTGCCGCCTCATTCCCAGTTCCACCGGAAGACAGGCTGGCGCTGTCCTGGCCCTCACGGACGTCACCGCCCTGGTGGAGGCCCTTTCGGCCAAGGACCAATTCGTGGCCAGCGTCTCCCACGAACTGCGCACGCCCCTGACCTCGATCCTGGGCTACCTCTCCATCGCCATGGACGAGGAGGGGCTGGATCCGGAACTGGAGCACTGCCTGGAGGTGGCCAAGCGCAATGCTGAGCGCCTGCTGAACCTGGTGGCGGACCTGCTGACCATCGCCTCCGGTACGCTCGCCGTCCGGCCGCGGCAGGCGGACCTGGCGGAGGTTGCCGCGCAGAGCGTGGACGCCGCACAGCCGCGGGCCACCTCCGGCGGAGTGACGCTCAGCCTGGAATCCGAGGGCCCGGCACCGGGCCGCTTCGACCCGGACCGCCTGGGCCAGGCCATCGACAACCTGGTCTCGAACGCCATCAAATACACGCCGAAGGGTGGCACGGTCACCGTCCGGGTTCGCACGGAGGACGGGAACCTGGTGTGCGAGGTGGCGGACACCGGTGTGGGCATGACGGACGAGGACGTGGCGAACGCCTTCACGCGATTCTTCCGGACAGCCACCGCACACTCGTCAGCCATTCCGGGCGCGGGCCTGGGCCTTGCTATTACCCGGTCCATCGTGGAGAACCACCGCGGCAGCGTCACACTGGCCAGCAGTCACGGTGAGGGCACCACAGCGAAGCTGACACTGCCCGAATCGCATGCGGTGGAAGGCTCCCTCGCCGGCGCGAAGTAGCAGAGAGCAAGGAACGGGGCAGGCCGGGCACCCGGATGAAACCCGGTGCCCGGCCTGTAGCCGAAACAATGGTGCAGCGTCAGCCCTGCTTAACGAGGGCAGCCTCCAGGTTGATCTTTACCTTGTCGCTGACCAGCACTCCCCCGGCTTCCAGCGCGGCGTTCCAGGTCAGGCCGAAGGCTTTGCGGCTGATCTCGGTTTCGGCGGAGAAACCGGCCCGTGTGGCGCCGAACGGGTCCACGGCCACGCCGGTGAATTCGACTTCCAGTTCCACGGGCTGGGTGACGCCCTTGATGGTGAGGTCACCGGTGAGGGTGTAGTCCTCGCCGTCGCCCGTGATGGACGTGCCGCGGAAGGTCATCTCCGGGTACTTTTCGACGTCGAAGAAGTCCGGGCCGCGGACGTGGCCGTCACGGTTGGCGTCGCCCGAGTCGAAGCTGGCGGTGGCCACTGTGGCGTGCAGGCTGGAGTCCTGCAGGGAGTCGCCCACGCGGGCTTCGGCCTCGGCCTGGGTGAAGCGGCCGCGGACCTTGCTGATGCCTGCGTGCCGGACACTGAACCCGATCTCGCTGTGGGACATGTCCAGCGTCCACGTTCCGGGGGTCAGTTCCTGGGGAAGAGTCATGGTCTATCTCCTCTTGCTCGAAGGTCTGCGGGCACGGGCAGCCCGCCGCCGGCGTGTGCCGTCGTGGCCAGCCTATTCCCCGGAGCGTCGCCTGGGCAGGGCCGATGGGCCATAGTTCATCTGCCGGCTACCGGGCAGTCACCAGTTCACGCGCCTTCCCGGCGGCAGGCTTGGGCACAGGACGTACGACGGCGGGCTCCAGCCTTTGGTTCGCCCACCGGCGGATGGGTGCCTCCACCAGCCGCGAGGACGCGAACGCCACCGCCACGGTGAGGACGGCCGCGAGGGCGACGCGAATGGACAGCGACGGGACGAGGGGCAGCAGCAGGAGGTAGACGGGAATGTGCCAGAGGTACATGCCGTAAGAGAGTTCGCGGCCCGGCCAGGCGAGCCAGGGGTGGCTGAGGACCCGGCCCAGGAAGCCGGCCGGCTGCAGGACCAGTGAGCCGATCAGCACCGCTGCCAGCATCGACAGGGTGGTGGGCCCCGCGGTCCAGAACACGGTGAACCAGGTGCCGGGTGTGTCCGGTTCCTTGAGCAGGAACAGCGCTGCCACCAGCACGGTGCCCGCCACCGGGGCACCCCAGCGTGCCACGGATACCAGGGAGGCGTGCACACGGGAGCCGTTGCGGACGGCGGTGAACAGCAGCGCGAGGGCGCAGCCGATCAACAGTTCGTCAGCCCGGGTGTCCGGACCGTTGTAGAGGCGGTTCAGCGGCGCGCCGGACATCACCAGGGCGAAGCGCTCCAGCATGAAGGCAACGGCCAGTCCGGCCGTGGCCCATGCGGCGGTCCGCAGTTTGCAGTACCGCAACATGACCAGCAGGAGGACCGGCCACACCAGGTAGAACTGCTCCTCGACCGCCAGCGTCCAAGTGGGGCCGAGCGTCTCGCCGGCAATCGAGTTTCCGAAGGCGCCCACGTGCGCGAAGTTCATCACGTAGGCGACGGCGGGGAGGATGAATCCCGCCTGGCCGCCCCAGCCCGAGGCCGGGAAAACGAAGCCCACGACGGCGATCACCGCACACAGCGCCAGCAGCGCCGGCCACAGCCGGGCCAGCCGCTTGGCGTAGAAAATGCCCATGCGGACACGGCCCGTCGCGAGCCGTTCCTTCATGATCAGCAGCGTGATGACGAAGCCGCTGAGGGTGAAGAAAACGTCCACGCCGATGAAGCCGCCCGGCATCTGGGCGGTGAGGGTATGGAAGAAGAACACCCCCACAACGGCCACCGTACGCAGGCCGTCCAGGGAGTGCTTCCGCCCTGAGATGATGCCTGTTTGGTGCCCTGCTTGGCGCCCAGTTTTGTGCGCTGAGGGGCGCTCCGGAACCGACAAATTTCCACTGCTTGACCTAAGAACCACTAAGCAAGCATATATAACGTTTCGGTAACTAGGCTAAACGGAGGCTGGGAAAAGCCTCCATGGATCACCCCGGAAGGAAGTATCCGGAGACGTCCGCGATCAGGTGCGTGATCCCCGCCGAGCGGTTGAACAGTGCCACGCCTCCGTGCTGGAAGATCGGGGTGGTTACCGAGTTCGCAACGATCTGGCCCCTATCGAAGTTGACGCTGGAGATGTCCGGACGGGTTGCCCCCACCGGGAAGGCGGTGACGAAACCATTTGACGTCGCCTGGGCCACGGTGAGGTTCATTACGATCGCGGTGGCACCTGCGGGAATGCCGTGTTCCCGGGCAGCCTGGAAGGACGTTGTGTCATCCGGCGCGAGCGGGTAAAACAAGCGGGTGTCCAGGAAGCGCGTCGGGGCGGCCAGCGGCTGGAAGGTACCGCCCGCCGTCGGGGTTCCGGATAGGTAATAGCCGGAGACGTCCGCGATCAGGTGGGTGGCACCGTTGGAGCGGTTGTAGAGCATCACCTTCCCATCCGGTCCCACCGGAACGGTCACGGAGTTGGGGATGATCTGCCCGGCGGCAAAGTTTATGTTGGAGGCGTCCGGCCTGTTGACCCCCGTGGGATACGCGGTGACGAAGCCGTTGGACTTTGCTTCCGCGACTGTCAGGTTCAGTACGACGGCCGAGACAGTTTCCGGCAAGCCGTTGGCTCCTGCCACCTGGAAGGCCCGGGCGGTATCGGGTGCGACGGCGGTGCCGCTGCGGGTATCCAGGAACCGCTTGGGTTCTATCGACTTGAAGGCTCCCGGCGCTGTCACCTCGCCCTCACGGTAGTAGCCAGAGATATCAGCCAGGAGGTGCGTGGCTCCGGCGGACCTGTTGAAGAGCGTCACCTTTCCGTCGGCGCCCACGGGCACGGTGACGGAGTTGGCCACGATCTGGCCCTTGTCGAAGTTCAGGTTGGATGCGTCCGGACGCGCGGTCCCGGAGGCATAGGCGGTTACGAAGCCGAAGGACCGGGCTTCAGCCACCGTCAGGTTGAAGACCACTGCGGAAACCTTGGCAGGAATACTGTTACGTCCTGCCACCTGGAAGGAGACGGTGGAATCCTTGGCCACTATGGAGCTGGTCCGGGTATCCAGAGCCCGGAACGGGGTGACGGTGATCAGCGATCCGGCAACCGGTGCAGAGGTGGTGGCGTAGGTGTGGGACCACTGGATATTGGCACCGGCCATCAGCGTATAGCCAGGGATCGACCGGGCGAACACGTTAACAGTTCCTGACCCTGTGTGGATGCCGGCGGGGAAGACTGACCCGGCGAAACCGACATACTCTACGCCCTGCACTTCCGGCACCGTCAAGGTGTCATCGGCAGTGCCATCCTTGTCAGAGAATGTCACCGCGGCCGGGATGACCGTATTCGCCGGCAGGTCTTGGTTCGTCAAGGCCAGGGCCTTGGCGGCATCAACCAGGCCGGCACCGCAGCCTTCGGGGCAGGCGACCGGTAGCGGCCGGGCCGTGGCTTTGAGTCGGGCTTCCACCATGTCCGGGGTGTAGGTGCTGCCCACTTCAGATATGAGCATGGCCGCGATGGCGGAGACGTGCGGGGCGGCCATGGAGGTGCCCTGCAGGAGTTCGTAGGCTTCTCCCTCGGGCACGGTGGAGCCGAAGTTTGAGGTGGAGACGATACCGGTCCAGGGGTTCTCGTTGGTCATGTTGCTGCCGCCGGGAGCGGTGATGTCCACGGCGGACCCGTAGTTGGAGTAGTCCGCGCGGGCGCCGTCGAGTCCGGAAGCAGCCACTGTGATGACATTCTGGCAGTTGGCCGGGCTGATTTCCGATGCCGGGTGGCCGGAGTTCCCGGCTGCTACCACCACTGCGGTGCCGGCATTTTGAGCGAAATTGATGGCGTTCTGTTCGGTAACGGAACAGTCCGAGACTCCGCCGAGGCTGAGGTTGACTACGTGGGCGCGTCTCGGGTTGGCGGGTACTCCGGACACGGTGCCGCCGGCGGCCCAGATGATGGAGTCCGCCACGTCCGAGATATAGCCTCCGCAGGGACCGATGGCGCGGATGGGGAGGATCTTGGCGGCGGGTGCAGCACCGATGATGCCGTTGCTGTTATTGCCGACGGCGGCGATGGTTCCTGCCACGTGGGTGCCATGCCAGGATGAGCGCGACGCCGGGAGGCCCGGTTCGCACTGGTTGTCCGTGGACCAGTCGCCCTGGTCCTGAGGGTTGGGGTCACGCCCGTCGCCGTCCCGGGCCCAGTCCGGGTTGGACAGCATGTCGTAGCCGGCAAGGACGTTCGCAGTCAGGTCCGAGTGATAGGTGATGCCACTGTCCACCACGGCGACTACGGCGCCTTCGCCGCGGTTGTAGTCCCAGGCGCCGGGTATGCGAATGCCGGCGGTCTCGTCCCACAGGCTCCACTGGGATACATAGCCGGGGTCGTTGGGGGCAGTAGCGGTTGCCTGAACGATAGTGTCAGGTTCCGCGTAGGCCACGTCGGGGCTGGAGCGCAGTGCCGCAAGGAAGGTATCAGCGTCGGCACCCTGGAGTGACTTGCCAGTTTTCACCACCTGCGCGCCGGTCGCAGTGGCCCGGACGTACTGGGCGGCGGTGCCCACTCGGCCTGCGGCTGACCGTGCGGCCTGGGCCGTCACAGCTGCTTCGGAGGCAATGTTGCCGCGGCTCTTGAGCCCCACGATGAACTGGTCCGTGGGGACCTGGGCTGAAGCGGACTGGGGGCTCGCGTCCCGGAGTGGCAGCTCGGCAGCCGCGGCTGGCTTGGAGGGCTGTGGTGGCTCGGTGGCCTGGGCGGGAAGGGCCGTCAGGGCAGCACCGGCAAGTACGGTGACCAGCGTGAGGGCAGCGGCAGCGAAGGGCCGGGGGTTGAACATGGGCGGGCATCCTTGAGACGGGCGCGGGCCACGAACAAGGGGCCTGGCGCGGACAGCCGGGAATCACCAGCTGACCCCCGCCCTGATTATAGCCATCGAGTTGACTATTCGGAGGACATTACGGAACGGACCCTTGGGATTTCCCGGACTGTCGCCGGCTACCGGCTCACGGTGTGCAGGCGGTCCCGCGCCGCGTGCTCCACCAGGATGGGCACGAAGTCCCGCACCCTTCCCCGGTCCAGTGACCGGTGCTCCTCCTGGACCACGTCCTCGATCACGTGCCGGGACACGTCCGGGTGCCGTTCGGCAAGCCGGTCCACTACCGCGGACAGTGCCCGCGCCTCTTCGCTGACGCCCATCGGCACAGGATCCGGCATCGGCAGCGGCGGTTCAAGACTTGACTTATTCCGGCGCCTCCAACCAAAAAAGGTTCGACGGCAGCCCATATCTGACAGGCCAAATGGACGGCATACTGGCCTGATGACCAACGCGGCGAAAGTACTGGCAGGCCTTGAGGCAGAGCTTGGCTGGGTCCGGGACACGTACCGGGACCTGCACCGCCAGCCCGAGTTGAGCCTTGAGGAGCACCGGACCGCCCGGCTGGTGGAGGACAAACTGGCCGGGTTCGGTTACCGCGTGGTCCGCCTCGGAGGCACCGGCGTCGTGGGTGTCCTGGCGAACGGCGACGGGCCCACCGTTCTGGCGCGGGCGGACATGGATGCGCTTCCGGTCACCGAGGCCACCGGACTTTCCTACGCGTCCGAGGTCACGGGCGTCATGCATGCCTGCGGACACGACGTGCATGTCAGTACGCTTCTGGGTGCCGCCAAACTGATGGCGGACGGCCGCGGCGCGTGGTCCGGCACCTACATCGCGCTCTTCCAGCCGGCCGAGGAGGTCGGCGCCGGGTCCAAGGCAATGGTCGACGACGGCCTGGCCGCCAAGGTGCCGCGGCCCGACGTCGCGCTTGCCCAGCATGTGATGCCCGCCCCGGCGGGGACCGTCTCAACCACAGCCGGGCCGGTGCTCTCCGCCGGCGACTCCCTCAGGATCACTGTGTACGGCAAAGGCGCCCACGGGTCCATGCCGCACATGGCCGTTGACCCCGTGGTGCTGGCGGCATCCATCGTGCTGCGGCTGCAGACTGTGGTGTCGCGGGAGATCCGGCCTGGCGAGTTCGCCGTCCTGACCATCGGGGCGCTGAACGCCGGAACCAAGTCCAACATCATCCCGGACCGGGCCGAACTGCTCCTCAACATCCGCACCTACGATCCCCAGGTGCGGTCCACAATGCTGGCGGCCATTGAGCGGATCGTCAAAGGGGAATGCCTCTCAGCGGAGTCCCCGCGCGAGCCGGACTTCGAGTTTTACGACCAGTTCCCGCTGACGGCCAACGATGCCGCCGTGACGGAACAGGTGACCGCCGCCTTCACATCCCATTTTGGCCCCGCTGCGGTGGGCCACGCGCAGCCCCAGACCGCGTCCGAGGACTTCAGCCACATCCCGGATGCATTCGGGGTGCCCTACACGTTCTGGCTGTTGGGCGGCGTGGACCCGGCAACGTACAGGGCCGCCGAGAGCCAGGGAACCGTCAGCCGCGACATCCCGGGCAACCACTCCCCGTTCTTCGCCCCGGTGCTGGACCCCACCCTGTCGATGGGAGTCCAGGCCCAGGTGGTTGCAGCCCTGTCGTGGCTTGCCCCGGACACCACCCGCCCGTGACCGCCCGCCCCCGGCACATTCGCAGGCTGACCACTCAAATGACCGTCCCCGGCAAAGTTCCCGGCCCAACCAGTCTTGAGGAATTCTTGACCCTAATTGGCGCAGATGTTGAGCCGGTTCCCGCACAGTTTTGAGTGAAGGATGGGAAAGCATGGGGGTGCACCTGGGAACTGAGGCCCAGTCAGCCCATTCCTGCAGTCGGCGTAGAACCCGATGGTCTCGATCGCTTGGCGGCGTCGTCACGGCGCCGCCAGGCGGTCCACAAATTCACAAAGACCGGGGCCGACGGCGGAGGCGGCGGATCAGCGTCGATCCGCAAATAGCTGTCGGCCCCCACACTTCTTAATCCACCAGCGCTGCCCAGGACTCCAGGAACTTGTCCGCAATGTAGGCGTGCCCGGCGGTGTTCGGGTGCGCACCGTCGGCATCGAATCCCGGGCTGTTCGCGGTGGTGAACCAGCGGCCCTCCACGGCGTCGATGAACGGGGCGTTCGTTGCCTCAGCACCGGCACGGACGGCGTTGTTCACGTCCCGCAGGTCCTCCCCCAGCGGCTGCGGCGCCGACGGCCCAAGCACCACCACCTGCACCCCGGGCCAGAACCGGCGTGCCGCCTCGATGGTCTGGCGGGTTGCGGCCGTGATCTCACCGGCGTCGGTGATCTGGGCATCGTTCTGCCCACCCTGGAGAATCAGCAGGTTGGGGACGAAGGCCGGGTTATTGGCCGCGGTCTGCCGCAGCCGGACTTCGTATTCGCCGCCCTGGTCATCCCGGGCTCCGCCGCCCCAGGCGAACCCGGTCCCGCCGCGGCCGTCGATGTTGGTGGGGTATCCCAGCGACCCCGCAACGAGGTTCGCCCAGCTCTCGTCCGGCTGGTCGGCGCCGTCGCCGGCCGTGTAGGAGTCCCCCATGATCAGGAGAACAGGCTTCTCGGGCAGCTCGATCTTCGCCGGCCGGCCCGTTGAGGTGGCCGAAGGTGTGGGAGCAGCCGAAGCCGGGGCCGGGGAGGCAGCCGGCGTACCGGTGGCCGATGCCGCAGGGGTGCTCGCCGCCGCCACGGGGGCGGTCCCGCCCGGGTCCCGCGGGCCCATGAGGGCGAGCGCGGCCACCCCGAAAGCCGCAACCGCCAGCACCAAAAGTGCCGCGTACTTGATCCACTCCCCCGCAGGCGCGCCCGGGCGCCGACCGTTTCCCCTCACCCGCAAAATCTTACTTGCCGGCACGCGCCGCAATAGCGCTTAAGACGACGCCCCGCACAGGAAAGACGTACGACGGCGGCGCGCGGCCGCCGTCGTACGTCCTGCTCTTGCGGTGGTCCAAGGCGCTCCGGACTCAGGCGGGCATCCTGCGCAGGGTGAGGTAGGAACCGACGGCGAGCAGCCCGGTGACCGGGATGGCCCACAGCGTCAGGCCCAGGGCTCCGGTGTCCGTGAACCACTGGCCCACTGCCGGCCAGGCCTGCTGGAACGTCACCAGCGCGATGGACCCGACCAGTGTGAGGCCCAGCGCCAGCAGGACGATGGTGAGCCCCAGGGCGCCGAACCGCTTGAAGATGGTGGCGAACCAGAAGCCGATAGTGAAGAAGAACATGGTGGCCGTGAAGTAGGTCAGTGCGGCGGCGAACGGCCCTGACGCCCATACCCAGTCCAGGTAGGCGAAGTATCCGTTGATGCCGTAGCCGCCGGTGGCCTGCTCGAACAGGCCCAGCAGCACGAACACCAGGGACATGCCCAGCCCGCTGACCGCCGCCGCCGCGAGGGAGCCCAGGAAGAACTCGCGCCGCGTGAGGCTCATGGCCTGCGAGAACGGGAAGGTCATGGTCATGGCCTGGATGCCGATGGCGAGGAAGTACCACAGGGGTGCCTGCGAACCGCCGCCGGCCTTGACCTCGGTGACGCCGGCGCCGCCGATGATCCAGAAGATCATCATGGACAGGACCCACGAGCCGCCCAGCACCAGCGCCGGCACCCAGATGAACGTCTGGGTGTTGACGAACTGCAGCCGGACAACGTTGAGCATGCGGTTGCGCGGCACCTGGTGTTGCAGGGCTGCGCCGGAATCGAGGGTTGTCATCGCAGGCTTCCTTCCTGGGTATCCGCGTCTGAGGTGTTCGTGGTGGGGCTCTTCGTGCCGGAGTTGTTCGTGCCGGAGTCCTTGGAACCGAAGCCGTCCGCACCCGGGCGCCCGGCTGACCGGTGCTGGGTCAGGCGCACAATGAGTTGCTGCAGTGAGACCGGCGCCAGTTCGAGGCCGTCGGCAACAACCGCGGCGCGTTCGGCGCCGTCCAGGCGGCCCAGGAAGGTCACGGATGCCACGCGGCCCAGGCCTTCGCGGTGGATGACTTCCCGGCCGTTCACCACCCGCTCCACAGCGGCGGCGTCGCCCACCACGTTGGTGGCGAGGGCGCGGGCGTCATCGGCCGATTCGTCCATGATGATGCGGCCGTCGTCGATCAGGAGCACCCGTTCGATCAGGTTGGAGACCTCGTCGATGAGGTGGCTGGAGAGCAGGATGGTCCGCGGGACTTCGGCGTAATCGGCCAGCAGCCGGTCGTAGAAGATCTGCCGGGCCACGGCGTCGAGACCCAGGTACGGCTCGTCGAAGAAGGTGACCTCCGCCCGGGACGCCAGGCCGATGATGACCCCCACGGCCGAGAGCTGCCCGCGGGAGAGCTTCTTGATGGTCCGTTTCAGCGGGAGCTGGAAATCGTCAATGAGTTCGTCCGCCAGGCCCTGGTCCCACCGGGGAAAGAACAGCCGGGCGGCCGCGAAGGCGTGGCGCGGGGTGGCGTCGTCCGGGTATTTCTGGCTTTCCCGGACGAAGCACATGCGGCTGAGGACCCGGGCGTTCTCATACGGGTTTTCGCCGAACACGCGCACCTCGCCGCTGGTGGGCAGGTTCTGGGCCGTGAGGATGGACATGGCGGTGGTCTTGCCGGCGCCGTTGCGTCCCAGCAGGCCGTAGATGGCGTCCTGCTCGATGTCGAAGCTGACACCGTCCAGGGCGAGCGCGTCTTTGTATCGCTTGGTGAGGTTCCTGACCTGTATTACGGAGTTCATCGCGTCCTTCGATCTGGCAGGTTTATGGCTTTGCCGGTTCAGCGCCGGCACCGGTGCGGACCAGGTCCGCGACGTCTTCGGGCCCGAGCCCGATCCTGCGGGCTTCGGCCAGCAGGGGTTGCACATACCGCTCCGCAAAATCGCTGCGACGCTCCTTGAGCAGGAGTTCGCGGGCACCCGGGGCAACGAACATGCCGATGCCCCGGCGCTTGTACAGCACGCCTTTGTCCACGAGCATGTTCACGCCCTTGGCCGCAGTTGCCGGGTTGATGCGGTGGAACACGGCGAGCTCGTTTGTTGACGGCGCCTGTGACTCCTCGGCGATGCTTCCGTCCAGGATCGAGGCTTCGACCTGTTCGGCGATCTGCACGAAGAGTGGTTTGCCTTCGTCCATCAGGCGACCTCCCGGCCAGTTGGTTACTTACTTGACTAACTAACCATGGAAGTAGGCCGTCGTCAAGACGCAACGTTCCTGTTCAGCCTCCCGGCGCCCGGGCGTTAGGCAACCGTGACCTCCGGGCAGTTCCTAAGCCGGGAAACAGCCACTACTGTCAACAGCACCATCCGGCTATTACGGAAAAGAGGCGACGATGAGCATCGACATCGGAATTGGTAGCAGCCTCAGCAGCGAGGACGCGGCACACTTTGTGGCCACAACGGAAGCAATCACGTCCGCACTGCAGCAGGTCAGGGAAATCCACTCCGCGTACAGCTGGGTGTGGACGCACGAGATCCGCTGCCGCGGCTGCCACACCCGCCTCGAGATACCGGTGCTTGCCAGCACCAAGGCCAACGCGGACAAGGCTTTCGCCGCCCACCAGTCGGCGGAGCTGGACGCGTTCCTGGCCGCGGACGGCGGACCCACCTTCACGTGAGAAGACGTACGACGGCGGCGCGCGGCCGCCGTCGTACGTTTCCGTTTGACGCTGGCCGCCTCAAGAAAGCGGCGCGGGGCGGGCTACCCGTCCAGTACCGCGGCGGTGCTGCCCTGCGGCACGATGACGTGGACGGCGTTGCGCTCGATCGTGAAGTCCGCGGGCGTGACCGTGGCGATTTCGCCGTCGAGGTTGACCGGCATGGGCGGGTCGGTCACCAGCCGGACGCGCTGGGTGGTCGCGTGGTGCACGTCGCTGCGTTCCACGAAGCTGCCGTCCTTGAGGAGCCGGGCGATCCGCATGTGTTCGCGCAGCGGTGCGCCGGGGATGGCGTAGATGTCGAGGGTGTGGTCGTCGATGCCGGCGGTGGGTGAGACGGCGTTCCCGCCCCCGTAGTGCTTGCCGTTGCCCACGGCCACCTGCAGCAGGTTCTCGAGCTCGATGGCCTGGTGGTCGCCCTCGGGGAATTCGAGGCGTGCCCGGAACGGCTGGTGCCGGGCGTAGGCGCGGACGGCGGCGACGGCGTAGGCGAGCGGGCCGAGGCGGCGCTTCAGGCGGGGGCTGAGGGTTTCGGTGACGCCCACCGAGAGGCCCACGGAGGCGACGTTGAGGAAGGGCTGGCCGTTGACCCGGCCGAGGTCGATGTCCACCACTTTTCCGTCGGCGAGCGCGGCGCAGGCGGCGGGCAGGGTGCTGGGGATCTCCAGGGTGCGGGCGAGGTCGTTGGCTGTTCCCAGCGGCAGGACGCCGAGCACGGTGCCGGTCCCGGCGAGCCGTCCGGCAGCGAAAGACACAGTGCCGTCGCCGCCGCCCACCACCACCAGGTCGTGGTTCTCGGCCATCACCCGGTCAAGGGTCCCGGCCAGGTCCGTGCCGGACAGGATCCGGTGCACGGCATTGACGGGCAGGCCCGCGTTCCGCAGCATGTCCACCGCCTGGTCAGGAGCCGCGGCCCCGAGGCGCGCGCCGGCGTTGATCACCACGGCAACGGACCGGGCGTCTCGGGCAGCCTTCATGAGCTCCATCCTAGGGTGGCGGAGCTGGGAGGACCCTGCATGTCTCCTGTGCGCCCTGCCCCGGCATGCCGGTTGTTGGACCCGTTGAAACTCAAGGGCGACGGCCCGTTAGGGAAGCCGCCCGCTGGGTACGGAGGCTGCAGAGAGCCCCGCGGAAAGTGATATCCCCCGCGGGGTTTCTCGCGTCAACGGGTGCCCGCTTGGTCAGTACTCCCGGTGGGTTTCCTGGAGGCGCTTGATGAACCAGCGGGACTGTTCCGGCCCATAGGGCAGCACGGGGATCGCCTTGGTGGCGTCGTCCGGGGTGTCCCGGATGGACTGGCGGGCCTGGCGGACGGCGGTGGTCAGCGTGTTGGCCATGGTCTTGACGAACTGGTCGCTGCACGGCTTCCCGTGCCCGGGGATCAGGTACTCGTAGCGGTGGCGGAGGGCCGAGATGTGCCGGAGCGCGTCGGCCCACTCCTCGGGGAACGAGTCTTCGAAGGACGGATGGGCGCCCTGCTCCACGAGGTCGCCCACGTACAGGGTGGTGGGAGTGCCCACCAGCAGGTCGCCGTCGGTGTGGCCGCGGCCCAGGTAGAACAGTGTGGCGGTGACGCCGCCGAGGTCCACCAGCACCGGCTGGTCGCGGACGATGGCGTTGGGCACCACGAGCTCCACATTCTCGCCCTCGCCGGTGGACATCTCCGGTTCCAGCGTGCCGACGAAGCGCCGCTGCAGGTCACCGCGCTGGTCGATCTCGGAGGCGCAGTTCTCGTGGCCCCAGAATTCCGTGACGCCCGCTTCGGCGAACACGGCGTTGCCGAAGAAGTGGTCGTAGTGCGCGTGGGTGTTGACGACGACGAGGGGCAGCTGGGTCTTTTCCCTGACCGCGTCCAGGATTTCCTTGCCCTGGCGTGGGCCGCAGCCGGTGTCGATCACCATGGCCCGTTCGGTCCCGACGATCAGTCCGGTGTTCAGCAGCGATCCCTCGGTGACCAGCACGTAGTTGTCCGCGCCGACCTCAAGCCATTCCGACATTGTTTCTCCGTACCTCCGGCAAAGCAGTGTGCGTTCGTGTAGTCGTCGATTGTACCCATGGGTCCTTGGCTGTGCCCGGGGCCACGCCCGCAGGGTCCCAGCCTGCCGGGGGTGGCCCGGATCAGGAAGTCGCCGGACAAGGGGAAGGCCCCTCCTAGGAGGGGCCTTCAACGTAGTGATCATTTGTCTTCAGATTATGGTCAGCGGTGATGCACTCCCCCTTCCCGAACGCCTCTGGCGTCCATCCGGACTATGACAGAACCGACTCTAAAACGATTGCCGCCCGGGCGTAAAGGGGTCGGGAGGAAAAAGTTCATTCAGCGGATATGTGAGTCGGGAAGACCACCACGAGTGAGCGCGCGTTTGGAAAAACACCACCACAAGTGAGCGCGCGTCGGTGGGGGTTAGATGTCGGCGAGGAGGGTGGTGGGGTTTTCGATGGCGTCGGCCACGAAGCGGAGGAAGCCGGCCGCTGTGCCGCCGTCGCAGACCCGGTGGTCGAAGGTGAGGGTCAGCTCGGTGACCTTGCGGACCGCCAACTCGCCGTTGACTACCCACGGCTTGTCGATGATCCGGCCCACGCCCAGGATGGCCACCTCGGGGTGGTTAATGATCGCGGCCGAGCCGTCCACGCCAAACACACCGTAGTTGTTCAGCGTGAAGGTGCCACTGCCCAGTTCCGTGGGGGTCGCCTTGCCTTCGCGTGCGACGTCGGTCAGCCTGCGGATCTCCGCGTCCAGCTCCCGGGCGCTCAGCTTCTCGGCAGAACGGACCGACGGAACCACAAGTCCCCGGTCGGTCTGGGCGGCGATGCCCAGGTTGACGCCGTCGAACCCGACGATCTCCTGCGACCCGTCTTCAGCGGACTCAATCCGCGTGTTGAGCTCCGGGTACTTTTTTAGCCCGGCTGTGACAAAACGGGCGATGAACGCCAGCAGACCCGGAACCGCAGCTCCGCCTGCCTTCATGCCTTCCCGAAGTTCCATGAGTCCGGTGGCATCAACGTCCACCCACACCGTAGCTTCCGGGATCTCCGACCGGCTGCGGGACATGGTGGCGGCCACGACCTTGCGGACCCCGCGGACGGGGGTGCGGGAGGAGATCGCGAGTCCCGTGCGCGCGTCGCGGCCCTGGGTTTCTTTGGTTTCGGCAGGCTCAACCAACGCGGCGGGCTTGGTTTCGGCAGGCTCAACCAACGCGGCGGGCTTGGTTTCGGCAGGCTCAACCACCGGAGCACTGATGGCCTTCTCCACGTCGCGGCGCATGATCAGGCCGCTCTCCCCGGAACCGTGCAGCTCCCCCAGGTCCACGCCATGCTCGCGGGCCATCCGCCGGACCAGCGGGGAAATGACAGCCCCCAGCTTGCCGGGGACGCGGGTGCGCAGGAGCGTAAGGTCGTCGGCGGCCTTGTCCGCAGGCTGGGTTTCGGCCGGCTCAAGAACGGAGACGGAAGCTTTGGGCAGCCGCGTCCGCTTGGCAGCAGCGTGGCCGCCCGGGGTTCCGTAGCCGATCAGGACGTTCCCGGACCCAGCTTTTTCTTCTTCCCGATAAGTTTCGGCTGCCGCCTCAGACGCAGTCGACGCGGATGATGCCGCCCGGGGAGTGGCATCGGGCCTGTCGGAGCCGGACGGCATGCTGCTTGCAGCATGGCCGTCCGGCGAAGGGGCGGGGGCGGCATCATCCGCGGTGACCCCCGCACCAGAACCCACAGGTGTCACCGAGATCAGCGGCTTCCCCACGTCCAGGGTCTCCCCCGGCTTGCCATGCAGCTCGGCCACGATCCCGGCATAGGGGGACGGCACCTCAACAGCTGACTTTGCCGTCTCCACCTCGGCGATGGGCTGGTCCACCTCAATCGAATCGCCAACGGCAACGTGCCAGGAGACCAGTTCGGCCTCGGTCAGCCCTTCGCCCAGGTCCGGCAGCAGGAACACTCGCGTCTCGCTCATAGAAATCAGTTCTCCCACTGCAGGTCGTCAACGGCGTCGAGGATACGGTCCACGCCGGGCAGGTAGTACTTCTCAAGTTTCGGCGCCGGGTACGGCACGTCGAAGCCGGTGACGCGGCGGATGGGGGCCGCCAGGTGGTGGAAGCAGCGCTCCTGCACCCGGGCCACGATCTCGGACGCCACGGACGCGAACCCGTGCGCCTCGGCGATCACCACGGCCCGGCCGGTCTTCCGCACCGACTCGCACACAGTCGCATCATCGAACGGCACGATGGTCCGGACGTCGATCACCTCCAGCGAGCGCCCCTCCAGCGCAGCGGCCTCGGCCGCGGCCAGGGCGGTGGGCACGGACGGGCCGTACGCGATCAGCGTCGCGTCGGTGCCGGGACGCGCGACGGCGGCCCTCCCCTCCGAGCCACGTCCCGCCGTCGTGCCTTCCTGGGAAAGTTCGTGCTGGCGGCGGAGCTCGGCGAGGTCCACGGAGTCCTTGGTCCAGTACATCTTCTTGGGTTCCATAAAGACGACGGGATCGTCGGAGTCGATGGCTTCGCGGAGCATCCGGTAGCCGTCGGCCACGGTGGCGGGGGTGTAGACCTTCAGGCCGGCGGTGTGGGCGTAGTAGGCCTCGGAGGAATCGCAGTGGTGCTCCACGCCGCCGATGCCGCCGCCGTACGGGATGCGGATCACCAGGGGCAGCTTCACGGTGCCGCGGGTGCGGTTGTGCATCTTGGCCACGTGGCTGACGATCTGTTCGAACGCCGGGTACGCGAACGCGTCGAACTGCATCTCGATCACCGGGCGCATCCCGTTGATCGCCATGCCCACGGCCATGCCCACGATGCCGGACTCGGCCAGCGGGGTGTCGAAGCAGCGCTGCTCGCCGAACGTGGCGGTGAGGCCGTCCGTGATGCGGAAGACGCCGCCCAGGAGCCCTACGTCCTCGCCGAACATCAGGACGGAGGAATCGGCGTGCATGGCATCGGCCAGGGCGGTGTTCAGGGCCTTGGCCATGGTGACCGGCTGCGGGCCGGACGCATCGGCGGTTGCCGCGGCGGAGGCAGCAGCCCGGGCAGTGGCGGCGGAAACGTTGCCGTTGGCCTCGGACGAGGTGGTGACGGTGGGGCTCACTTGCCGGCCTCCTTCGAATCAGTGGTGGATGCAGCGTCGCGCGCGAGTTCGTCGGCGAGCATGTCGGACTGTTCCTTCAGCTGCGGGGTCTGCTGTGCGAAGACGTGGCGGAAGAGTTCCTGCGGGTCCACGGGCACGTCCTCGCTGAGGCCTTCGCGCAGCTGCGCGGCAACCGCCTCAGCCTTCGCACGGATCCGGGCCTCGCCGTCGTCGTCCAAAATCCCCTGGTCCGTGAGGTACGTCCGCATCCGGTTCACGGGATCCTTGGCCCGCCACTCGGCAACCTCGGCGCTTTCCCGGTAGCGGGTGTCATCGTCGGCGTTGGTGTGCGCCTGCATGCGGTAGGTGTTGGCCTCCACCAGCAGTGGGCCGGAACCGTCGCGGCACAGGGCGACGGCGCGGTCCAGGACGGCGAGGAGCGCCACCACGTCGTTGCCGTCCACGCGTTCGCCCGCCATGCCGTAGCCCACGGCTTTGTGCGCGAGCGACGGCGCCACGGACTGGTGCGCCAACGGCACCGAGATGGCGTACTTGTTGTTCTGGACGAAGAAGATGACGGGCAGGTGGAAGACGGCGGCGAAGTTGAGGGCTTCGTGGAAGTCGCCTTCGCTGGTGGCGCCGTCGCCGCACATGGCCAGCACCACGGTGTCCTCGCCGCGGAGCTTGGCGGCGTGCGCAACGCCGACGGCGTGCAGCAGCTGGGTGGTCAGCGGGGTGGACTGGATGCCCACCTTGTACTGGAGCGGATCGTAGCCGCCGTGCCAGTCGCCGCGGAAGATGGTCATCACCTGGACGGGGTCCACGCCGCGGGTCATCACGGCCACGGCGTCGCGGTAGGTGGGGAACATCCAGTCGCTGTCCGCGAGGCACAGGGCGGCGGCCACCTGGCACGCCTCCTGGCCGTGGCTGGATGGGTAGACGGCCATGCGGCCCTGCCGGACCAGGGCGGAGTTCTGGTCGTTGACGCGGCGGCCGACGACGAGCTTTTCGTATGCAGCGAGCAGTTCCGTATCGCCGGGCACGGGGTATTCGTGGCCGGGTTCGGCGCCCTGCTCACCCTTGTCCTTGAGCCGGCCTTCCGAGTCCACCATCTGGATCTGGTGCCGGGCGGGCAGCATGTAGTCCTCGGCGGTGATGCCGAACTTCTTGACCGCCTCGGTGAGTGCGTTGTCCGGCCCGGTGCTACGGGCGGTATCCGGGGCCGTGTGGTTCGCGGAGATCGTCATTGGTCCGTCCTTCTGTTGCCACTATTCCTTCCAAGTATTGACCCGGAGCCAGTTTCGTATCCAGCAGCTGCGGAAATCGTGGAGAAGTTGTATTAAGGGACCTAGACTGAGAGACGATTTGCAAATGTGAGCTGGGTTACGGCAGCGGTTGTGGACGAAATGGCGGGGCGGCACACCGGGCCGCCCTTCCTCATTTCAGGTCGCCGACCGGGACGAACGTGTAGCCGAGATCCTTGATGCCGGTAACTGTCTGCTTGAGCAAGTCGAGGTTCAGATAGGGATGGAAGAAGAAGCTGGCCGTGGACTCCCTGACGACCAGGTTCGCTTTGGCCCGGTTGATGATGTACTCCGGATCCCGGATGGCGTGGTTGTTCTGCTCCGTCTCGGTGATATTGCCGAGGTTTTCGGGATACACCGTGGTGCCGTAGATGTCGTGGACGGTGTACGGAAAGTATTGACTGTAGTCCGACGTGGGGGTGATCTCTTTGCCGGACACCATGCCGCCGTAGTAGTCGGACTGTTCGTACCGCGCCTTGTACACCGCGGCGATGGCAGCATGGCCGTTGACGGATGCGGAGTAGTGGGGAGTCTCAAAGATGGTGGGTTCGCCCAGACCGGCGTCGATCATCACTTGCCGGCCGTATTTGATCCGGGCGACGTGCTGTTCGATACTGTCCTCCTCCACAGGGCCGATCCTGGTGATGTAGGAGTCGGCCTTGCACTCACCGAATTCGTAGGGTGGCCGTTCTGTGTCCGTGCACCCGTACTGGTAGAACTCGTAATCCTCACCCGTTCTGCCGCTGTACGGGTTATGAAGCGTGCCGTATTGATGGGTGGTGCCGTGCTGTATGAGTGTTCCACCACGCGATTGCATGTACTTCAGCGCTTCGACCACCTTCGGCCTGTCGAGCAGGCTCAGCCCGTACCAGCTGGACTTGTGGGGGATGGGGGCCACTTGGACGGGAATGACTGCCACTTGGAAAGGCACTCCGGCATCGTGGAGGTAGTCGGCGACGCTCCGGAGCTCACCGGGATCGGATTCGGGGCCAACGTCCTCCAAGCGTAGAGCAGCCTGCCGCACCGGTTCCGTCCCTGGCGCGAGCAGGTCGTAGTAGAGATCCGAGAAGATCAGGTAAAGGTCGTTCTTATCGATGTCATTGAGAGGCACCTCGGTCACATAGGTGAGGTTGCCTGAGCTTACGGCCCAGGCCAGCCCGGCCATCGGTGGTTCGCCGACGACGTCACAAGCATGGGGGCTCTCTGGGTCACCGCACACGATGGTCGCAAGGGTCCGTGCCTTTCCGGGGTCCAGAATGCGCGGACTGTAGACGATGTCGGAGTTGAGCGTGTTGCGGCGCACGGAACGGTCCTTGTACGACACGGATTTCACTTGGTCGTTGCTCACCGCTAGAGGGGAAGTGGGATCCCAGCCGTACCGTGATACGAACGCCGCGATCGAGTCCTGCTCATACCCGACGAGGTCATCGATATTCTGCTCCACCCAGAGCACAGGCACGGTGCCCTTCAGGACGTCGGTGAGGAAGGCCTTTGGCGGTGTGGCGTTGGAGTCCTTCCCGAGGTAGACGACGGCGTCGAAGTCCCTCATCATGCCCGCGGTGTAGTCGCCCACGACCGCAACCCTGGCTTCGCCAAAGTGGGTTGCCAGATTCCCAGCGGCAATGCCGTACAGTTCGGCGTCTTCCGAGGCGGCACCGGTGCCGTCGTAGAGCACGAGCGTGCGCGCCCCGCCCGGTCGGCCGAACCGCGACGAGAACGTCGCGGTCTTCACGGCCGATCCGTCGGCGTCGGAGTTCGTCACCGCGGTGTATTGCTGAGCGAGGAGGGAGTTTTCTCCTTCGACGAGGCTGTCGTCGGTGAGGCCGAAGACCGCGCCAGCGGCGACCAGTGGCAGGGACACCAGGGCGATTACCCACGCCAAGCGCCCTCTTCCGGACAACTGGTACTGCTTCTCCATGGATTCTCCTCGAGGTGTGGGTGACGGCTCTGCTGGCAGGCATTATTTCCGCGTCCGGCGACTTTCAGGCGACAGGGACGGCTGCTGCCCAGTCCTGGAACTGCTGCACGGTGTCGTCGTGTCCGTAGTGGCGGGCCAGGGCCTGGACGGTCCGGGCGGCGGCGTGCCCATCGCCATAGGGATTGAGCGCCCTCGCCATGCGCCGGTAGGTCCGTTCGTCCTTGATAAGGATGGACACCGCGTCCACAATCGTCTCCTCGTCCGTGCCGACCAGTTGCACGGCGCCCGCGATCACGGCCTCCGGCCGTTCGGTCGTATCCCGCATGACCAGCACCGGTTTGCCCAGGGACGGCCCCTCCTCCTGCACTCCGCCGCTGTCGGTGAGGATGATGGAGGATCGCTCCAGCAGTGCGCAGAACTGTGCGTAGGGCAGTGGTTCCGTGACCAGGACGCTGGGGCAATGCTGCACAGCAGGCAGAATTGCCTCGCGCACCAAGGGATTGCGGTGCGCCGGGAAGACGAAGTCGTGGTCGGGGTGCGTTGCAGCCAGTCGGGCGATCGCGCGGCCGACCTGACGCAGCGGTTCTCCCCACGATTCACGGCGGTGTGCCGTCACGAGCACCACCGGACGCCCCGTTGCCAGCCGCGCGCCCAGTGCGGGGTCCTCGATCCTCGGCCGGGAGGCGACAGTGATAAGCAGGGCGTCGATGACCGAGTTGCCCGTCACCACGATCGAGTCGGAAGGGACGTTCTCGTGCAGCAGGTTGTCCCGGGCGGCCCACGTGGGAGCCAGGTGGAGGGCCGCCATCTGGCCGGTGAGGCGACGGTTGATCTCCTCCGGGTAGGGCGAGTATTTGTTGCCCGTTCTCAGTCCCGCCTCGGTGTGCACCACCGTGACGCCGGCGTAGAAGGCCGCGAGGGACGCGGCAAAGGTGGTCGTCGTATCGCCCTGCACCAGAACCGCATCCGGTCGGTCGGCGTCGAAGACCTGAGCCAATCCCTGCAGCGTCCGCGTCGTGATCTCGGTCAGCGTCTGACCGGCGGCATGGATGTTCAGGTCCCGGTCCGGGACGATGCCGAAGGCCTGGTTGACTTGGTCCAGCATCTCGCGGTGCTGGCCCGTGACTACGACGCGGACCTCGAAGCGGGGATCGTCGCGCAGTGCGATCACGAGTGGTGCCATCTTGACGGCCTCAGGCCGTGTGCCGTAGATCGCCATGACAGAGATGGGCGTCTTAGCGGATGAGTGAGACATGGGATTGCTCCTGGTGCGATGGGTGTCCGGTTGAGGGCCCGAAGGCCTTGGTCAGTCGGAGGGGGCGTTGAGTATGTCCAGGCCGGTGAAGCGAACTCTCGCGTCCTCGGTGTACAGCCCGATGCTTCCTCCGCGGTACGGTCTTTCGTCGTCGGTGATGGTCGCAAGCTCACGCCCGTCGACGCTCACCGTCATGCGGGGCCAGTCGTGCACCACTCGCACGCGGTAGTCTCGGCCGATGGGGAACTGTCGTTCCACACCGGTGGTGATGAAGCGTTGATTTCCCTCATACGCGGGGTCCTGTTTGGATATCTCCCACCCGTTGGGCTTGAGTGCCACAGCGTAGAAGTGTTCGTCGTCGCGGAGATTCCACAGCACCCAGCCCACTTCCCAGTCGTTCGGAGGACCGTTCCGCACCTGGGCCTCGGTGTGCACCGTCACCTCGAAGCTGGGGTCCATGTAGGAGCGGGTGGTGTGCACGAGACCGCCGTGGGTGATGTCCGCGGAGGTGGCCGCCTTAGGCTCGAGCACCACTTCCCGGTCGTTTCCCGAGGCCTCGCCGTACCCGGCGTACATCACGGTCCATCGTCCGTGGACCTCACCGTCTGACCATGGGCCGATGCGATGCTGGCTCAGGCCGACTCCGACAATGGAACCTACGAGCAGGATCGCGGCGCCCAGGAATAGTGCTTTCCTCATGCCGGTGCCGCCAGCGGGTGGTCCGGCTCCTGCGCGGCCGAGTCCTGGTCGTCAGTGGTCCGGTCCGTCTTTGCCCAGGAGTTCCGGCCCGAGAGGGAGCGGAAAGCAGCTTTCCAGCCAGCGACGTACCAGAGTCCGGCGTAGCCGACGTAGACGTGCAGGACCACGAGGGCGGTCAACAGCCCGAAGCCGTGATCGCGTTCGTGGCGCCAGTAGACGGCCCCGAACATCAGGGCGGGCCCAAAGGCCACGGCGTAGGCCGAGACCCACCACCACGAGAAGTCCAAGGTCCCTGCCAAGACGCCGATGCCGATGCTGGCGATCCACAGTAGGAAGGCGGCGCTGAGGAAGGAGGCGAGCAGGAGGAGGTAAGGGCTAGTCAGGTGGTAGAGCAGGTCCACGCGGCGCGCGCCGGTCAGGTCCCGCAGCACCCAGGGGACCAGCGTCCAGGACTGCAGGTGCCCCTGGAACCACCTGGTCCGTTGTTTGACCCAGCGCCGGGCGTCCACGAGACCCTGCTGGTGCACAGCCGAGGTGGAGCAGAATTCCATGTTCCACCCTCTGATCAGCAGCCGCACGCCGAGGTCGAGGTCCTCGGATAGGCTCCTGGACCAGGGCGCGGAGCCCAGGGTGTCGAGGGCTGAGAGCCTCACGAACTGCCCGTTGCCGCCCAGTCCCACGCTCCCCAGGTGCCGGCGGCCGCGTTGGAAAACCTCGGTGTAAAGCACGAACTCGATGTCCTGCATCCTGGCCAGCAGGTTCTGGTGGCGGTTATTGATCCGGACGCCGATCTGGACGGCGCCCAGCCGGGGATCGGCGAAGAGCGGCATCACCTCGTCCAGGGCCTGCGGTTCCATCCTCCCGTCGGCGTCCACAACGCAGACGACGACGTCCGAGGCGTCGGTGTAGGCGCCGAGCGCCCCGGACCGGATGTGCCGGATCGCCGCGTTCAGCGCTTCGCCCTTGCCCTGCCGGGCGGTCGGCAGCCGTCGTTGCAGCAGGCTGACCCTGGGATCGGGGTGGGATCGCGTGATGGCCGCTGTGCCGTCATCCGAGCCGTCGTCGATTACCAGGATCTGCATCCGCGGGTGGTCCATCTCCACGAGCCGATCGAGGCTTGCCGCGAGAACCCGTTCCTCGTTGAGACATGGCAACACGAAGATGACGGCTTTGTCGGCCGCGGTTGCGGGGAAGGTCACCGCTCGACGTCGGGCGTACGCCGGTTCGAAGCGGGACAGCACGAGCATCAGCACACCGTACAGAACCGACAGGAGCACTAGGCTCACGGCCAGGATCAGGACGAAGTCTATGCGCTGACCGGACAGGAGCATCATGGCCGTTGTTCCCTACGCCCGTGCTCCATGGCGGTCGGCCGTGGAGTCGACCTGCCACATCGGCGTCGCGGATTGCGGGGCGCCCGACGCGGCCGGCCCGTTGTGCGCGAGGCGCCGGCGGACGGAGCGCGTCGTACTCAGAAGGCCTGACACTACGACGGCGCTGATCACGAAGAGCACGTAGGACAGGAACAGCGTCATGGAGACCATGAGCAGGAATCGTTCCCCCAGGTGGAGTGCCGACTCTGCGGCCTCCGCCGACATGACGACGCTCATGGGCATGTCAGAGTTCGGCATGTGAGGTACTCCTTGGACCCGAAGTCGATCCGTCCCCGCGGCGGATCGGTGGGCCCCTCTCCCCCGGACCGACCAACGAATTCCCGGTCGGCATCCGGTTCACCCCTCCGCCACTGCTTCTCGAGTGGGGACGCGAGCCGGACTGTTTCAGATGGCCCTCGGCAAAGAAGAAAAGGGAACACGGTCTGCCTCCAATCACAACTAACTACTAGAGATGCCTAGCTAAGTTGTGGTCCATGATCAGGGCGTGACTGAGGCGTGACTGCTCTTTCTCAAATAGCCCCTTTGGACTGGGCTTCACCTATCATGACGGGCACGAGCTTCCAGTGCCCTGAAAGGTTGGGCTGGAGTACACCCCTGCAGAATGTGCAAACTCAAATACAGCCGTGCCGCAAACGGCGTAGCTTTATTGCCAAGCTCATCGGACGGGGAAAGCGAGCATACCCAGTGGTTTCATGGCCCTTCCGCAAGGCCCTGAAACCACTCGGTCACCTGGGCAAGGGCGGCTTCCAAGTCGGCGGCATATATTGTTTTCGTTTCGGAGCCGTCCGCTGACAGAGTGGAAAGACGGGCTCGCAACTGCTGCTCGTGCTCGGCTTCACGCCATACATTGATCACAAGCGTCCACAGGTTCCCTGGAATGCTGAAGCCTGCTAACCCTTCAGGATCTGGTCCATAACTCAAAGTGACTCCTGACAGGTGTTGGGACGGTGGCGCGGCTGGCCGTACATCGGTAGCCGACTCTTGCTTTCTACATCAGTCTTACCACCAGGAACACAGGTGCATCGTCTGCCAGCACGCCCCGGTAGAACTTTGCCAGCAGTTGATGTGGCATAACACTTCTTGTAACTCCCCTATTTGGATTTGAAATGTTGCATCCATTTTCTTGGGTGTGCTTGTGAGGTACTTTGTGAAAAGTTCAAGCAGAAGGACTTCAGGCGTTGCTTGACTGCCAATGGCGGCAGCACGAGTACGCAATGCTGATGAGCTGGAAACGCTCAAGGCACCGGCGTCCACTGGGGAGCCGCAGGTTACGCGAGCTCGCGCGATTGTGTTGTGATCGCGGCGACGTAATCAGCCCTTGTTGGGGGATAGCATGGCGCAGGACAATGACGACGAGTTGAAGCTCAAGCTTTTCGAACGTTGGCAATTGTGGCAAAACGGATCAGAAGTCCGCATGGCATGGCGGCAACAACGGCTCATAGCCGCGCTGGCGATCGCAGGACCGCGGCCCCGCCGCTACCTCAGTGGACTTCTGTGGCCGGAAAAACCAGAAGCCCGGGCAATGGAAAGTCTGCGCACATCCGTGTACATGGTTTCCAACCAGGTTCCCGGCCTCCTGACGAACGACGGGCAAGTGCTGGCCCTATCGGATCGCGTTGCTGTTGACCTGCACGAAGTCACCAACAGCATCAGACAGTATGGACAGCCGGGATTCAAATTGTCGGACGAGAATTGTTTGGCTTGCCTTCACTGCGGAGAGCTGCTGCCCGGATGGTACGACGACTGGGTAGTCCTAGAGCAGCAACGCCTTCGCAATCTCAGGTTACGTGCGTTCCTTGTCTTGGCCCGGCAATGGCTTGATGAGGGGGAGGCTCACAAGGCCGTCGAGGCCGCTGAGGGCGCCCTGGAACTCGAGACGCTCCACGAGAGCGCCGTCGCCCTGCTCATCCGCGCGGAGTTGAAGGCCGGCAACCGGGCCCGAGCGCTCCAAACATTCGAGGCCTTCAGGACCAACCTGGAGATTGAACTGGGCATAGAACCTTCAGAGCACCTTACGAAACTTGCTGCCGACATACATCCCACGATTGGATAGCGCAAACCCCCAATACACAACGGAAGTCCACGTGGCGGGGATCCCGGCTCTGGGGCATCACCATGTCGTCAGTACTGAACCGGTGGAGCTGGCGGCTAGGGGGTCATTCGGTACCCGACGCCGTGCACCGTCTCGATCCACCGGGGTCGCCTGGAGCTTTCCCCGAGCCGCTTGCGCAGGTTGCTGACCTGCACCTCCACGGCGCGCTCCTCCTTGGCGCTGACGAAGGACCCGGAGGTGTAGGGCTCGTTGCGGAGCCGCCGCACCAGATCGGACTTGGTCTGGACGGTCCGTCCGTTTTCCATGAGGACCAGCAGGATGTCGAACTGGCTCCTTGTCAGGCTGATGGGAATGCCATCAACCGTCACCTGCCTGGTGCCTTCATGGAGGGCCAGTCCCTGATGGGCGAAGTCGAAGCCGCCGGCAGGCTCAACGGGCAACCCCTGGACATCAGCCGCCCCCGGGAGGGCGCCCATCCTGTCTGATCCCGCGAGAACCAAAGCTCCTTGGCTGACCGGCACGGAATGAACGCCGGGGAGCTGGCGCATGATTCTGGGCCGGCGGAACATTGCCCGGACCCGGGCAATGAGTTCCCGTTTCCGGAAAGGCTTGATGAGGTAGTCATCCGCTCCCGCCTCAAACCCCATGAGCGCATCCGCTTCGTCTGCACGCCGGCTGATGATGATCACATAGGCGTCGCTGAAGGTCCTGATGCGCCGGGAGACTTCAATCCCGTCAAAGTCTGGCAGGCCGATATCGACAGTGACGATGTCGGGCCTGTGTTCGATCACCTTCGAAATGCCCTCGGACCCCGAGGACGTTGGGTGCACGGCAAAGCCTGACTGCCTGAGAATGTCAGTCAGTGCTGTTCGGATGACACCGTCGTCCTCGATGACTACGGCTACGCCGCGCTCCCCCAAAATCGTTCCCCCTTACGTCGTGGAGCCTCGGCGTGGGGTCTGATCCAAGTGTCTCCTGCCCTGATGCCGGCGGCTGCCGCCTGGCTTCAAGCAACCGCAGTGGAGCCGGCTGCCTGGTACTTCTCACCGCATTCGACGCCGCTCATGGCGCGGATGGTTGCGGCGGCAAATGTTTCAGCTGATGAAGTCCTTGATCCAGGTCTTCAGGTCCTCGCCGAATTCCACCCGCTCAGACGCCAGGGTGATGACAGCTTTCAGGTAGCCGAGCTTGTCACCGGTGTCGAAGCGGCGGCCCTTGAAGACGACGCCGTACACGCCGGGGCCTTCACCGCCGTCGGCAGCCATGGTCTGCAAAGCATCGGTCAGCTGGATTTCGTTGCCGCGGCCCGGTGCCGTGTTCTCAAGGACTCCGAAGACGGACGGGTGCAGCACGTACCGGCCGATCACGGCGAGGTTGGAAGGGGCTTCGGCTGCAGCCGGCTTTTCCACCAGGCGGTCTACCCGGACGTATTCCTCACCCTCCACAGCGGTGACGGCCGCGCAGCCGTAGGCACTGATTTGGGCCGGATCAACTTCAATCAAGGCGATGACTGAACCGCCCGTCTTCTGCTGCACATCGATCATGGTGCTCAGCAGGTCCTCGGCCTCATCAATGAGGTCGTCACCCAGGAGAACCGCGAAGGGCTCCTCCCCCACATGCTGCTTGGCGCAGAGCACGGCGTGCCCCAAGCCTTTGGCTTCGCCCTGGCGGACGTAGTGGATGGGCCCCAAATCCGACGCGTACTGGACCGACTCCAGCCTGGTGCTGTCGCCCTTTTCCTCCAGCACGCGTTCCAGGCCGGGTGCCCGGTCGAAGTGGTCTTCAAGGGCGCGCTTGCTGCGGCCCGTAATCATCAGGACGTCGTCCAGGCCGGATTTGATGGCTTCTTCCACCACGTACTGGATGGCCGGACGGTCCACCACCGGCAACATTTCCTTCGGCATCGCCTTGGTGGCGGGCAGGAAGCGAGTTCCCAATCCGGCAGCAGGAATGACGGCTTTAGTAACAGCTTTCCCCATAGTCATGGGAGAACCATATAAACGAAGTCAGCAAACTTACAATCCGGTTGATCATTCCAGAAATGACAATATTCACATGCGTAACAGCATTGGTCAGCAAGGCCTGGATCGCAGCCCGAGGATTTCCCACGGAATCCTTGAATTAGCGCGAGTCAATAGGTGATTACCACTACAATCCCAAGACGACGAGAGACGTTAATCACAAGGCAAGCTCCGGCTCTGGCGCACTTTCAGGGCGCCGGTGCGGTACCCTCAGGAAATTCAACCGCACTCACCACGTCAGCGCACCCTAGATATCGCTGACCTGCGGTGATACCAACCCAGTGGGCGATTTGCGCCGGCGCTGAGGAAATACTGAGAATTCGCTGCACATTTCAGAAACCTTGATCTTGAGTAAAGAAAATTCTGAGAAGTCCCTGATTAGCTGGAGACGCGGACCGCCGCCAGCAGAGGGTGATGGATGCGGGACCGCGTGAATTATTCCTACTTTCCGGAACTCGACGGACACCGAATAGATGCTGTTTTTCAGGCCTTCGAAACAACCAAGTATTGGGCCAAAATGAAACTGAGTACTCATTACTCGTGCATTCATCCGCTGGCCTTCATCTAATGAGGTTGATGAACTTCGGCTCCCGTAATGGGTGCCGGTTTGACCGGAGTCGGCGGCGGAAGCCAGCCTTCTGAGACCGGGCTGGCCCCCCAGTCCGCCGTCGGCTCCCTGCCTCTGTCCGCCCTCAGATGTTCTACGCAATTTCATTCGCGCCAACGCCTGCCGCGTCTCTTCATCGAAGAGAGACCGGCGGGCGTTTCCATGCCATCACACAACCCGATTTTTGAGGGGCTGCGGTTGCCACACCGCCGCCCGACTGCCTTAGAGGAAAGACACACATCCCTTGAAGTCCCTGCTGCAAGATTCGTATACCCGTCAGATGTCCATGCTCATTCTCGTAGGCCTGGTGTTGTCGGCTCTTGTACCCTTCGCCGTCCAGCTCTTCCCCGCCGGCGCGGACATGCCGGTCTTCGTGGCGGCAGTCCTGCCCATGCTCCTCGCATTGGCACTGATCCTCCGGCCGGGCGTTGCGGGGCGCGACCGCTATGGAAACCGCCGCGCCTCTGAGCGCCTCGGAGCGCAGCTCCTCCTGTACCTGTCGCCCGTACTCCTGCTGAACATTGTGTACCCGGTGGTGAGCCCTTCCATGGCGGCGGTGGACGTGGACGGGGTGCCGCTGACGCTGGTGGTCCTGGCATCCTCCATCACTGTCCCCTGGATGGCGCAGGCAGCCTGCCTTCCCATCTACCGGGTACTCGGCGACCTCATGGCTAACCGGGACCTGGAAGCCATCACCCAGCGGTTCTGCCAGTACTGGCCCACCATTTTCCTGCAGACCCTGCCCCTGATCGCCGCGTTCGCCGTGCCGATGTGGCTGGCAACCGGGTGGTCCGCGTCAGTGATGCTCCACTACGTAGTCCTGTGCGTCCTGCACCTGCTGTTCGTCCAGTCGCTCGTCCTGGCAAACGTGGCCAACCGCCGCGGCCTGTGGGCCATCGCCTGGTCCGGCTATGCTGCCGCACTCTTTGTCTCCCCCACCACCTGGTGGCTCCCGCCGGTGGTGGGCACCCTCACTCAGCTGGTGGCCATGCGCGCCGGGCTGCGCCACGTTGGCTTCGCCAAGCGCCTCAGCATGGGGGTGGTGGGGCTGGACCTGGTCCGCGGAATCCTCATGGGGGCAGTGCTGTGGGCCGATAAGTTCGCCCTGTTCGCTGTAACCAAAGGCGACTTCAACGTCGTGGCGGTGTTCGCCGCAATGCTCCCTGCAGTGGTTGCCTATAACTTCTACTTCGTCCAGCTGGCCCCCGGCGTGGACAAGGCCCTGGGCCGCCTCCACCAGGACATCGCCGAAGCGCCCATCAGCTCGCTGAAGGGCAGCTCCCGCCGGCTCACCCGTGTTGTTGACCGATCAGTGTTGCTCACGGGTGCAATCGCTGCGCTGCTGACGCTGACCGTCTCCCTGGTCATGGCGGGCGTTGATCCGGCGCAGACCGTGTTGGCGGTTGCTGCTGCGGCGGCTTCGTGGGGCTTCATGATCATGACACTGCTCAGTTACGAGCTGGACTTCATCGGCGAGAAGGTGACACCCCAGCTCCTTGGCGGCGTCCACCTGGCCGTGTGTGTTCTCGCCTTTGTGGCGGGTGGACTGTTCGGTCCACTGTCCGGTGCAGCGGGAAGCTACCTCATGCTCGGAGCCGTGGACTTCATCCTCATCGCCATTGCCTGGATGTTCTACAGGCACCATTGGAGCCAGCCGGAGTACACGCTCTTCTGGCGCCACGCGACCACCTGGTAACAGCCTGACCGGGCACTCCGGCAACCAACCCACTCCATCAACCACAACAAAACTGACTACGTGAATGCATAAGGGGAACATCTTGTACGCGACACTGAAAAGCCCGGACACGCTGCCAAAGGACATCCTGCCGCTGCGGTCCGCCCAGCCTGCGGCTACTTCGGTTCCTGAGTACGAGGACGTCGATGTTGCCATTGTCATGGAATCCACGTACCCGTTCCTCAAGGGCGGCGTATCGGCTGTTGTCCACGACATCGTCACCCACAACCCTGACCTGACCTACGGCATCATCCACATCACCTGGGACTCGACGTCGCCACAGACGGACCTCTACGGAATGCCCGCCAACGTCCGCTGGGTCCGCACGGTCTTCCTCAGTATGGAAGAGCACCGGAAGGACTTCCTTGCGGTGACCGCGAAGGACCTGGGCATGACTTCCCAGCAGCGCACTGACCTTTCGCACCGGCTCTTTGACGCGTTGTACGCGTTGTCTGAGTTCGGCGACGTTGAGGGCCTGTGGCAACTGATCGACGAGGGGCTCAACGAACGGACCCGGCAGTACCCCCTGTGGGCGCTTCTGGGTTCCAAGGAGTTCATGCAGGCGCTGCAGGAGCGGCTGCCCCAGCTGAACCTTTCCCTGGCCAACTCCTTCTGGACTTTGCGCAACTTCTTCTCCCTGGCTTTCGCGGTGCTTGGGGAAACCATGCCCCGTGCCAGCGTCTACCACGCGCACACCACCGGCTACGCCTCGCTGCTGGGAGCGGCCGCGGCAAGGGACCATGACACAGCATTCCTGCTGACCGAGCACAACCTGTACGTCCGGGACACCGTGAACACGCTGCTGGACCGCAACATGGCCCTGTCCATCACCTCGGAGGACTACCGGACCTTCGACGTGACTGCGGAACAGCGCGCCTGGATGGCGTGGTGGACCGAGATGGGCCGGTTCTGCTACCCCAGTGCACGGTTGATTACCTACCTGTACCCGAGCGCGATCACCGAAGCCGCCCGGCTGGGCACCGACATCGACAAGTCCGTGGTGGTGCCCAACGGCATGGTCATTGAAGAGTTCGATGAGAAGTACCGGGCCCGCCAGCGGGCTTTGGCGACCATGGAAAAAGAGGGCTCCGACTACGTCTGGCACCTGGTTTACATTGCCCGCGTGGTACCCATCAAGGGGCTCCTGGACCTGCTGTCCAGCCTGGAAATCCTCCGTGACCGCGGCTACCCCAACATCCACCTGGACGTCCTGGGCCCCACCGAGCACGTGCCGGAATACTACGAAGCCTGCCTGGCGAAAATCGAGGCCCTGGGCCTCACGGACCACGTCACCATCCACGGAACAGTCCACGTGCGGGACATGCTGGACCAGTTCGATCTCCTGGTCCTGCCCAGCTACAACGAAGGCCAGCCCATCGTCATCCTCGAAGCCATGGCAGCCGGCATCCCCACTGTCGGCTCGGACGTGGGAGGCGTAGCCCAGCAGATCGCGGACAACCTCATCACTCCGGACGGCCGCACCATCGGCCCCTGCGGGGAAACGGTGACCCCGGGCGACGTCCACCAGATGGCTGACGGCATCCAGGCTGTCATCGGGAACCTGGACGGGTACGCGGCCTACGCGGCCAACGCCCGCACCAGGGTCCAGGAGCTCTTCCAGATGCATGAGGTGATGTCCTCCTACAACCAGATCTACCGCGCCCTGGGGGACCTCCCCGCCAGCGGCGACCTGCTGGATCCCCTGGATGACGAACTGGTCCCGGCAGAGCTGTGAGCGGCGTTGGCGCCTGGATCCGGTACGGCGATCCCATCACCCCGGACCAGCTGGAGTTTGCGGCCAAGCACTACCGCTCAGCCATCCTCCAGCCCTGGGAGACGGCGGCGGCAGCCCAGCTGAAGCGTCTCCGCCCGGATATGACAGTCCTGTGCTACAAATGCCTGTCCTCCACCCGCGACTACGAACCCGGTCCGGTCTACAGCTCAGGGATTTCCTACCAGGAGGCCGAGCAGCAGGGCGGCAGCTGGTTTGCCACCCGGCTGGACGGATCGCGCATCCAGTGGAACGGCTACGGCGGGCACTGGCAGATGAACGTGCTGGATCCCGCGTACCGGGAACGCTGGGTTGAAAACGTCTCCGCCGAGCTGGCGGATTCGCCCTTCGACGGGGTGATGGCTGATAACGACGTCTTCGAGGACTACTACCAGCTGGACCTTCCCATCCGGGAGGCCGACTCCATGGAGGCCCTGCGGCACGGCCTCGACCTCCTGGTCCACGCCGCCGGCACGTCGCTGAACAGCGTCGGAAAGATACTGGTTCCCAACATTGCCGAGTCGCGCCGGATTCCGGGACGGTGGGCTTCCCACGCGGCCTACGGGGGCGGCTTCGAAGAAGTATGGCTGGGCTATGGTCCTGCCAACCTGTTCGATCCCGTGACCGCAGAAGCGCAGCTGGGGCAGGTGGAAGGGCCCGGCCTGTCGATTCTGCGCGTTCCCACCGACGGGGACGACACCCACCCCAACTTCACGTACGGGCTGGCGGCCTTCTGGATCTTCGGCGCAGGCCGCGGGTCCTACTCGGCGACGGCCCACGACGACTACAGCCGCACCCAGCACATCCCCGAATTGGACTGGTCCCTGGGCAGCCCGCAAGGGAAACCCGAGGGCCGCAACCACGTCTGGTCCCGGGAATTCAGCAACGGCTGGGCGGCTGTGAACTTCAACCAGGACGGCCGACGCCGGAAACGGGTCCGCGTGCCCGCGGGGCTGCAGGACGCGTCCGGGCGTCCGGCTCCGTCATCCGTGGTCCTGCCGGCACAGCGGGGCGTCATCTATCAGCGAGGACAGAACAATTAGGATTCTCATCACCGGCGGGTGCGGGTACATCGGGTCGCACACCATCCTTCGCCTGCTCGAAGCCGGACACGACATCACCGTCATCGACAACCTCAGCAACTCCCTCTCCGAGTCTCTGCTGCGCGTGGAGAAGCTCACGGGCCGCGAGATCTCCTTTGTGGAAGGGGACATTGCGGACAGCTCGTGCCTCAAGAGGATCTTTGACCAGGACGATATTGAGTCGGTGATCCACTTCGCCGGGCACAAAGCCGTGGGCGAATCCGTGAGCCAGCCCCTGCGCTACTACGGCAACAACGTCAGCGGAACGCTGACTCTCCTGGAGACCATGGACGCCTACGGCATCCGGAACCTGGTGTTCAGTTCATCGGCCACGGTGTACGGCGCGAATCCCGAGATGCCGCTGCGGGAGGACTTCCCGCTGAGGGCCACGAACCCGTACGGCCGGACCAAGCAGCACATTGAGGAGATCCTGGTTGATCTCCAGGCGGCTGATAGCCGGTGGCGGATAGCCCTGCTGCGCTACTTCAATCCCGTCGGCGCCCACCCCTCCGGGCTCATCGGCGAGGACCCTCAGGGCCCGCCCAACAACCTCTTCCCCTTCGTCACCCAGGTGGCGGTGGGCCGCAGGGACAAGGTCAGCGTCTTCGGGCATGACTACCCCACCCCTGACGGAACCGGGGTCCGCGACTACATCCACGTCATGGACCTGGCAGCCGGCCACGCTGCAGCGCTGGACTATCTGGCCGAACACCAGGGGCTGCATACGTGGAACCTCGGGACGGGCCAGGGTTACTCCGTGCTGGAAATCATCCATGCTTTCGAGGCCGCCTCCGGCACCACCGTGCCGTACGAAATAGTGGAACGGCGCCCGGGAGATGCACCCGTCAGCCTGGCCGATCCGTCCAGCGCCTTTCGCGACCTGGGATGGACGGCGTCGGAGACGCTGCAGACTATGTGCGCGGATGCGTGGCGCTGGCAGCAGCACAACCCGGACGGGTACCGGGCCAGCCCACTACCTGCATGACAGGGCACGACGGCGGCCGGCGAGTTCCGCCGTCGGGCGTTCAGGGAGCAGGGAGGTACTTGCGCCCCAGGGTCAGCCATCCCGGTTTGGTCTGGTCCTGGGATGCGTTGGCGAAGCGCAGGGGCACGCCGTTTGCGAGCGGGTTAGCCGCGCGCACCACGAGGGTGTAGGTGCCGGGGGCCAGCCCGCTGACGCTGACAGGGGACTTCCACTGGACCGACATCCCGGGCTTCACGGCGGTGAGCTTCCACGACGTTTCCCACGTCCGGACCATGTTTCCTGCGCTGTCCACGGCGGCAATCTGTATAGGCCAGTCGTAATAGAAAGGTGCCACCCCCACGTTGCTGACCATCACACTGACATCGCTCTGCCCGGCCACGGTTCCGCGGGTGACGGCGAAGGAGGTCGCGTGGAACCGGTAGCCCAGGGACTGGGCGGCCGCGGTGGCGTTGCTGAGCGCCTGTCCCGTGTATCCGGGGCTGAAGTTGTGCTGGTTCAGGAGCCAGGAGGCGTGGGTGGCTTGCACACTGTCCGTGAAATTGATGTCGGCACCGCTTTCCACCACGGGGCAGAGCATGGGAGCGTCGAAAATGCAGTGCTGGATTTCGGGCCGGAGTTCTCCGCCCACCGGCTGGGTGAGCCATTTCTGGGTGGCGCCGGCCTGCGCCATTTTGTCCATGAAATGCCACCCGGTCCCCGGCAATGTGCTCACGGCGAAGGAGTCGTCGTGGTAGCCCACGTTCAGGCTGCTGTTGGCGGCGTCCGGGTACCTGACCTGGAGCTTGGTTTTGGTGAAGGCCTTGGTGTAGGCCTGCAGCACGCGCTGCTGGGAGGCCGGCGATGCGAGCCAGTTCTCGGCGGAGGCCCACCCGTCGTGAGGGTAGGTGTGCCATTCGCCCCAGAAGCCCAGGAGGCCCATTTGGATGAACCCGATCCGCGGATCGCCGTTGTAGCGGGACCCCAGGGCGGCGATGAAACCGTCCATGGCGTCCAGAAGGCGGGGGTCGTCGTAGTTCGGGGAGACGCTGATCCCGCCGTTCCCGTGGTCCCAGTAGGCGTGGGTGGCGAGGCCGGAATTCAGGAGGTATGCGGGGACGCCGGAGGGCTTCCCCGGATAGTCCAGGTAGAACCTGAAGACCGACTGGTGGCCGCGCGCTGCGATGGCGTTCAGCTGTGCTTCGAAACCTGACCAGTTGTAGGTGCCCGGTCCCGTCACTACGGAGCTGACCGGCACGTAGAACCACTCCATGGAATGGGGCACCCCGTTATAACTGCCGGCGTACGGAACGAAACCTGCAAGGGGACTGCTCGCCGGGACAGGTCCGGCGGCCAGGGAAACCCACTCACCCGCCGGATCCGCTGCTTCGGCCGGAGAAACCGCTGATCTGGAAGGAACGATTAATAACACCGCAGCCACCAGGCATGACACAACAACAGCAAGCACAAGCCGCCAGTGGCTTGCTAATCCGCGCGAACGAAACCCCAAAGTATTCAATTGCATTTCCCCCTGAGACCCGGTGCAAGCACCAACTGAGACCAAGCAGTGAAAAACATCTATGAGACCAGGAACTGCTGACGCCACTCCCAATGGCGCTTCAAACTCAGTACTTCGCACTGATCCTAAGGCCAAAAGCACCAGCCCCCTCAGGGATTTCCATAACTCTTTTCAAAACTTTTGTGCTGAAAAAGCCACCCCTACCCCAAGGCAGTACGCATGACCCCCATGACATCCCCGTCCCACGAATTCACCACCCCGGCGGTAAAGACGTTTCCCGCGCAGACAGCCCAGGCCGAGCGCCCCTTGGTGGACCACCTGGTCCTCGAACGGCTGAGGGAGGAACTGGAGGACGACCGGGGCTATACCCGCGTCTTCGTCGCCGACTTCGTCCGCTGCCTCCCCGGACGGATAGAACGGCTGCGCCATGCCCTCACTACCGGGGACTGGGCGGGCTCCTTTGACACTGTGCTGAGCTTGAAGACCTCCAGCCAAATGGTGGGCGCGGAGCAACTGGCCTCCCTGGCCGCGGACCTCGAGGCAGAATTGCGCAGCGACGCCACCACGGCGAACCTGCCGGATGCACTGCCGCAGCTCGCAGCAGCATTTCTCGCCCCAATCCTCCGCTGCAGCACACGAACCAGGGACAGCCTCGCGTCCCGGTATCCGGTCCCGTTCCGCCGCTGAAATGCCGGGGAACTCCAGGTCATTCTTCTTCCGAGAGCGCGCCTGACACGAGGATTTGTATACCGCGGCCCGATTCACGGCATTGAAACTGCTTCCCGGTGCCTACACTGGGAGACGATTTGTAAATGTGAGCTGGCTTACGGCAGGGGTTGTGGAGGGCATGGCGGCGAAGGACGGCCGGGCAGAACCGGTGGAGCTGGACGACATCGACAGGAGCATCATCGCGGAGCTCACCCGGGACGGCCGGATGTCCGTGACGCAGGTGGCGGAGAACGTCCACATCTCCCGGGCGCACGCGTACACCCGCATCAACAGGCTCACCTCGGACGGGGTGCTGTCCCGGTTCACGGCCGTGGTGGATCCCATCAAGGCCGGGCTGAAGTCCTCCGCGTACGTGACGCTCAAGCTCAAGCAGGACTCGTGGCGGGAACTGCGAGACCAGCTCGGCGCCATCCCCGAGGTGCACCACATAGCCCTGGTGGGCGGCGACTTCGACGTCATCCTCCTGGTCCGCGCCGTGGACAACATCGACCTCCGCCGGGTCATCTTCGACCAGCTGCAGTCCATGCCCGGCGTGCTGGATACCCAGACGTTCCTGGTGTTTGAGGACGTGGACACCCGCTAGGCAAGCTCCTGCGGCCACGGCTCCGGGGTGCTACCTGCTCGCCCCCGGAGCCCAACAACGGCGGGACGCGGGAGCCGGCGGGCCGATTCGAGTACTGCAGAAAGCGCGAGTAGGCGGACCCAAAATCAAGTACCTCTGCTGGACCGCGCCCAAATAATCGCGTACCGGTACGTGTTGTTGAGCCCGTGGGCGCCCGGCAAATATTGGGTCATCGATCCACCGGAAGGCACCTGGATGGGAGCCACCAATGGGGGAACGGGTTCTCAATCACTTTTACAAGGAGTCTTTCCATGCGCCCTATGACCAAGAAGAACAAAGTCGCCGCTGTTGCCCTGTCCGCTGCCCTGCTGGCAGCCGGTGGCGGTGCCGCGTACGCCTACTGGAGCACCACCGGCTCGGGTAACGGATCCGCTGCCGCGTCATCCGGCACCTCCCCCGTCACCATCAACGTGACCGTTGACGCCGGTGTCGCCCCGGGCACCCCGAAGACCATCACCTACACGGCCACCAACCCCAACAGCAGCAGCACCCCGGTGACCCTGGCCAAGCCGGTTGTCACCACCAGCAACGCGGGCTGCCTCCCGGCATGGTTCGACGCCACCGCCCCAACCGGAACCAACACGGTCCTCGGCAACGCCAGCGGCACGGCCCTGGGCACCGGAACCCTGACTCTCAACGATGATCCGGCAGTCAACCAGGATGCCTGCAAGGGCGCCACCATCACGGTGACCGTCGCCAGCAACTAACAAGCGAGCGGGCCGGGGATGGGTGAAAACCCCGTCCCCGGCTTGCCGTCATTTGCACCAAATGGGAAGGGGCACGGGGTGCACAATCAGGATGGACGGCCACGGCGCCGCAAGCGGGCAGCGTTCAAGGGGGCGTTGATCGCGCTGGCGCTGCTGCTCGGCAGCGCGGGCGCGCTCATCGCAGCCTCCAACAACCCAAAGCCGGGCATCACCGTACAGGTCTCCCCCGCCAGCCAGTCCGTCCAACAGGGCCAGTCCGCCGCCTACACGGTGACTGTCACGTCCACCGGCGGTTTCAGCGGCGCGGTGAATCTGGCCGCGGCGGGGCTGCCGGCAGGCACAAGCGGCGCATTCACGCCGCAGTCCATAACGCTGGCCTCCGGTACCACGGCGACCGCCACCCTGAACGCCGCCACCGCCACCAGCACGCCGGCCGGCACCAGCCCGGTCACCATCACCGGCACCAGCGGCAAGGTCTCCGGCAATGTCGATGCCAGCCTCACCGTGAACTACAAGATGACCAGCGCCTTCTCCGTGGCAGCCACGCCGGATTCCGTGACCATCCCGCCCGGAGCCACCGCGGTATACAGCCTGCAATTGGCCCGCAACAACTTCAGCGGCCCGGTCAGCTTCAGCGTCCTCGGCGGCCTCCCGGCCGGCGCCACCGCCCAGTTCTCACCCAATCCCGCCACCGGCAGTTCCACTACCCTTCAAGTGGCCACCACCGCAGCTTCCCCCACGGGGACGTCCAGCCTCTACCTGGTGGGAACCGGCAAGGACTCCAGCGGGAAAGCGCAGTACGCGTACGCCAACGTCCAGCTGGTCCTGGACTCCACGGTCAAACAATTCATCATCTCCGGGAAGGTGCCCGGCACCCTCTCCCCCGGCACGTCAGCGGCCCTGGACCTACAGATCAGCAACCCCATCAACAAGTCGCTGTCGCTGACCAACCTGTCCGTCGCCGTCACGGGCGTCACCCGTAGCGCCGACGCCGTGGCGAGGAAGCTGCCCTGCACGGCGGCCGACTTCGCTGTCGCCCAGTTCAGCGGGCCCTATCCGCTGACCGTCCCGGCCGCCGGCGGAACCCTGTCCGGACTCCGCGTGGCGCAGTCCGCCTGGCCGCAGGTGGGAATGCTGGACACATCCGCCAACCAGGATGGCTGCAAAGGTGCACTCCTCCAGCTTGCTTACTCGGGATCAGGACAGGGGAACTGAAATGCCCACCACCGCAAAGCGCCTCAAAACGGCGGCTCTCGCCGGGCTCCTGATAACCGCCGGCGCAGGAACGGCCTACGCCTACTGGACCGCCACGGGAACCGGCGGCGGGTCCGCAGCGGCCGCCGCCATGCAAACCGTCGCCGTGGACGCCCTCGTGGCCGGCGACAACCCCAAGAATGCGCTCTATCCGGGCGGCAGCGCCGACGTCGTCCTCCGGCTCACCAACCCGAACCCGTATGGGGTGCAGGTCTACCGCGTCACCGGCACCGGCCCCGCGGCGGCCGACGCCGCCCATTCCGGCTGCACCACTACCGGCGTCACCTTCGCCGCGCCGGCCGCACCGCTCTCCCCAGCAACCTCCGTTGCCGCGAACTCGTCGGCACTCATTACCCTCCCCGGAGCGGCCGCCATGGACACCACCTCGTTCGCAGCCTGCCAGGGCGCAACCTTCAGCCTTCCCGTGACGGTGGAGGTGCGCAAATGAGCCTCGCAACGCTTATCCCGGCGCTGCTGCGGGGCCGTCCGTCACGGAAGCTGACGGTGGTCTGGGTTGCCACTGCGCTCCTGTTGCTGCTCGGCACTGGCTCAGCGGCCTACGCGTTCTGGGCTTCCACCACCGGCAGCAGCAACGCCGCCGCAGCCGCCGATGCCCTGACGCCGGGTTCCAAACCGGCGGTGTCCGCCAGCGGCTCGTCGCTGTCCGTCACGTGGGCAGGCGGGACCACCGTCAACGGGCGGGCCGCCACGGGCTACACCGTCACCCGCTACGCGGTGGCCTCGGGCGGCGCCGGCATCCCGGCCACCGGCGGATGCGCCGGTACGGTGACCACCCTCAGCTGCACAGAACAGAACGTCCAGGGCGGGATCTGGTACTACACGGTCACGCCGGCCATCGCCCTGTGGACCGGCGTCGAGAGCCCCCGCAGCAACGGCACCAGCAATGACGCGAGCGCGCCCGTGGCCACCGTTTCGGGCATCTCGCCCACGCCCAACACAGCCGGATGGAACAGCTCCAGCCCCGTCACGGTGAGCATCACGGCCGACGACGGCGCGTCCGGTTCCGGCGTCGCCTCCATCTCGTACGCGGTCGACGGCGGCGCGCAGCAGACGTTGGGCGCCGCCGTCGCCAGCATCCCGGTCAGCGGCGACGGGACGCACATCGTGTCCTACTTCGCGACGGACAAAGTGGGCAACGCCGGTTCCGTCCAGAGCCAGACCGTACGGATCGATACGCAGGCGCCGGCCGCACCCGGCCTGACGGTGCCGGCATTCGTGAACTCGGCCAACGCTGCCGCGGTGCCCGTTTCCGGCACAACGGAATCGGGGGCAAAGATCACGCTGACGGCCGCCGACACGGGGGCGGCCCATTCCGCGACCCCCGTGACGGCCACGGCAGACGGCGGCGGCAACTGGTCCGCCACGCTGAACCTCGGCGGCCTTGACCAGGGTGCCGTCGCCTACTCGGCCACGGCAACCGACGCGGCCGGGAATGTCAGCGCCGCAAAGACGGCCTCGAGTGTGAAGGACACAGTGGCCCCTGCGGCGGCGCAGTCCCTGGGCGTCCCGGCCTACATGAACATCTCCACCGCATCCTCGCTACAAATTTCGGGGACCGCGGAAACCGCGGCAACAGTGAAGATTTCCGCCGCCAGCCCGGGCTCGGCCCAGCCTGTAACGGGCACCGCCACGGCCAGCGGCGGCAACTGGTCCGCGAACCTCAACCTCAGTTCGCTCAGGGACGGCACCGTCACCTACACGGTCACCGTCACTGACGCCGCAGGCAACACCGGCACGGCTGCCACCGCCACTAATGCGAAGGACACCGTGGCGCCGGTCCTCAGGCTCGATACGCCGCCGAACATCCTTGCATCCACCGTCACGGGTTACGCAGTGAGTGGCACCAGCGACTCCGGTTCAGCGGTGAGTGTGACTGTAACGGACGCCGCCACCAGCATCCCCGCCACAGCGTCCGGCGCAACGTGGAATACCGGGCCACTAAACCTGTCGGCCCTCAAGGACACTTCCAGCACGGCGCCGGTCGTGGCACTCACCATCACGGCAACCACCACGGACGCCGCCGGCAACAGCACCACCGTGACGTCGGCGGTCACCAAGGACACCAAGGCGCCAACCGTCGATGTCACATTGCAGAACGCCGGAGGAACCCTGGGCAAAGCCGAACAGGGCGATACGCTGACAATCCAGTTCTCTGAAGCAATGGAGTCCAGCAAGATCTGCTCCACCTGGACCAACAGCGCGCAAACGTTGAGCGGCAACAACAACGTGGTTGTCAACATCAGCACATCCAATGTCCTGACGGTGACCAGCACAAGCTGCACGCTGAATCTCGGCTCAATCACCCTCGGAGCCAACGCCAAGTACGGTTCAGCCGGTGCCCTCAGCTTCAACGGCAACGGCAACGCAAGCAATATGAGCACCGTTACCTGGGACGGGTCCACCACCCTGACCATCAAGCTTGGCAAGTCCACCGGCGGAACCTCCGGGACCACCACCACGCCGGACGTGCCCGTCTACACCGCGGTTACGGGACTCACCGATGCGGCCGGAAATGCTCTCGGGACGGGTCCCTTCAACGGCACATCATCGAGGTTCTAACCTCGCTCACCCAAACAAGATGGCCCTGCAGCCCGGCGGACTGCAGGGCCATCTGGTTTAACCGGGGCGCGGTCTGCGTGTGGATGCGCCGCCCAACCCGGCGTTGACTGGGGGTCGTAACCAGATTCGACGCGCAGCGAAAACAGCCCAGCCAGCCGAAGGGTCAGCCGCCGGTCGTCGGTGCCGGCGCTACCGTTTCCCCAGCACCCGACCCCACAGTGGGTGCAGGCGTCGCGTTGTCCACGGACGACGTCGGCTGGCCACCACCCGCAGGCTGGCTGGCCGGGGCGGTGGGTACGGCAGTCGCGGCCGGGGCAGGGACGAACGTTTCGGCAGGTGCACCAGCCGGAGCTGTGGGCCGCCCGTCCGGGGCAGAAGAAGACGTCGGGACAGAGGACGGGCCGCCACTGGGACCGGCGGAGGGCGGAGTGGTGGCCACAGACGTGCCGTCCGCAGCCGGAGAGCCCTTCACAATGGCCGTGATCTGCTCCTTGAACCGGTTGAGGGTGGCCTGGATTTCGGAGAGCGGGACGTCGCGGATGTTCCGGCCGTACTCCGCAATCTGAGCCCACAGTGCCTCAAGCTGCTGCTTGCTGTCACCGTCCAGCGGCCCGTCGAGCGTCAGGACCAGCTGGCTGGCCAGGGCGTACGTGAGGCAGTCCAGGCAGTTGTAGTTGGCCGCTGCCGACAAGTTCTCCGGCACAATCACATCCGTCTGCCCCACCACCAGGACCACCTGGAACCCCACGGCCACGGCGGCGCAGCCCGAGCAGTTGGCGAACGCGTACGCCTCGTTGGCAGTGGTGACGGGAGCTCCGTCTTCCGCCCACACCAGCGCGAACGCCACACTGTAGGCAACGGAACCGTCCGTGGTGTTGACGGCGAGCGCCTGGTTCCCGTCCGCTTCGGGGGCGGCGGGCCGGTCGAAGGGGAACACCCAGGACGGCGCAGCGGGCGCGGCGGCCGCAGTGCCGCCAGCAGCGCCCGCAGCAGCAGGCTCACCCACCGGCACCAGCACCATGCTCAGCTGCGGGTTGTCCCGTGTGGGCTTCGTGGCACCGGCAGGCCACAACGCCACCGTCTGCCCGGTGCCGCCCTGCCGCAGGTCCCCGCGCTCACGGACGGGCAGGATGGCGCGCGTGGCGTCACCCAGCGTCCCGCGTTCGTACGCCTGCACCGGACGGTACGTCCCGCCGTCGGGCCACCAGGCCCAGGCGAGGCCGCCCAGCAAAACCACCACGGCGGTCATGGCCGCGGTGCGCTGCAGCGCCTTGCCGCGGGTCTTCTTCCACAAGCCGGTGACCAGCTGCCGCAGCAGCCGCACCACGATGTACAGCAGGCCCAGTACCGGGATGGCCACAATGACAATTGCCACTCCCCTGACGGCTGCTCCCAAAACGTCCCCATCGGCGAGCGAGGACGACAGCATCTCCTGCTGCTTGCCCACACTCGCCCAGCCCGTGGCCAGCAGCCGCGGCAGGGACAGCACCATCATCACCATGCTGAACAGCAGCACAGGTACGGTCACCAGCACCCATACGGTGACCACGGCCCGCGCCCACGGCTTGAGCACCTTGCTTTCGGGGTTCCCCCACCGCCAGGGCAGGATGCCCAGGAGGGTGGGTTTGATGCGCTGGAAGAGGTCCGGGACGCCGGTGGCGTCGGCCAGGATGTGGTAGCCGTCGTACTTCACCAGCGGGATCAGCTGGCGGACCATCTGCAGGATCTGCGTGACCACCACCAGCAGCAGCGCGTCGAAGCCGGTGGCCCACCACACCCCCATGATGGCCACGGCAACGATGGCGTTGAAGTACAGCCCGCCCAGGTCCGTGCGGATCCTGCCGCCGCGGCCCAGCCGGTAGGAATCGGTGACGTCGGTGAAGAACGCCGGCCACAGCAGGTACAGCCCGGCGCCCATGGCCCCCGGCGTTGCACCGCCCTTGCGGGTGGCAGCGGCATGGCCGAACTCGTGGAAACCCGCGGACAGGATGGTGACAGCCAGGATCAGCAGGAGGAGGGCGGGCTGTTCGAACGCCTCATGCGTGGCCGAGCCAAGCCCCTTGACCATCAGCACCCACCAGCACGCGGCCAGGAACGCAGCCGTCACGGCCACCACCAGCAGCGGGTGGAACAGCACGGCGAACGGGGCGGTGATTCTGCGGGTTCGCTCAGGATCGGACACGATGTAGCGGAACCGCAGGCCCAGCAGCGGGTTGGACTTCCTGACCTCCGGCTGGCTGCCGTCCGCGAGCCGGAGCACGCCCATCGGCAGCAGCTGCGAGTCCATCAGGGTCCGCACGTTGTCCGCGCTGACCAGCCGCCCGGAGCCTTCGCTGACGTGCCGGGCGATGCCCTCGAGGTCCTGCGTCCCATCGGCGGCCTCCAGCACCAGGTACAGGAGCCTGGTCAGCTGCAGGGTCTGGCCGTCGGCGCGGCGCACCAGGGCGGGCGGTTCGCGGTAGCCGGACCCCTCTGCGGTGCCCAGCAGCTGGACGCCGTCAGCGCGGGCGGGAAGGCGGGCTCCCGCCGTCGTTGTCTGGCCCGGCGGTTCCTGGGCAACGGTAACGCGCGACGGCGGCCGGCCCGCCTCGGGAGGCGGGCCGCCGTGGGTCTGGGTCATGTTGGCTTACTGCTGCAGGTCGGACGTCTGGCCGGCGTTCGCGTCGGCAGCGCCGTCAATGTGCTGCGAGATGGTGGCGCTCTGGTCCGAGATGGCGTACGCCTGGCTGTCGATGGAGCCGATGTTCGCGGCCACAGCGGCGTCGATGGGTGCGGCCACGTTGGCGTTCGCTGCCACGGCACCGTTGATGGGGGCGGCGATGGCGGCGTCGGCGTCCAGGTTGACGTCCACGTTCAGCAGGTTGCCGTTGAGGGCACCGGCGGCATCGGTCACGGCATCGGTGCCGGGCAGTGCGGAGACGGCATCTGCTGCGCCGTACGTGGTGCCGGCGTCGGTGGTGCCCGTGCCGGCGGCGGTGTCTGTTGCGCCGTCGCCCTGCCCGATCACGCTGTCCTGCTGGGATTCGGCGTTGGCGTCAGCGGTGATGCCCTGGTCAATGGCGGCGTCCTGGGTGGACAGTGCCTGCGCGTCCGAACCGTAGGAGAGGATGTTGGCCGAGGCTGCGGCGTCGATGGGTGCGGCCACGTTGGCGTTGGCGGCGACGGCCAGGTCGATGGGTGCGGCGGCGTTGATGCCCAGATCCAGGTCGGCGTTCAGGTCCAGGACCGATGCCACTTCCTTGTCCGGCAGTGCGGTGGCCTGCTCCTGCAGCAGTTCTTCGTCAGTGAGGGGACGCATCTGGTTGTCCATGCTTGAAAAACCTCCGGTGCAGCGCGGGTGCTCTGCCCCCAGCGGGCAGCCCGCGCTCCACAATACTAAGCATGATTAGCAGTTTTGCGAAGGGAAGCTCCTTTCGGCGCACAAAATCCAAACCGCGGCCCAGATAGCTTGCGCGTCAACGAGCATGAGCAGCGAAAACGAACCTGCAGTCCCACCGCAACAGGCCCGCGGACAGCCGCATTCCCGCGCGTGGAACCGCCGCTACGGCCTGTGCGCTGACGCATCGCCCCAGTACTGGTAGCTGTCGTAGCAGTCGCGGGAGCAGAACACCGCAGACGGCGTTGGGAGCAACGTCAGCCCGCAGTACCTGCAGGTCGGCTTGGGTCGCAGGATCTGCTTCACGATTCTCAGCATGGTTGAAGGCTAAGCGCTCAATCCGCGCCTGTGATGAGTGGACCGATACTTCACTTTTGCCTGCCGCTATACCTGCCCGGGAGCCTGCCGGCCGCCGTTCACAAGAGCAGGGACGTACGACGACGGCGCTGCGGGTTCCGGGCCCCGCACCACGGCTATCACTTGGCCCAGCGTCCCCCTGGCCCAGTGCCCGTCAAGCTCAAGCGGGACTCTTGGCGGGAACTGTACGACCGGCTGCCGTCCAGGCCCGGCGTGCTGGACACTCAGACGTTCCTGGCATTTGAGGACGTGGGTACCCGGTAGGGCCCGGCGCTGGCTCGGGTGCGCTACTGATTCAGCAAACCCCGGCTCTGCAGAAAAACACGTATCAGGTGGCCCGGGCTCTGGTCTTCTGCACCGAACACTTGCCACGCGATAGGTCCAAATGTGCTGCCGAATGCGACCACACCTTTGAGGAGCGGAGCAATGCGACGCCGCCACACCGAAATGGGCTCCGGATCCGGAACATTAGTAAACTCATGCAAGGTCCATTTGCGGAGAACGGTCTCATACGCGGCTATCTGCAAGATCTCGATAGCTTGCATGCGTCCAGGCCGGCCCTTGTCGTGTAACAGTTCCTCCGCTTTTGCCACAAATGCTGCAACCTTTCGGCGAGCTGTCCGTTCATTGAGCTTACTGGTCCGTGAGCCGTGATCGCGTCCGGCCCGCCTCGTCGCATCAAGGACGTGGGCTGCACTGCCGATGCGGGCCGTGATTTTAAGTCTTGTGAGCTTCTCCTGCTCATTCCGGGGCTGGGAAAAAATCGCCTCTTGACTCTGCTCCAGCAGCAGCCAGGATTGTTCAAGGTTGTACACGGCAAAAGAAAAAGGCGCGAAGGATCTGAAGATCAGACTTCTGAAGTACTGCGCCAGAACCCAGATGGCCGTCACCATCACAAGGGCAACTACTGCGATCAGCAACGACATGAGCACGGCATACCAGGCGTTCCGGGCTATCGCGAAGACCTCGAGGATAATCACTACACTGATTAGCCCGATCAAAATGTCAAGGACGACTGCAACGGCCAATAGTGGTCCGCCAATGACGTAGTCAAAGAAGACATGTGCCCGGTGCGCCCTTTTCAGGCCTTCGGAGATGTGACTGTCCTGGACCTCGTATTGGGCCCACTCGGTAGCAAGACGCCGCCGCCGTGCGTCTGCGGATTCTGGCACTCTGTTCTTTTTGATGTCCGCAAGCTGAGCCCTCCGCAGTCGCTCCTCAGTAAGCCATTTCCGCAGACGGTGAGGGGTGATGCCATATCGCTTGCAAACTGAAACCTGTGTCATGCCGTTATCAAGCACAGCCGAGACAGCTTTCCCGCGAACTTCTTCATCCCCTGGCACAAGCACTCCTAACTACTAGTGCCCCCGGCAAGACCCACTATGCACCCATGACTTCCATTGGAGCTAGATGCAGGAATAGGAAATTCGGCATTAGGGGATGCCGAGCAACGTCGCTTCGAAACCCGCAATTTAAGACCGGAGGTATTGGCAAGACGGCCATTCCTTGAATGTCGGGTCTATAATTCCGTTCGCATGTGTTCCGCAAGCCTGCGGCGGAGTCTCTTGATCCCACCCCAAGCTGTACCTGTCACGTCATCGCCCATTTATCGCGAACTTGCCGACTTGATGGCCAGCCCCTTTGCACAGCATTGCCACGACGCTTGGGTGTTCAGTTGTGCCTTACACCAGCGACACGATCTATCGTTTTCGACGATCACACCCTTTATCGACGCGGATATCTCCCATAAGCCATCAAATTTGCGAATCGAGACCGGCGGAGTGTCTCGACAACGAAAAGTTGCCCCGGCCACCAAATGAGGGCGGGCGTCGCGGAGCCGCGGGTGGGCAGACTCGCCCGGCGTCACCCTTGCGACTGGAGTTGCCGTCACAGCTTTTGCCGGGAAAAGGGGAAGAGTGCACTACTGCCGGACGTGAGCAGTTCACCGGCCTTCTGCCACCGGGGCGTTGAGGAGGTCCACTCCTGCCTCCATTACGACCGAAACGGAGGCGTCCAGCTCCCTCAACAGCGGTTCCGCGGCAGCGCAGTTGCCCGTGCACACCAGCCCCTACAGCACCTCGGCGTGCCGCCAGCCGGGCGGCGCCCGCAATGGTGGAGGAGACCTTCAGGCTGAGGACCCGGCCCGTAGCGGCATCGGCGTCTTCGAAGGGCTGCTGTCAAAAACCGGAGCAGGCTCCTGACGAACTGAGCCCTACTCCATGGACGCGGCGGATGACAACCGAGAACACCACGATAGGCGGGCGTTGCCAGATCTTGCCAGACTGGCTGGCCGTGGCAGAGTACTGCCCCGGTTTACAAGCTGAAGACTCCTGCCGAGGGGTGCATAAGTCGTCCGTACAGACGACCGACGTTTCCTGGCCGGAACATCGGACGGAAGCTATTGGTACCCGTCCACGATCGCTGCAGCAATCTCCTTGTACGCCCGCCGGGTTTCGGGCTTGAGCACGTCGAGGGTCACCAGGTCACCGTCTGCAACGCCTCGGTCGTGGGGAACCGCGATGAGCTGGCGGCAGATCCCGGACAGGTGTTCCTCGATGGCGCCCTTGTCCACGCGGGACGACACTTCGTCCTTGTCGGTAATCACGACGATGGCGTTCCGCGCCAGGTCCTCGTACCCGTGGCCGGCCAGCCATTGCAGGGTGCTGCGGGCACGCTTTGCGCCAGACACCGCATAGCCAGCGGCGATGACCAGATTGTCCGCAGACTGCAGGATTCCGCTCATGGCGTTGTGCGTCACGCCCGTACCGCAGTCGGTTAGAGCCACCGAGTAGTAGCCGGAGATGAGCTTGCGGATCCGCAAGTACTCTTCGGCGGTGAGAGAGTCCGAGACTTCCGGGTCCTGCTCCCCCGCGATGAGGTGCAGCCGGCCTGCATGGTGCATGTACCGGGCCAACGCGGTCAGGGAGTCGATGGACTCGATGTTCTCGAGCAGGTCTGTAATGGTCCGGGGACTGGCCTGCTGGTAAATGCCCTCGCCCAAAGCGCGCTCCACGAGGTCGCCAGAGTCCGGATTGGCATCAATGGCACAGGGCGCATCGCCACGGAATTCAGCGAGGGTAAGGCCCACTCCGACGGTGGTGGAAGTCTTGCCAATGCCGCCCTTGAGGCTCAGGATGGCGGTGTTGTAGCTGCCCTGGAGCTGCCGTGAAATGCGGCGGGCCAGTTCGTCCTCCTGGCGCTGCTTCGCCCCCGGTCCCATGTTCCAGGAGCCGCCGGTCAGCTTGTACATTGCGCCGCGGAAGCCACCGATGGGGCGCGGCTTCTGCTCCTTGACGAACAGTCCGGGCGAGCTGATGAAGTCCGGCGCAGGACTGTCTGCTATGGCGTCGGCCACTGCTGGGCGGCTACGTCGGAAGGCGGGCGTCTGAGGAACTACGTCGGATGGCGGCACAGAGTCTTCCTGAGGGGCGTCAGCAGCCGTGGCAGCACCGCTGGGAACAGCGGTAATGGGAGCTTTCGGCTGGGCATCGAGCTTCGCGGAAACCGGTTGGCGTGTCGGAGCGGCAGGCCCCGATACGGCGGGCTTGGCTGCATCGGCCGCGGCCGCCGCCTCCGCCCAGGACGAGCGGCGAGTCGCCGGCCCGGCGTCATTCTTGCGAGGCGTGTTGGGTGTTACGGCTGACATGGTTCCTGTCCAGGCATCCTCAAGCGAGCCATCGGCACGACGAATGTCGCGGCGTCGGCGCAGTTGCGGCTGCCCTGCATCTTCTGCTGGGGCGCCTGCATTCTGATCCGCCGGTTGTGGCATGTCTGTCCCCCCGGACGCTCGGCAAACTGTTATGCAGCACTAGTTCAAAGAGTAAGTCTAGGTGCTGTGACAACTGAACCGAGCCACGCAGCCTATTCAGTGGTGAAGGAGGGCTGTAGCAACCACGCAAATTGTTAGGACCAGAAGAATGACAAGGACACTGTACCCAACCCATTTGGGCCGGCCTCTGTGGGGATTGATGTCGACGTAAGGCATAATCAGCGCTGGTTACCTCGGTGTGCGTGTTGGACAGGGATCCGGAGTGCTCGGCGCTTGAGCCGCAGCATCTGATAAAGAACGAAAAAAGGAACGCACAGGGTGCTGAGCAGTGCGCAGAGCGAAAGGGCGTAGTCACTAAATGCCACAACAGCCTCCATTGGGTAAGCGAGCGTCCCCATAGACCCAACCACGCAACAAAGCTTTTGACAAATCGCGTCAAACCAAACGGCGACAAAGTCACGATAAGAACCTGCCCGTGACAAGCGCCCATCCTGCGTCCGAAAGAACGATATATCTGCGGCCAAGGCTGGGTCACTAGGCCCCCACACCAAAAATGCCCGGACCGAACCCCAGACTGGAGCCGACGATTCCATACGGAAAGTCAGAGAACTGATCTCTGCAGCTCACAGAGTCCATGCGCAAAGTTTGCACGTGTGCGGACGAGACAGAAATGGAGTCACGCTTATGGCTGCTGCAGAAGAAGTTCCGGTGCCGTCAGCGCTGACCGCCTAACAGAAGCTCAGACAAGGCATCTCACAATCTGGAGCACCGAATCTACCAACGCCACCGACGACAAAGGGCTTGGGTCAAATTCACACCCATCAGGTTTGAAAAGTCGTGCGGAACGCGCTCACAACAGAACTGGAGCGAAGTCAAAATAAGGCTCGACCGACCCCTTACGAATCAGTAGGGCCCTAGCGAACGAAACTGCCGACTGCAGGCCCCAAAGCCGTTTCTTGAGCGAGTCGGCACTTAGCTTCCAGGTAGCGTCGTCATAGGCAAGCAAGGCGAGCCATCCCCTACCGACGAAGCTACCCCGTCCGGAGGAACTACTTCTCTTTGGAGCGAATTGAATCGATGCCGCGTCCACGACGCCACTGACTTAGGGGACGGCTACCAACAACCACGAAGACCTCCACTCACGGAACTCACTAGGTTCGAGACGAAGAACCCACTGCAGTTTCGGAGTCCAACGACTTGCGCACTCGGCTCTTCCGAGCCCCGATGCGCTTTCGCCACGGCTCCTCCACGAATCTATAGGTCAGTGCCGCCAGAATGAAGGTCATAGCAAAGTAACTCGACAGGACCGCAACCCGAAGCATCCAGCCCGAATTCGCAAAGTTCTCCCATGGCAGAACCTTCCCTCCAACCATCAGGACAAGTACGTGAACCATATAGACGCTATAGGAAATGCGGCCCCCGTAATCCATGAAACGCATTGAAAGAAGCCACCTGACCGGCCCCCTGGCAGAAGCGCAAGAAAAAATGCACAGGGCTATAAGCGGTAGTGCGAGAAAGTTAGATACGTTCTCCGTAGGCGTAAGAAACAATATGCCCAATACCCCTAGGCACGCCGCCACAGCGAGGTAGTCATAAAGGTAACCACGGGCGCCACTTACAGACCAAGCTCGCCACAGAAAACAACCGGCGGTGAACTCGCCTGCAATACGTATCCACATACTGGGGTAACTGATAGCGGAAAAATCGGATGTGAAAGCCACAAAATATAGGGCAGAAATCGTCAGTATGATCGAAGCCCCTGCAATTAGAGCAGCAGACTTCCAAGTGCGAACGCGACAAACAGCCAGCGCCAACAACGGAAATGCTAGGTAGGCCCCCGCCTCAGCACTTATAGACCAAGCAGGACCATTCCAGGACCATGCCGGCGGGACACTCTGCAGTAGGGCCACGTTCATAATAAAACTAAGCAGGTCGTACTTTCCATCGGAGTTCAATGCCACGTGAGCAAGCGACGCAGTGAGAACCAAGAGCACAACCAGACTCAAAGTGAACAAATGGACAGGATAAAGTCGAGCCAAACGATTACGCAAAAAAGTCAGGTAAGTTTCTTTCGAGAATGACACGAATCGATGAGCATAATTGTGGCTAATTATGAATCCGCTAAGGATGAAGAACATCTCCACCCCTAGATACCCGCCCTGCACGATAGGAGCGGCAACCCTGCTTCCTGGAAACAACCCGTATAAAATCTTGTCGAAATGACCAACGACGACGCCAAGAGCCGCCAGTATACGTATGCCGGTTAATGCAGGAATTTGAAGCACGCGCTCCTGAGTCATCTCGTCCCCCTTCGAAGGTCCAGTAGCACAAATAATAATCGACGCAAGTCAAGGAACGAAATCGCCTTCAGGGAAGCAATGCGGCATCACAAGGCATTTGCCCCACTACTCGTCAAGTGCTATAAGCATCCGTTCCCACGAGCAGCCAAGCTGGCATTCGCATTCGGGGAAAGGCTGGTTCTTGGGGAGATGTCTAAGTCAGTGAAATTACGTGCGCCGCAAAAGCCCGAACGACAACGGACCAACGAACAAGAGCGATACCGGCGGTGCCTTTCGCAACGAAATGCACGACAGTCCGACGGCGGCTACGGCCACCACACCTGCAGCTGTCGCAGCCCAGCCCGGAAACCCTTCGAACCTAGAAAAGAAGCCAATAAGTAGGACCAGGACGGGAAAATGACTGGTATAAAAAATCATCGAATTCTCCCCCACGAAGCGCAGCGGGCGAAGGACTCTCGCCCCCGCACACTTCTTCGCCAAGTAGATTACGGAGATGATTCCTGCACAGCAGAATAATGCGTACTGTCCTTCCCAACGATAATTGCTAAGAATCGAGAATACTCCAAAACCAACCGCAATGACGGCCAACGGAATAACCCATTTCTTGGTCAACAGGATACTGTGATAGGCGGTATGCACTGATGCAGCATGGCCCGCAAAGAAGAAGGCGGCAAAATATAAGAAATACTTAACCAAACCCTCCGAAAAGGGAAGCGACGCGATCAATGCGATCAGAGCTATCCAATGAGATGAAACCCGTAGCAAAAGTGGGGCGAGGAAATAATAGCAACCGAGGAAAAATATATACCATAGATACCCTGTTGCAATCCATGACATAGGATTACCGATGGCTAGACCACTGCCACCCACGAGCAGGTATATGAGACACCATATGAGGTAAGGCCAAAAGATCATGTTGATCTTACCAAGGTAGTAAGCCGACCTAGGTTTAGCGAGCGATCGGGACAGCAGAAGACCGGACAGAAACATTAGCGTCGGCATCCTGAAAGGCGAAAAGAACCTATTAAAAACATCCAGCCATTCAGGCGGGCCCAGCTGGAAAGTTTTCGATATCTCAGTGGCGTGGAGTATTACAACAAGAACTATTGCGCAGCCACGGAGAAGATCCATCCAGTAGTGGCGATTCGAAACGTTATCGATCTTTTCCCCCTAAATATTCGTTCGTGCCCGCGAAACACTAGGCGGCTGTCCTGAAACGAGATTCACAGGACGCTCCCAGATCACCAGCGCTCGGTTACGAATTCACCCAAGTGGTTCAGTAGCGCTTAGCGTGCAACTGCTGAACGATATGCCGCCACCGTCTGAGCCGCAACCCTATTCCAGCTGTACGATTGCGCATGGAGCTGTCCTTCCGAAGCTAGTTTCGCTGACAGTTTTTCGTCCGCTAAGAGCCTGTCAATCTCCCGACTCATAGCTAGAGAGTCGCCGGTTGGCACTAGAATTCCACCCGGACCAACCACCTCAGGTATCGAAGAAGTGTCACACGCGATTACTGGGCACCCATAGGCAAGGGCTTCGAGTACTGGTATACCAAAACCCTCGTAAACGGAGGGATACGCAAATGCCTGTGCACCAGAGAGGAGCGCCGCTTTGAGACTTTCGGAAACATACCCTAGCGATCTGATGTCGGCAGTTCTCGACGCGCTGCCGATGGCTGCAACTGTATCTTGGGACAAGTAGGCTGGAGCGCCCGCCAGAATAAGGCTGTAGTCGTCCTTTGCACTTGAATTGAGCCAGGCGCGAAGAAGCGTTGGAACGTCTTTTCTAGGCTCTAAATTGCCAATGTAGAGAACGTAGGGTCGATCAATCCCCGCTTTCCTTCGCTCGTCTTCTGCAGACTCAGCAGAAAGAGGTCTAACCGACACGGCAAGTGGCGTGACTTTAATTCGGTCTTCCTCGACTTCAGAGTTAGACAAGAGCCGCTGCTTCGTAAACTCGCTTACACAGATAAGTACGTCCGAGTCTCGCACTTGCCGATCTAAAGCCCATCGAGAGGCAGACAGATTCCGAGAAGGAAACAGGTCAGGGCGATCCACAAAGATAATGTCATGAATAGTCGAGACGAGGCGCTGCCCGCTCTTCCGGTTTGGATATCCCTCAAAAAACGTAGAATGCCAAATGTCGAAGTCGCCGCCAAGCAAGCGTTCGGGAACAGCTGCCGGCGCATACCTTAGTGCGGCGTTGATGGCCTTCCGCGGTACCCAAGTGTTCATGTGGGATGACGACTTCCCCAGTACGGAAGTCAGACGATCGGCCTCAGCGTTCTTCTCGCGCAGACCACGAGCCATGAAAACCGACAAATCAATTTCTTCATCGGACAGTTCATGAATACCAGTGGATAAGTTGTATACGTACTGGCCAACACCGGCCAGCGGGTATCTCACGGGCCTTCCATCAATAGCTACACGCATCAAAACTTCCTCAGCTTTCAACACTAAAATGCTTCACGAAAATCGGAAACTACCTATGCTCCGACCGTATCCAACCATCGGAGCCAGGCCGTTATGCTTCATAGACGGTTGCAAGAGCACTTCCAGACTCGTCCCACGTTTGGCTGTAGAGCTCACCGCTTGGTGGAACGCCATCCTTCACAATTTGCGAGGCAACCAACAAGATCCTGTCCACGTCGTGCGTGTCCACACTAATGAGTCGTTCAACCATCCACTCCGCAGAATTTCCCCCACGACCAGTGACCACCCAACAGCCACTCCTCGCAGCTTCTATGTCAACCAGACTCTGTACCTCCACCCAAGAAGCGTTAACTAGCACCTTTGAGTCACCCAATAGATCCTGTACCTCGGAATGGGATCTCGGACCGAGCCAGGTTATGTGCGGCGAAGTGCCGACGTACTCAGAAAAGTCTGATGCGTAAGCCGGAGCTGAAGGACTTGCCGGCCCGACGAAAACACAATTGAGTCCCAACTTATGAGCTGCGGTGGCGACTTCCACCGACCGTTTTCGAGGCTCAATTCGACCGACTACACAGAGGTCAACGGTGCGACTCGCCCAATCGACTTTGACGGCCGACTCAGCGTGGTCAGGTATGCCGTTGGGAATTATAACGCCATTATGCCCCGACCATCCTGTGTCAGATTCAAGGGAAACCCCCTCCCCTTTTGCCAGGAGCGTGACAGCTGCTACGTCTTCAAGCGCTCGCCCAGTGAGACGCCACACTTGTCTTACTCGGCTGGTAGCCCTCAGCATTGCCAACATCCAGAGTGCGGCGGATCGCACTGAGGTCACCTGCCTCCGGGATCTCACTGCGTAGGCTAAAAATTCCCTCCCTGATTCGGATAGAACTCGACCCACGAAAGAACGGAGCCCCTGTCCCTTCTCTGCCATGCGCATCTCACGGACATTATCCAAGTCATGATGGATAGATGAAACGACAACTTTATGGCCTTTTGCAAGCCGGATAGCCGAAAGAAAGTCGTAGGGCCGGTCAACATTTACAATGTGGACGATGCTTCCACTCCGAAACTTTAGCGTTTCCCTATGTTCAAAAATCTCGACGTCATATCCCAATTTCCGTAAAACAACGGCATATCGTTCTACCTGATGCGTGTCACCCCCCGGTTTTACAAAAGCATCAGACCGGACAACGAAGTCCACGGTTCTGGAAACATGTGGCAAAACACTATCAGTCAAAGTCATCCTCTTAGCCGGGCGTTGACGCGGTGGGCAATACCTGAGCGACTTCTTGGCTAGAAGCATCATTTATGGCAAAGAAGGCCCACATCAGCACCATCAATTTCATAGAATAGAGAACATCAATAAACACTGCCCCAACAAGAAGGGCGACAAAGATCGAATTAGTGACTGGAGAAAGCCGGAGAGACCACTTGCGAAGACAAAATACCCATGCTATCAATCCAAGCAAGCCCGTCTCGGCAATCATTCGCACATACGAGCCGTCTACCGATGGACCTGCGAATGACGGGCCCAAGCCAAATAGGAATCTATCCACGGAATTCAAAGAATCAACCAAAATATGCCATCGGTAAAAGCGGACCATGTCACTGGTTTCGCCCCCACCCGCATCTACAAAATTCGCTTCACTGAGCAGCGTCCTAACGGCGCCATAGGCGACCCAGTTGTATTCTTCACTGCTGTTTGGCAGTGAAATTCCAGAAACGACTTCTCCGGCAAGATTCCAGGAGGTAAGGGCCGAGGTGCTGGCGATTCTGTCTGTTAGAGACTCTCCTTCACCCTGCGCGGATTGCCCCGGTGTCAAAGCCAGTATCAGGAGCCCGCACACCCCAGCACCCACAACGACTGACAACTTGCGTGACCGCGGAGCGGGGCTAGACCCTGGTGACTCGTCCTTCAGGAAAAGTACAACTGCCCCGATGACCAACGCTACTATGGAAATCCGCGAAGATGATTGCAGCAAACCGATGCACGCGATTCCAGCCAGCAAATAATTCCGCCGCGCAAGCCAAAACAAAGCTAACATGGAACACATCGCGCCCAGCTCGTATGGGCCAGCGGTAAGTCCTGCGCCTCGATCTGCAGAGAACTTTGAGAAGCCGATATCGAGGCCGAGAACGGACTGAGCTGCCGCGACGCTCACGTGAATTACGGTAATGAGCCCAATCATCTTCACAAAAAAGTCAAGACTCTTAAGCGACGTCGACTTAAATACGTAGTATAGCGCTGGAAATACTACCCAATACTCCAAGATTCGAAGGCTGTAGAGTGCTGATGGGCCGATGTCAACACGCGCCGCAGCTACGTTCACAACGAGAGCGACAAGACTTAACAGGGTGATAGGCACAACCGAGCGTGGGGGCAGGGTTACCCTTATAGAACGCCAATGTAGAGCGACAAATAGCCATAATGCGATCAAAATAAAGTCTTCTAATCGCACTGAAGAGCCGGCGATCGCAACTATGGATAATCTTGGTCCAACAAGTAACCAAATTACGGCCGCTAGAACGAGATAGGTTGACCAGGAAGTCTTCGACTGATCGTCCGTTATACCGAGAGCATTGGGTTGAGCACGAAGCACCATTCCGGACTCACGCACTCGCCACGGGACTATTAACCAATTTGGCAGGAACGCCTGCGATTTTCGAATTGGCAGGGAAACTGCGCGTCACTACCGCACCGGCTCCGACAACACAATGCTCCCCAAGGGTTACGCCGTCCAAAATCGTGACCCTATGACCTATCCAGCAGCTGTCGCCGATCCGGATTCCACGTCGTATAACCTCCGTGCTGCTTGCACCTTCGGGTCCTACCGCATGGTTCTCGGCCACAATGACGAACCCAGCGCCAATTTGACAGTCCGTCCCAATCACGACGGGGCCGCCGATTCCGAAAATGAAGCCGGGCCCAACGTAGGTGTTCGCTCCGATACGAAGACCTAGCCCAGGATTACCTGGACTGGATGAACACTGAATCCATCCATTTTCCCGGAGGGTGACTCCATCGCCAATTACGATGCCTTCTTGGGAGAAAGCATTTACGAGGCAATTGGCGCCAATGGAAACGCCCGTGCCTAAGTGGACTGACCGGGCATACGAGACTTTTACGCCACTCCCTTGAAAAAAGGGAGGTTTGACTGAGCCAAAGCGTGGACTGTGAATAAGACCACGAACAGCAGGTCCAGCACCCTTGCGGATGTACCATCCTAGAAGTGTTTGGATGGGCAAGCCCGATGAAAGACTAGTGTTAGGACGAATTCGCTTTACTACCCGAGAAAGAACTCTATCTATTATCAGTTTGATCCGCTCCTAAAAAATTGGACGGTAACTACCACGACGCCAATTAGCTGAGCAAAGACAAGCGCGAAAGTTAGGGAAACGACATCCGTCCCGACCATAAGCGGAACTAGAAAGCACCCCAGGGCCAAAGACGACAGCACGACGACACCCGGGTAGACGGAACTCACACCGTTTTGCGCCGTTGCTGCAGAAAGACAAGCAAAAACTAACGCTAACCCTCCTGCCGCAGCGAGTAGGGGGAAGGCATGCGCGGAGGGAATGAAGTCAGGACCGAAAATGATGGGAGTCAGGACCCAGCCGCTAAGACCACAGGCCGCGGCGAGCACAGCAGCACAGCAAACAACGTTGACTAGGCCTCTTATCCTTGTGTGGCGCCTGAAGCTGGCCAGGAAACGGCCCTCAAGAACGCCTCCCAGAATGACGAGTACGCTAAAGCCCAACTTCGCTACTGCGTAGTGCCCCAATACTGTTGTAGGAGCCCAGAGGGCGAACAGCAGCACGTCAAGGTTGCCACTTAGTAACGGGGTAACCACGGCAGGCGCATTCTTAAAACTTGAAACCATCAGCCTTCTTTCGAGGGCTTTGTCCGTTAGGTTAGACCGATCTTCTCGACGACTTTTGTCGCGGAAGTACCAAACGGCCGCCATAGTTGTGCGTATGGCCTCCGCACCAAGCGTGACCATCAGAGCAAGAAGCAGATTGAACTTCTGTACGATCACCAGTAGCAGAGTAATTAGGAATTCGAAAACGGGAGGCACCGATGAGACTGAAGCTATACGGTGGCGGCGCTGAAGGTAGTTAGCGTTGGCCGTTTCAATCTGCACAAGTGCGGCTCCGGGCGCCAGAACGAGAGTCGCCAAGATAGCGAATCCAACCGCTGGGCTAATTTCCCTGAAGGCAATCCAGGTGGTGGGTGCGATCACGACGCTGGCACCCAACATCGAGTAGATGACAAGACGTCGCATTCGGAAGCCGAAACGATTTTCGCTAAGAAAACTAATTTCGTAGCACGCGAATCTTAATCCAAGCGCCGCAAAAATGCCAACGGCAGTTACAGAGGATTGAAAGAATGCGAACTCGCCGCGTCCGGCCGGACCCAAAATCTGTGCACGAATGGGCGCCAGAAGAAATGGCAAAATAGCAGAAATGCCGACTATCGCCACCAACAGGACGTCACGCCGAGAGCTAGCTCCGCCTCTCGAGGCTGGCATTCGATTCGGGGGTTTATGTAACTTCTCTGTCATTACCCGGCCGTCGACCTTCGTGCACGGGCAGTCCTGCCTACAACCTCGCTACTTGCTAACAGTGCGCTGACCGCAAGTTTGCTCAGAAAACGGTCGACGGGACCGCGACTGAAGTTCTTCAGATAGTAGATATGCAGCGCGTCGTAAAACGCCTTGTTTGACTTGGAGCTTCGCGGCCAACCACTCGATACTCCCTTGATGTGAATAGAGGGCTCGCAGTCAGCCATGGCCACAACATAGCCTTCTTCGGCCGCATCTTTACAAAGTTGAAGATCTTCTCCGTACATCCAATATGACAAGTCAAAAATCGGACCTCGTGCGCTCCTAAAGTTAGGGCTAACCAGCATGAGGGCGCCCGTCGTCGCCTCAATTTCTGTATATGCCGTCTCAGATATCTGAGAACGCATCGGTGACTTAATGTCTTCCAGAGTGGCACCGTTATATCGCACCGATTTGGGGAGTAATTTGCCTAGGATCGCGTACAGAATTGACGGACCAAGTTTCGGCAAAGTCCGCACACAGGAAGGATCCATGGAGCCGTCAGTCATCAAGAGTGGGGCTGTTGCAATGCCAACGTTGCTGTTATTGCGGAGGATTCTAAGAAGAAGGTCGATAGTACCTTGAGCGAGAATCGCATCGGGGTTGAGACAGAGTGTAGGCAGACTCTGATCCTCAAGCTTTCGGGACCCCCCAAAAACTCCCCCACTGAACCCCACATTTGAGGCTTCAACGATCTTCAGTGGCAGCCCGGGGTTCTCCGTCTGCCAGCCCTTGGCTAGTCCGACCGTAGAGTCAGAACTTCCGTTGTCGTGTATGACGACCTCAGCGATTTGCTTTACCTCGACCAACAGGCTGTCGAGAAGCTGTATTACAGTCTCGCTGTTGTTGTAAGTTACGCAAACCACATTGACCTGCAGCCAGGATTCTCTTGGCAATGATGGCACGGGGACAGAGATTGGACGTGCCGAATCAGATTGCTTCATGGTGTGAAATTTCCCCCAGTGGATAACCCGCAAAATCATATTTGAACTATTCACGCTCGTAAAACGGCCTCCCCTAATCTGCATGAACAGGGAAGCCCAGGCCGACCCTCGGGCAGCGCGCACGCTCAATCCCGTCGAGCGTATTGCCAGCTCGGTATGACAACAGCGACTGGGTGAATCGTCCTCGATAGATGGTAACCCGAGGACGACTGGCGGCACCGCGTCTGGGCCTGCAATGTGACCCGGAACGTGTCATGCTGCTGACAGTTGGTTTCCTTTCCATCCCAGCGGGTAGCATACGACTACGAGCCTTGGGCGGGGAGCCTCGTGTCCGAACCTCTCTGCCATGGCCATGATCACATTACTGAGAGGTCACGACAGTGGAGCTTATGGACTACGTTCGGATTCTACGTAGGCATTGGCTTATTGTCGTCGCCGGCGCCTTGTTGGGGGTAATTGCCGGTGGCGCCATATCGCTGGCTATTACCCGTACTTACACGGCAAGCACTCAGYTCTTCGTAGCGATTCAGAACACCGGCACGATCACAGAACTCCAGCAGGGCAATTCGTTCGGCCAGGCTCGCGTCCAGTCATACATACGAACGGCTAAGACCCCTGCTGTTCTTCAGCCAACTATAGATAGTCTCGGACTGGATGTTCTTCCCAGCGACCTTGCGGAGCGCATCAAGGCGACGGCGGACCTCAACACCGTGCTGATAACCATTTCCGCCAGCGATTCGTCGCCGGCCACTGCTGCGGCGATCGCCCAGGCAGTCGGTGAAAGCCTCATACAAGTTGTTGACCGGCTCGAAAGTCCGACCAACGGACAGCCGTCTCCTGTGCGGTTGTCCGTGCTAACTCCAGCCGTCGCTCCGGTGGAACCCTCGGCGCCCGACACCAAGATGAACATCGCCATTGGCTTATTGGCAGGTCTTGCGCTTGGTCTTGGTATCGCAGTGCTCAGGTCAGCTCTGGACGTTAAAGTTCGTGGCGAGGCCGACGTCAAGAAGATCACTAATAGTGCAATATTGGGCGGAATTTCGTTCGATGAAGATGCGGCCAGAAAACCGTTGCTGACTCAGACGCCACCGCTTAGCCCTCGCGCCGAATCGTTTCGCCAGCTCCGGACAAATCTCCAGTTTTCTCATGTCAGCCATTCCTCAAAAACTGTCCTCATTACCTCATCCCTGCCAGGTGAAGGCAAAAGCACGACAGCGATTAACCTTGCCATTGCCCTTGCTCAGAGCGGGCAGACTGTTGCCCTTATCGATGCGGACCTGAGGCGACCCATGGTCGGAGAATATCTAGGGCTAGAACGTAATGCTGGCCTAACCACTGCCCTTGTCGGAAGTACTCCCCTCGAGGATCTCCTTCGTCCATGGGGCGAGGATCAACTATTTGTTCTCACTTCGGGTCAGATCCCGCCCAACCCCAGCGAACTATTGGGTTCCGAAGCCATGAAGCAGATAATCAAGCGGCTGGAAAACGACTTCGACGCTGTGATCATTGATGCGCCGCCTCTGCTGCCTGTCACGGACGCGGCAGTGCTTTCACAGTTGGTGGGCGGCGTCGTCCTAGTGGTGGGAAGCCAGCAGGTCAAGACTAACGACGTAGAAAAGTCCTTGGCAGCCCTCGAGATGGTGAAGGCCGAAGTTCTTGGGATCGTCCTAAATCTTGTGCCAGGCCGAGGTCCGGATGCATACGACTACTACAGTTATGAAACCAAACCGTCTTTGAGCAAGAAAAAGCAATCCTCCGCTTACAAGCGTGGAGCGAGCTCTGAATCGGCGAACCAATCAGAGTTTGATCAGATCCTGTTCCCGGACAACGATGCCAGCCGTCGTCGCTAAGGAAATTGAGTTACTAACATCAAGCGCCGAGCGGCGCATAGTTTTTCGGGTTCGAAGTCTGTATTTCGGGCTTGTACTTAGAAGGGCCTCCCTTGAAGCAGAAAGCTGATTGGCGCGCAAAATTTAGAAAACGCCTAACAATTCTTGATTTGTTCACGGTTGCATGGGCCACCAGCGGTGCCTATGTTGTGCGATTCCAGTTGGGAACTGAGGGCACTGCCGAACGCGATGCAGTTACCTACGCAGTCTTGACCGTCCTACTAACACTAGCTTGGTGGACATTCTTGGGGATCTGGGGAAGTCGTGATGCGAAAATTCTCGGCGACGGTGCAGAGGAGTATAAACGCGTTTTCACCGCATCTCTATGGTTATTTGGTATTGTTGCTATTCTTTCGTATCTGACCCAATTCGAAACAGCCAGAGGATACGTGGGCCTGGCACTTCCCGTGGGCCTTCTCTCCCTGTTTTTCGCACGATGGACCCTCCGGCAGTTCCTCCGCGTCGAGCGTTCGCAAGGATCTAGCACCTCGCGAGTCATGGTTCTAGGCGGCCCTCACGCCGCTGGCCACCTAATTCGTTCATTCATGCAGCACCCGCAGGCCGGCTATCAGCCCGTAGCCGCATACCTGGCAGGATATGAGGGGGCGGAGCTGGAGAAGGATCTGCAACCGCCGGTTGTCGGATACTCAAAGAACGTCCGTTCTATCTTGGAGAGCATCGACGGATGTGATGCTGACACTGTTGCAATTTCATCCGGGGCTCAGCTCAGTCCACAACAGCTGCGGGAGCTCGGGTGGGAGTTGGCTTCTCGCGGGACTGGGTTGATTCTGGCGCCTGCGCTGACCGATGTCGCCGGACCCCGCATTCATACTCAACCTGTTGCAGGCCTCCCACTCATTCACGTCTCAACCCCGAAGCTCACCGGGGGTAAGCGCCTTGCCAAACGTGTTTTTGATGTTTCAGTAGCGGGTCTCCTTATTCTGGCGAGTTCACCGCTACTTCTCTTGGTTGCCGCCCTGGTCAAGACGACAAGTTCTGGGCCTATCTTCTATACCCAAAGTCGGATTGGAAAAGGCGGAACTCCGTTCCAGATGATCAAATTCCGATCCATGCGAACCAATGCTGATGCCGAACTCCATTCTTTACTGGATGCGCAGGGAACTTCAGGACAACCCCTGTTCAAAGTGGATAATGACCCTAGAGTCACGTCAATAGGTAAAGTTTTGCGTAAGTACTCGATCGATGAGCTGCCGCAACTTTTCAACGTTCTAACCGGCACGATGAGCCTTGTCGGCCCACGCCCGCAACGAGAAGCCGAGGTCGCCCTTTATGACGATGCGGCACACAGACGTCTGTTTGTCAGCCCGGGCATGAGCGGTCTGTGGCAGGTTAGCGGGCGTTCATCCTTGACCTGGGAGCAATCGATCCGAATAGACCTCTATTATGTCGAGAACTGGTCATTGACCCAGGACATTGTGATCTTACTCAAGACATTTAAGGCTGTTTTCGGTGGTCACGGCGCGCACTGATCCTTGATCTGAATCATTCCTAGAATTAGCTCTCCACGAAAGATAGTGATGACATGCCGAAGTCCTTCGGAGCGCAAAAAGGCAAATCGGAAAACAAGAACACTCTGATGCGAAACTGCCTGCTGTTCTTGGGCTTTACGCTCGCAGCATGTGTTCTCGTAGGTGGCTGGCTATTCAGTCGCGGGATCATTATCAAGTCCTCCCTCGAAGAAGTCCGGAGTTCAATACCTTCGATAAAGGCGCAACTCATTGAAGGAGGCGCTGTAAGGGATGAAGACGGCATACGAAATCTTACCGAGGCCGTCAGTAAAGCTAAGAACGCTGCCGATGACCCTTTGTGGAATGCGGCATCGTCCGTCCCGTTCGTTGGTCGAAACTTCTCTGCAGTCACCGAGGGTGTGACGTCATTTCATGATGTAGTGACAGGCGCAGCAGTGCCGCTCCTCGTCGATCCAGAAATCACAAAGCTGGGCAACCTCATCATTTCCGATGGGGCCGTGAACACGAATCTCATCGAGGCAGGAGCGCCGAAACTTCGAGCCGCCGCTAATGTCGTTAAGTTGTCCCACGAGCGCATTGTCAAGATCAACACTGCAAGACTCCTAACGGAGGTGGCGCAACCTCTAGAGGAAGCCAGAGCTGAGTTGGCTTCTGCTAGGCAGATCTTGGAGACCGCTGCAGACGTCTCAACAGTGGTGCCACCCATGCTCGGCAGTCAGGAGCCACGTCGCTACCTACTCCTGGTCCAGAACAATGCCGAATCCCGCGCCTCCGGTGGTATTCCTGGAGCACTCGCTGTCTTGTCGTTGAATGAAGGCCATTTCTCCCTGTCGGATCAAATCAGCGCGAGTGAGTTCGGAACCCTAAGTCCTAGCCTGGGTGTCGACCCAGCCCAACAAGCCATCTTTTCAAGCAGGCTAGGAAAATTCATTCAAGACGTGAATCTCACCCCGGACTTTCCGACTGCAGCTGAAACCGCACAGGAGATGTGGGAAAGAAAGACGGGTCAAAAGGTGAACGGAGTGATTTCCGTAGACCCTCTAGCCCTCGGCTACATACTCGAAGGGACGGGTCCAGTAAAGGTCACTTCTCCCGAACTATCGGCATCTGAGGCTGCCGGGTTGCCAACTGAGCTGAGTGCTCAGAACATCGTCCGGACGCTGCTGTCCGACGTCTACGCCAAAATTGACGAACCTCGCATTCAAGACGCCTATTTCGCAGGCGTTGCTCAAGAAGTCTTTGCTGCCGTGACTAGCGGGCGCAGCGATCCTAAGAAGTTGCTTTCCGGCATAGCAAGAGGAACGTCCGAAGGCCGAGTTTCTGTGTGGTCAGCGCAGAGCGGTGAACAGTCGATCATCAATAAGTACAACGTAAGCGGCGCCATTGCAGGGCCGAGTATCGCTCCGGCACAGTTTGGGGTGTATTTCAATGACGGTACTGGGGCGAAGATGGATTACTACGTGAAGCGGACAGTGCAGATCGTCAAAAGATGTCCGAAAGACGGCTACGAGCAGACAACGATCCGCATCAGCAGCACGAACGCGGCGCCATCGGACGCTGCCAAGTCGTTGCCGTCCTATGTCACGGGCGGAGGTAACTTTGGAGTACCAGCGGGGTCTGTTCAAACCAACATCGTGGCTTACGGTCCTGTCCAGGCCAATGTGGAAATGGCGATGGTTGATGGTCAAAAGACCCAGTTCGCCCCCTACGTCCATAGCAGCCGCCCGGTTGGTGTGGTGTCGGTTCGGCTTGCCCCAGGTGAAAGCCGTGCCGTTGAGTTCACCTTCGGCAAGATCGTGCAGCACACAGAGCCCAACGTTGTTGTAACGCCGACTGTCCAGCTTTCGAAGGACGTTCTGCTCCCTGTGGAGCAAGCGACGTGCGCTCGCGAAGAGTGACTGCCGCGTTAACACTATGTAAACCGAATTGATTGAGCTTGGTCTGTGACGGGTTGAGATGATAAATTTTGTTCGGGATATCTATCCGTAGTTCTGCACTAGGTCTCGTGTGGAGGGGATTCTCCCCAAATCGGGTATCAAAAACTTAAACGTCTCCGGGGGGACACACATGAAGAAAACACTCGCAGCACTCGCGCTTGCAGGTTCGATCGCACTCGTCGGTTCGGCGCCCGCGATGGCCGGAAATTACCCTGCGCTTCCGCCGGCAGCCGCCGTCTCCGACGGAACTGTCGCACCGGGAGAAACCTTTACGTTTACTGGTCAGGGCTTCCTCGCCGGTGAAACCGTGACCATCACGGTCACGCTTGTTACCAGCGGTGCAACAAACGCTGGTGGTACTGCGGTTTCGGCCAAGATTCCTGTATTCCAGGCTCCGCAGACGCTCACCGCAATTGCGGACGAGCAGGGCAAGATTTCTGTCCCGTTGACTCTCAATGAAGCTGGCACGTACTCCATCACCGCGACGGGCAACACGTCGGGTGTCACCGTTGGTCCTGTGACGGTGGTCGTTGCTGCTTCCCTGGCCAACACTGGCGGAAACGCTGGCGGTGCCCCGTTGGCCAACACGGGCTCCGGCCTGGCAAGCACCGGTGCTGACTCCGGTCTGATCCTCTGGACCTTGGTAGGCGCTGGGGCATTGGCTGCGGGCGCAACCTCGGTAGTAGTGGTTCGCCGTCGCGCCAAGACAGAAGCTGCTGCATAAGCGCACTGCTTTCTAGCGCCAACGAAGGTGGGTGCTCCCCGGAAATGGAGGAGCACCCACCTTTTGCTTGTGTTCTATCAACTTGACCTTAGGCAGACATGGCGCAGTGCACCATGGGACGGCAGCGTTTTCGCCACATGCAATTCCACGAACTCTTTGAGGCCCGTTTGAGGTTGCTCAGCTGCGCCAGGCTTTGGCGGCTTATCCTCCTTGCCATGGCAGTACCCCTGGCCTTCATCGCTTTCTGGCCTACTCCTGTTGACCAGCTCGTCTCCGGGCAACTCGCAGCTGTCTTGGAGTTTCTCCATAACCAAGGCGTTCCTGGGTGGTTCAACTACAACTTCATTGAAGCATCCGCCAACTTAGCGCTCTTCTCGCCAGTGGGATTTGCTAGCGCTCTTGCATTTCCGGGAAGGCGGATCTGGAGTATCGCAGTGCTTGGGTTGCTGATTTCTGTCAGCATCGAGATTGGACAGCTCTTGTTTCTAGACGGCCGCTTTGCGAGCCTGTTGGACATCATGATGAATACTTCAGGAGCTGTCATAGGTGCCGTAATTGCATCTCAGACCACGAAAAGAGGGAGGTCCGGCGCCTTGCGACGAGGGACCTCCCCCTGGGAGTAAAACGAAGAACTACGCCACGAAGCCCTTCAACCAAGTCTTTAGATCCTCGCCGAACTCCACCCGTTCGGAAGCGAGCGTAATTACAGCTTTGAGGTAGCTAAGCTTGTCCCCGGTATCGAAGCGGCGGCCCTTGAACACCACCCCGTACACCCCCGAGCCTTCGCCCTCGCTGGTGGCCAGTGTCTGCAGAGCATCCGTCAGTTGGATTTCATTACCGCGGCCTGGCACCGTGTTTTCTAAGACACTGAACACAGACGGGTGCAGCACGTAACGCCCAATCACCGCTAGGTTCGATGGGGCGTCCTCCACGGCGGGCTTCTCCACCAGGCTGTTAACGCGAACGTAATCTTCGCCCTCGATAGTCGTGATGTCCGCACAGCCATAAGCGCTGATCTGAGACGGGTCAACTTCGATCAGTGCGATTACGGAACCGCCTGTTTTCCGCTGCACCTCGATCATCGTGCTCAACAGGTCCTCTGCTTCGTCGATGAGATCGTCACCTAGCAGGACGGCAAAAGGCTCATTCCCTACGTGCTGCTTGCCGCACAGCACCGCGTGGCCTAGCCCCTTGGCCTCCCCTTGGCGGACGTAGTGAATAGGGCCGAGCTCGGAGGCCGCCTGAATCGATGCCAGTCGGTCCTTATCGCCTTTTTGTTCAAGCAGTCGCTCCAAGCCCGGTGCGCGATCGAAGTGGTCCTCAAGGGCGCGCTTGCTGCGGCCCGTGATCATCAGAACGTCGTCGAGCCCTGATTTAATGGCTTCTTCCACGACATACTGGATAGCCGGTCGGTCAACGACCGGAAGCATTTCCTTCGGCATTGCCTTAGTGGCGGGCAGGAAGCGAGTTCCCAGTCCGGCAGCAGGAATGACGGCTTTTGTTACAGCTCTCCCCATAGTCATAGCTGCACCGTAACAAATTTGATGGACCGGCAGGCAATTGATTTTGGATTTCAACTTCTGATGACGCTGAGACATAGACAGGATCAATCAACGGCCGTGGACCGTCGGCTGCGGCTTCTCCTAGAACGCTCAGAACTACCTCGGCGAAGTCATCGGTGTCGAACAGACACGACAGCTCCTCGTTCTCCTCCTCTATGGACGCCAACAGACCGAAGCGGACTATGACCTACCGGCCCCACCTACCCTTTAACAGGGATGCCATGGCAGCCTTCACTACCGATCGACTCGGCTCGGCGAATTGTCTGACAGCGCGAACGAAAACCAGCAGCAAATTTACCTACAGCGGGCAGACCGGTGTCCGCTTCCTCTGAGGGCACATGGAATTCTTCCGCATCATCTTCCGAAGGTGCCCCAGCTTCATTGGTATGACAAGCCGAGCGCGTCTCCTAGAGGTTTCGCGCGACACTCTCGCCGAGAACCCGCCCTGTATGCGCCGCCAACACAGCTATGTCCTCGAACATCTCGAACAGATGCAGCCATTCAGTCGTCACCTGTTCCGGCCGGGCCAACTCGCCGAGAAACCCTTGCAGCTGCAGCGCAAGGCCAGCGAGCCGTTCGGCGCCTACCATCTGGCAGGAAATTTTGAGGCTGAGGACGGCGTCCATCGAAACCTCGTAGTCGGCATGGGCCAGCCCGCCCCGCAGCTTCTCAATCCTGCGGGGCAAGTGGGCCAGGAAGTTGCTGAGGAACAAACTCCAGCCCTCGTCGTCGTCGAGCTCGCTGCGCAACCGCTCCAGGACAGCCGGGTCCAGAACGCAGATGCCCGGGCCAGCAGACCCGTTGACGCAGTCCCCGCTCATGAACCACTCCTTCCTGTGTTGGTGCTGGTGAATGTCGCAGCAGGACATTGTCTCGCCGCTGGATGCTGCATCTTCCGGTCCTTGCTAAGTTTTTGGGCAGGATTAACGCAAGATCCGATCAATATGAGCGCAACGCCTTTACGATCAGCGTGTGCTATCCGGCACGTATGGACCGTCAGCAAGCGTTGCTGCCAAAACGATTCTGGGGATCGATCACCGTGTTCAATACCTTCAAGAAACCCCTTGCGGCAGTGGCCGCCGCCCTCGGCCTGGCCCTTGCACTCACCGTGGTGCAGCCCGCCGCAGCGCAGGCCGCCGCGGGCCAAATTTCCTTGAGCCCCGCCACCGGTCCGGCCGGCTCCTCCATTACAGTGACCGGGAGCGGCTTCAAAGCCTCCGCCACCGGAACCGTGATCATCGGATCCACCACGTTCCCCCTGAAAACCACGGCGGCCGGCGCATTCAGTGCAGCCGCCACCATCCCGGCAACCGCCACGGGCAAAGTCACGGTGACAGCCAAGACGTCCTCCGTGCAGGGCTCCGCCGCGTTCACAGTGACGGTCCCCGCACCCACGCCGCCGGCAGTACCGGCGGTCAGCACCGCAAAGCTCCGTTTCGGAACTGCCACCAACGGCGGACCGCTGGCCACCGCTGAACTCGACGAGGTGGCTTCCCTGGCCGGCGAAGCACCGTCCAGCGTGTTGTTCTACAAGGACTTCCTCCAGCCCGCCCCCATCACCGAAATGAACGCCGTCCGTGCGCGCGGCGCCGTGCCGCTGGTGACCTGGGAGCCGTGGGCCTGGGGTGGTGGCGTCAGCCAGCCGGCTTACAGCCTGGACAGGATCGCCGCCGGCGACTTCGACGCGCACATCGCCCAATGGGGGCAGGCACTTGCCGCGTGGGGTTACCCGGTCCAGCTGCGCTTCGCCCACGAAATGAACGGCGACTGGTACCCCTGGGCTGAAAGCATCAACGGCAATCAGCCCGGCGACTACGCCCAGGCCTGGCGGCACGTCCACGACGTCGTCGAGGCCCAGGGAGCCACCAACGTGTCTTGGGTATGGAGCCCCAACGTCCCCTACTGGGGATCCACCAGCCTCGCTGGGCTCTACCCGGGCGCCGGCTACGTGGACATCGTGGCTCTGGATGGCTACAACTGGGGCACGTCCGCGTCCTGGAGCGGCTGGGTCTCCCCGCAGGACCTGTTCGCACCCGGCATCGCCGAGCTTCGGGCCCTGGCTCCGGGCCTCCCCATCCTGATCGCCGAAACCGCGTCCAGCGAAGCCGGCGGAGACAAGGCCGCCTGGAACACGCAGCTGATCTCCTACCTGGCCGCTCAGCCGGACGTCATGGGGTTCGTCTGGTTCCACATTCAAAAAGAAGCTGACTGGAGGATCAACAGCAGCGCCGCGTCTGCAACAGCGTTCAAGAACGCACTGCTGGCACGCCGCACCTCCTGACGGATTGCCCGGGGTGCAGGCTGCCGGCCCGGCCGGTGCTTCCGGCCGGGCCGGCAGCCTGTGCATCAGGGCCTGGCTTTGCTGTTCTTGCGCAGCAGCGAGAGCATAGCCACCCCGATGAGCATGACGCCCAGGGCGGTGAGCAACGAGGAGCCAACGTTCAGGCCCGTGTAGGCCAGGGCGGCTGCTCCGGTGGCGGGGACTGCGGTGGTCATTCCATACATGGTTACTAGATATCCTCTGCTGTGTATTGGGCTTCCCAGCGGTCGATTCGCCGCCGGGTGATCTTGGTTTTCAGGACTGCGCACCAGGAGGCAAGGAACCAGCCTGAGCGCAGCCACATGAACAGTTCCTGGGGGAAGAAGGTGGCGGCCAGCAGGACGTCCTTCCAGTCACGGTGCGGGATCCGCAGGGCCCGTTTGATGTCCAGCGCGATGAACAGCACCGGCACCAGCCACCAGAACAGGATGAACTTGAAGACGCCCAGGGCGAGCGACAGGACCATCACGGCAATCCAGAGGGCCTTCAGGAACACGCCCAGCAAACCCATGGCCTGCTGGCCCCAGTCGCGCAGGGTCAGCCTGTTGATGCCGAGGTCCAGCAGGTCCTCCACGGTGCCCACCTGCCACTTCATCCGCTGGCCCCACAGCGCCTTGATGGTCTTCATCGAGTCCGTGTAGGCGCGGACGTCCGGGGAGACCTGGCAGATGTAGCCCAGTTCCCGGATGCGGTACGTCAGCTCGAAATCCTCCACCTGCGAGGTGTAGACCCAGGGGCCTTCGCGGTCATCCCGGGCGGCGATCTCCCGCAGGACGGCATTGTTGATGGCGCAGCCTGTTCCCGCCAGGACGCTCGTTTCCCGGCGCCGGAGCGCGGTGTCCGTCCAGGTGGCGAACTCAGCTTTCTGCAGCCGGCTCAGGAAACCGGGGTCCTGCATGGTGAATTTCGACGACGACCCGCCCAGCCGTGCCGACCGGCGCCCGGCGAATTCCCGTTCCCAGGCCTCGAGGGCGTTGGGCGGCAGCACCGTGTCAGCGTCCAGGCAGACCAGCACATCGGCGTCGTACGCGTACTGCGCCCACGCCCGGTTCAATGCCTCGGACTTGCGGTGCTCCAGCCGCGGCAGCTCCATGACGGTGACCGGATACTTCCGGGCCTCCTCCGCGGTGCCATCGGTGCACCCGTTGGGCACCACCAGGACCAGGTCCGCGGGGCGGGACTGCAGCATCAAGCCGTCCAGGGTGGCCCCGATGGAAGCGGCCTCGTTGTAGGCCGGGACCAGGACCACGACCCGCAGGAGCCCCTGGTGGGTGGGAGTACCGCGTGCCTCGCCGGGAGCCAGGATAGGTTCCCGGCTGGCGTCATTGCCGGAAATACCGGAGGTGTCTGTTGGGGCTGGGAGCAGGGCTGACTGCATGGAGGTCTCCTCGAATGTTGTGAGGCCCCCCATTGGGCCGCACCTTCATTCTTCAAACCGCTTCTCAGCTTTTGCCCCGCCGTACAGTCAAGGTTGCGCCAAGTTCTCCTCTGTTTCTTGAGCTTTCAACCAGCCTCTGACCTGCGGAAACATTCCCGAAGCCCAATTCTGTTGCCTGAATCACTCTTCCGCCCGCCATCCAGTCGGGCATGAAAATGGCCCCGCGGGAGCTACCCGCGAGGCCGTTCTTCAGCAGTTGCTGCTCAATCACCGGCCGGTGAACGTCGGCTCCCGCTTCTCCTGGAACGCCAGGAAGCCCTCCGCGTAGTCGTCGGTCTTGCAGAGGCGGGCCTGCTCTTCGTTTTCCTCCTGCATGGACGCCCACACCCCCAGCCGCTGGTCGCGGATGTGCGCCACCAGCTCCTTGGACGCCACGAAAGCGCCCGTTGCCCCGGTGGCCACCCGCTCCACAATTGCCCGCGTGGACTCCAACAAAGAATCAGCAGGCATGGCGCGGCTGAACATTCCCTGCGCCACCGCCTCCGCGCCGGAGATCAGGTCCGCGGTGTAGATCAGGTCCAACGTCCGGTGCATCCCCAGCCGCTCCGTGAAGTACCAGTGCCCGCCCGAATCCAGCGTGGCGCCCAGCTTGGCGAACGGCGAACCAAACTTCGCGTTCTCCGCCACGTACACCACGTCCGTGGCCAGCAGCAGGCCCAGCCCCACCCCCAGGCAGGCACCCTGTGAGGCGGCAAACGTCGGCGCCGGGAACGCGGCCATCTTCTTCAGCAGCGGCTCCACCAGCCCGCCCAGGTACGCGGCGGCGTCGTCGCTCTCCGGCGTGACCCCCGCGATGTCCCGGCCCGCGCAGAAGGCGCGGCCCTCTCCCCGCAGCAGCAGCGCCCGTACCTCACCGCGCGAGGCGGCGGCAGCAGCGTCGTCGTACGCCTGGGTTAAATCCCGCAGCGCCTGCTCGTCCAGTGAGTTCAGCTTGTGCGGGGCGTTGAGGACAACCTCGGCGGTGCCGTTGCTGATGGAAAGGGAAATCATGGAACTCCTCCGTTGAAGCTGCAAATTACCTACACGTCGAAGTCGACGGTGACTTCCTTGCTGGTGGGGTGGCTCTGGCAGGTCAGCACGTAGCCCCTGTCCAGCTCATCCTGCTCCAGGGCGTAGTTCTCGTCCATGGTCACGGTGCCGGTAACCACCTTGGCCCGGCACGTGCCGCACACTCCCCCGGCACACGCGAACGGCACATCCGGCCGCACCCGCAGCGCCGCGTTCAGGATCGATTCGCGCGCATGCGTGGGGCTGGCCACGTCACCCTGCAGGCCGTCCAGCTTGAACGTGATCTTGTACGTCTCCTGGCTCTCGTCCACGATGACGGGACGGCCGGCATGCCCCTCCGGGCGGTCCGGCTTGCCGGACGTGAACAGCTCGAACCGGACGTTCTCCGGCTTCACGCCGCGCTCGGCCAGGGTGTCCCGGCACAGCTGCACCAGCTCGAACGGCCCGCACAGGAACCACTCGTCCACATCGTCCGCGTGGATGGCGGTGCCCAGCAGCGCCTGGAGTTTCTCGGCGTCGATCCTTCCGGAGAGCAGCGGCGCGATCCGCTGCTCACGGCTCAGCACGTGGTGGATGGCCAGCCGCTGCGGGTACTTGTCCTTCAGGTCCGCCAGCTCCTCCAGGAACATCACGTCCATGGCGGCCTTGTTGGCGTAGATCAGGTCGAACCGGGTCTCCGGGTTGGCGGCCAGCAGCGTCCGGGCGATCGCGATCACCGGGGTGATGCCGGAGCCCGCGGCGATGGCCACGAAGCTGCCCGCCTCCCCCGCCAGCTCGGTTGCCATGTCCTGCGGACGGTTCATGGAGTTCATGACGTTCTGTTCCACGGCCACCCCGTCGCGGCCGTGCTTGGACACGAACGCTCCCATGGGGCTCATCACGTCCAGCGTGTCCCCGGCCTTCAGCTCGGCGTTGGCCCACGTGGAGAACAGCCCGCCCAGGTCCTTCTTCACGGCCACCCGGATCTCGCTGCTGCCATCCTCGAAGCTGCGCGGCTCCGCGCAGATGGAGTAGCTGCGGCGCACCTCGTGCGGCTCGCCGTCGGCGTCCGGCAGCGTGGTGCGCAGGGCCACGTACTGGCCGGGCAGGTAGTCGAACTTGCCGGCGAGCTCCGCGGGCACGTGGAAGGAGACCTCGATGGCGTCCTCGGTGAGCCGGCGCACCTCCTTCACCGCAAGGGTGTGGAAGGACGGACGACGGCGGCCGGTGGCCTGCGCCTCCTCGGCGGCGGTCTGGCGGACAACAGTCATGGCGGTTCCTTAGAGGACTTTGAAGTAGTCGAACGGTTCCTTGCAGTCCTGGCACACATACAGCGCCTTGCAGGACGTGGAACCGAAGCGGGTGAGTTCCTTAGTGTGCAGGCTGGAGCACTGCGGGCACTTCACGGCCATCTGCAGCCGGATGGGCCCCGCATGCCGCGCCGCATCGCTCTTGCCGGTGGGCGGGGCGATGCCGTACTCCCGCAGCTTGGCCTTGCCGGCCTCGGTCATCCAGTCGGTGGTCCAGGCCGGGGCGAGCACCAGGTCCACCCTGACGTCCGCGTAGCCTTCCTTGGCGAACGCGGTTTTCACGTCGTCCCGGATGGCGTCCATGGCCGGGCAGCCCGAGTACGTGGGCGTGATGGTGACGGTGGTGCGGCCACCGGCCACCTGCACGTCCCTAAGGATGCCCAGGTCCTCGATGGTGAGCACGGGGATCTCCGGATCGCACACCGTGGCGGCGATGTCCCACGCCTTTTGGCGCGGCGTCGCGGTCCGGGTCTCGAAGTCCGAAATGTACACGGTCACCAGCTCGCCCCGGGATGCTCCCGCGCCAGGACCTGCATCTCCGCGAGGAGGTAGCCCAGGTGCTCCGAGTGCAGGCCCTCGCGGCCGCCGCCGGGGGCCGCCGGAACGTCCGGCACCTCCAGCTCAGCTTCCTGGAGGACTTCGCCGGTGAGGCGGTCAAAGTCTTCCCTGAGCGAGGAAGGCGCGACGGCGGCGCCCGCCTCCGCGAGGCTGGCCGTCAGACGATCGTCGCGGAACAGTTCGGCAACGTACGGCCACATGGTGCGGAGGCCGTGGATCATCCTCTTGCGGGATTCCTCGGTGCCGCCGGCCAGGCGCAGCACCCACTGGGCGCTGTGGTCGCGGTGGTAATCCACTTCCTTGACCGCCTTGGCGGCGATGGCTGCCAGGGTGGCGTCCGTGGATTGGGTGAGGCGGCGGTACAGCTCGAACTGGTAGTAGCTCACCACGAACTGCCGGGCGATGGTGGCCGCGAAGTCCCCGTTGGGCTGCTCGAACAGCTGCACGGAGCGGAACTCGTGCTCGCGGCGGAAGTAGGCGAGGTCATCCTCGGTCTGCGGCGTGCCGTCTTCCTTGGGGATGCCGGCACCGGCGTAGGTGAGGAAGCTGCGGGCGTGGCCCAGCTGGTCCAGGGCGATGTTGCCCAGGGCGATGTCCTCTTCCAGTTCCGGGGCGCGGGAGATCCAGTGGCCCAGGCGCTGCGCCAGGATCAGGGCGTCGTCACCGATGCGCAGGGCGTACTCCGCCACGTCCTCGGTGGGCTTGGCCAGGCCGGTCTTGACCTCCAGGGCAATGTCCTCCGGGCGGAGGGCGTTGCCGGGGGTGATGCGGGTGGCGGAGGCGTTGCTTTCACCACCGACCATTGTCGCGGCCACGCCGGTGGAGATGTCGCCGTGGCCCGTGGTTTCGGTGTTCGTTGGGGGCGTGCTCACAGGTACTTCACCCCTTCGCTCTTGGTGTAGTACGTGGCGTGCCGGTAGTCCTTGCCCTGCGGGGACTCGAAGAAGCTGCCCTTGGAGTCCGGATCACTGGCGGCGATGGCGTCGGCCGGGACAACCCAGATGGAGACGCCCTCGTTGCGGCGGGTGTAGAGGTCGCGTGCGTTGCGGAGGGCCATGGCGGCGTCCGGGGCGTGCAGGGATCCGGCGTGCACGTGGCTCAGGCCGCGGCTGGACCGGACGAAGACCTCCCAGAGGCCCCAGGCGGAGCGGTCGTGGTGCTCGTTGGGTGCCGGGCTGACCTTGGGGGCTTCGCGGTTGATTTCTGCGGCGCCGCTTGCGGGGGCTTCCGGGTTGCCGTGGGGGCTCATGCTGCGTATTCCTTCTGCATCTTTGCTGACTGTTTTGCTGCGTAAGCGGCCGCTGCCTCGCGGACCCAGGCGCCGTCGTCGTGCGCTTCCCGCCTGCGTTCCAACCGCTGTGCGTTGCAGGGACCGCGGCCGGCGAGCACTTCCTGGAACTCGTTCCAGTCCAGCGGGCCGTGCTCCCACTTTTTGGTGTCCTCGTTGAAGCGGACCTGGTCATCCGGGAGGGTGAGGCCCAGGACCCGGACCTGCTCCACCATCATGCCCACGAAGCGGCTGCGGAGCTCGTCATTGCTGAACCGCTTGATGTTCCAGGCCATGGACTGCTTGGAATTGGGCGAATCGTCATCCGGCGGGCCGAACATCATCAGCGCCGGGGCGTACCAGCGGTTCACGGCGTCCTGCGCCATCTGCTTCTGCGCTGCCGTTCCGTTGGAAAGCTCAAGGAGGATCTCGAAGCCCTGGCGCTGGTGGAAGGACTCTTCCTTGCAGACGCGCACCATGGCGCGGCCGTAGGGGCCGTAGGAGGCGCGGCAGAGCGGGACCTGGTTGCAGATGGCTGCGCCGTCCACCAGCCAGCCGATGGCGCCCATGTCCGCCCAGGTGCGGGCCGGGTAATTGAAGATGCTGGAGTAGCGGGCCTTGCCGGCGATGAGGTCGTCCATCATCTTGTCCCGGCTCTGGCCCAGGGTCTCGGCGGCGCTGTAGAGGTAGAGCCCGTGGCCGGCCTCGTCCTGGACCTTGGCCATGAGGATGGACTTGCGCTTCAGGCTGGGGGCCCGTGAGATCCAGTTGGCCTCCGGCTGCATGCCGATGATCTCCGAGTGGGCGTGCTGGGATACCTGGCGCAGCAGCGTCTTGCGGTAGGCGGCCGGCATCCAGTCCTTGGGCTCAATGCGTGAATCTTCGGCGATGACGCGGTCGAAGTGGGCCTGGCCGGCTGCGTCCGCTTCTTGCTGGGCCGCCAGGGCCTGTTCAGTTGTGGACTCAGCGGGCACTGACTGCAGGTTCTGCGCTGCCATGGTTGCTCCTATGCAATGACCTTCCGGGACGGCGCGGATTTATTTACCGACCGTTCGTTCAGGATATGCGGAAGCGTTTGGGGCCGTCAAGCGTGCCGCCCCTTTTCGACGCGCGCTCACTTGTGGCGGCTCCCCCGCCGACGCGCGCTCACTTGTGGCAGCTCCCCCGCCGACGCGCGCTCACTCGTGGCGGCTCCCCCAACTGGGTAGCAGTAGATGTCGTTTTGGGGGCTCAGCGTAACGCTGCAGTAACGGCCGTCGTGGCAAATGGAGACCAACCAACCTGAAACCAGTGAGCGCGCGTCCCCTGGGAAGACACCAAAAGTGAGCGCGCGTTTGAGGGGGTACTGAAGGGCCATGGCGAGCGGAGTGGCGGGTCAGAGCCTGCAGCTGCAGACCGGGCTGCACGCTGAACTTCGGGCGCTGCCCGGGCTTCTAAACGCCATGGGCATGCTGGCCCTGACCCACGACGAGGTCACGCAGGCCACAGAACGCGCGCTCGCCGAGAACCCCGTCCTGGAGCGCGCTGACGGCCACCCCTGCCCCGGCTGCGGCCGGCACGTCGCCTCCGGAACCTGCCCCCGCTGCACGGGGCGGGCCACCGCTGCCCAGTTCCCCGGCGGCATGGAACCGGCCTATGACCCCTTCACGACGCTTGAAGCCGACGCCGGAACGGAAGTCCGGTCCGACTGCCGCCACGCGCTCACCCTGGTCATCGCGCACCTGACCCCCCGCGGGCTCCTCGACGCCGGACCGGAAGCGATCGCCGCAGCTGAAAACCTGGAGCCCGGGCACGTCCACGAAGCCGTCCGCGCCATCAAGGCCGTGGGCCCGCCCGGCATCGCCGCCACCAGCATCACCAATTTACTGGCCGCCCAGGCTGACGCGCTCGCGGAGCAGGGCCACGTCCCGCCCTGGCTCCCCCGCCTGGTTCGCGGGCACCTCGGCGACCTGGCCGCGGGAAGCACTGCCGTCGTCGTACGCGCCATGGGACTGACCGAGGCCCAGGTCCGGGAGGGCCTGGCGCTCATCAAGGACCGGCTGAAGCCGTTCGTTTCCGCGGAAACTGCGTCCGTTGCAGAAACGGCTCCAACCGCGGACGTGTTCCTGTACCGCAGGCCCGATGGATCGCTGGAGGTGGAGGTGCCGGCGAGCGCCTGGTTCGGGCTGCAGGTGGCGGACCTCTCCGCCGGCCTGCGCGGGGCGTCAGGCACCACCGAAGCGGCGCAATGGCTCACAGAGCATGAACTTGCGGCGCAGCGGCTCCTCTACCAGATCGACCGCCGCGCCGGCGCCCTCCTCCGCATCACCGAATGCGCTGTGACGCACCAGAAGGACTTCCTGGACCGCGGCACCGGGCGCCACAAACCCTTGACGCGGACCGCCGTCGCGCAGGAACTCGGGCTGCACCCGTCCACGGTGAGCCGGGCGGTCAGCGGCAAGCGGCTCCGGCTGCCCACCGGCTCTGTCACGGATCTCGCCTGCCTGTTCGGCAAGGGCCTGGCTGCGCGGGCTGCCTTGCGGGAATCAATCACGACGGCGGGTCCCGCCTCGGACGAGCAGCTCCGGGAGATGCTGGCGCGCGGCGGGTTCAGCGTCGCCCGGCGGACCGTGAACAAGTACCGTCACACGCTGCAGCAGGGCGCCTGAGCGCAACTTCGCTGCACCAGCCCCACGCGAATCTATTTTCGCCGCGGCGAACCCCCGTTCGGCCCCGCGCTTGTCAGCGCCCGGAAACCCGGCCCCGGAGACCGCAACCCAAGCCCCCAAAGGGTTGGCACGAATTGTGCAGTAAGAGGGTATGCGGTGTTCCGCGGTGGCGCCTCCAACGGCGGCGCCTGCAAGCTCCGGAAAGGAAATACTCATGCACGACATCGATAGGGCACTGTTCGAGGGCCAGGACGAAGGCACCTGGGGCGAGGTGATGGAACAGGAGTCCGGCTACTCCTACGAGGACGAGTCACCGTTCCAGGGCGAAGACGCCGGCGAGGCCGGGAGCCTGTGGGGAGAGGCGGACAGCCGCGAAGCCGACGAGCTCGCCCTCGCCGCGGAACTGCTCGAAGTCAGCGACGAGGACGAACTGGACCAGTTCCTCGGCGACCTGGCCAAGAAGGCCTTCTCCGCCGCCCGCGACTTCGCCGGCAGCGCCGCGGGACAGGCCGTGGGCAACGTGCTCAAGTCCGCCGCAGGGAAGGCCCTGCCCCAGCTGGGTCAGGCGGTGGGCAACTACTTCGTCCCCGGCGCCGGCGGCCAGGCCGGACGACAGGTGGGCAAGTGGCTGGGCAGCAAGTTCGAATCCGGCCTGCAGCTGGAGGGCCTCTCCGCCGAGGACCGCGACCTGGAAACCGCGCGCGCCTTCGTCCGCTTCGCCACCGACACCGCGCAGCGGACCGCCGCCACCCCCAAGAGTGTGCCCGCCGTCCAGGCAGCACAGCAGGCAGCCACCGCCGCGGCCCGGCAACACCTCCCCGGCCTCCTCAAACGCCCCGGCCAGCCCGGCCAGTCCGGACGTTCCGGCGGCCGGTGGATCCGCCGCGGCCGCAACATCGTCATCCTCAACGCACGCTAACCCGGCACAACCCACCCCCGAGCACCACCCAACCCAAAGGACATTGCCATGAGCACCTACTACGAGACCGAGTCCGCCAGCCCCTGGGCGCAGGAAGAAGAGGACGAAGGCGGCTTCAGCGGCTACGAAGGCGAATCGGACCACGAGGGGAACCTCGAAACCGAACTGGCCATGGAGCTCCTCAGCGTCAGCTCCGAGGAGGAACTGGACCAGTTCCTGGGCAGCCTGGCCCGCAGCGTGGTCCGGGGCGCCTCCAAGTTCATCAAGTCCCCCATCGGCAGAGCACTGGGTGGCGCGCTCAAATCGGTGGCAAAGACGGCGCTGCCCATCGTGGGAGGCGCCATCGGCTCCTTCGTGGCTCCCGGCGTCGGGACAGCCATCGGCAGCAAGCTCGGCTCCATGGCCGGCGGCCTGCTCGAAGCCGACGAAGCCGAGTCCATGGACGAATCCGAGGCCGAGGAAGAAGCCGCCCGCCGCTACGTCCGGTTCGCCCGGGCCGCCTACCGCAACGCCGCGCGGACCCCCGTCTCGGTCCCGCCCAACGCGGCCGCCCGCGCCGCAGCCACCGCAGCCGCCCGCCGCTACGCCCCATCCCTGCTGCGCGCCCGCCAGGCCGCCCGGCGCGGATCCAGCGGTTCCGGCGGCTACCGCGGCGGCACCCGGATCTACAACAACCAGTACTCCGGAGCCACCTGGGGCGCCCCGGACGAGGGCTGGGACAGCGGCCAGCAGAACGGAAATTCCGACGCCGGCCAGGGCGGCGGCCAGGACGGCGGCGCGGATGAGGGCCGCTGGATCCGCCGCAACGGGCGCGTCATCCTGCTGGGTCTCTGACCGGCGGAGCGGACACGGCAGACGGCTGACGGCAGGCGATCGAGGTGGACACCAACAGCATCGGCACGGCGCTGATCGAGAGTGAAGCGACCGGCCTGATGTCGCGGCTGGACCAGATCAAGCCTTTCGTCATGCACGAAACAATGGTCCTCGCCGCCGCCCTCCCCCGCGACGCCCAGCTGCTGATCGAACGGTTCCTGCACACCGGACGCCACGAACTGCGTGTCCAGATCGGGGACTTCCTCGACTGGCTGCACAGCGACGGGCGGACCGCCACCCCCGCCGAACAGCAGCGCCGTTTCGTCCTCATCCGCCTCCAGTTCAACGTGGTCCTGTCCCAGTTCGACATGTTCACCGAGGTGGTCACCCAGCGCAGCGAACACTCCACGGGGGTCTGGCTTTCCGGGCTGGACATCCTCGCCCAGGATGCGCTGCGGCTGGGACGGTACGACGACGGCGACGCACGGCTGGTGGTGTACCTCGCCCGGGGCGCGGGTGCTGCGATCCGGCGCGCCAAGACCCGGCTGCCCGGCGGCAAGCCCAACCCGGTGGGCATCATCCGGCTACCCCGGGAGCGGATGGTGGGCAGCGGGATCGCGTCCTCCCTGGCGCACGAGGTAGGCCACCAGGGGGCCGCGCAGCTGGACCTGGTCACTTCACTTCGGGCCGAGCTGGACCGGCGGGCAGCGCAGGACCCGGACGGCGGCTGGGACGTGTGGTCCCTCTGGATCAGCGAAATCGTGGCGGACATGTGGTCCGTGGCCACGGTGGGTATCACCTCCACGGTGGGCCTCCTGGCGGTGGTCAGCCTTCCCCGCTATTTCGTGTTCCGCCCCGGCGGCACCGACCCCCACCCGATGCCATACCTGCGGGTGCTGATCTCCGCGGCACTGGGCAACGCCCTCTACCCACATCCGCAGTGGCGGGAGCTGGCGGCGGTGTGGCGGGCGATGTACCCGGTGGCCGGCCTCCCGGACCACCACCTCGCCTGGATCAGGAAACGCGAGTCCCATATCGGCAACCTGGTGGAGGTCCTCATGAACCACCCTGTGGCCTTGGCCGGCGGCCGGAAGCTGGGCACCATCTGGCCCGTCCGCCAGCGGCAGCCCGGCCGGCTGCTGAGCCTGCACGAAGCCTGGGGCAACGATTTCGGCATCATGGCCCGGCAACGGCCCGCCCTGGTGTTCGCCGTGCTGGGCCAGGCGAAGGCCGCCGGCCGGATCACCGCCGGGGAGGAAAGCGCCCAGCTGTCATCCCTGCTCACCGCGTGGGCCGTGCGCAGCAGCCTGGACCTCATGGGCAGCCCGGCACCACCGGGCCTGCCCGCACCGCAGAACCCCACCACACCAGCACTAACAACAAGGAGATAGCCATGGATTTCAATCGACGGCCGGTTGCACCGGTGTACGCCGGACAGGACGTGGGCATCCGGTTCCAGCTGGAATCTTCGGACCCGCTGGGCGACTACGACTTCCAGGTCCTGGACGAACGGGGCAGGAGCGTGCCCATCGGCGGGAACAAGGGCGGCGTTTTCAGCAAGACCATGAGCCGCGGCAAGGCCCTGGACCTGAAAGTCCAGCTTCCCGAGGCCATGGAGTACAGGATCCGGTTCCGGCCCAACATGCGCGGCATCGTAGGGAACTGGACCATCATCGACCGGATCGATGTGCAGGCGCCCGAGTCCGCACCGGTGGTCAAGGTGGCCCTGGAACCGAATGCCTCCCCCAACAGCGGCCATTCCCAGCTTTGGGAGTTCATTTCCGGGGTATCCGGGAACCTGACCTACACCAACTTCGCCGCATTCGCGAAGACACGGAAGAAGAGCTTCAATGCCTTCCCGCCCTTCGGCGGGATGACGTACCAGAACCTGCACGCCCTCTCGGTCGAATTCGTTTCCAAGGGGGCGCTGGGCAACAAGTTCGGATCGGGCAAGAAGGGCACCAGTTGGGGACCGGCCCCGCACAGCAGCCAGGCCATTCCGCTGTCCTACGTCAGCGACCAGGACAAGGACCTCGCCAGCCCCTTCCCGAGCGGCATCCCCAACGGCCCCTACCCGCTGGACCTGGTGCCCTTCGTCGAGCTGATCTACGTGTACTGGCTGGAGGAGGGCATGCTGTTCCAGTCGCTGAACCGGATCATTGCCCGGTTCCAGAACCGGCGGACCCCGGCCGGCGGGGACGCGTTGTCCCGGCTCGCCGTCAGCCCGCTCCTGCCGCTGAGAGGCCTCCTTTGGGGGCTGGCCGAGGCGGAGAAGGACCGGCTCTCGCTGCGCCGCCGCGCCGCCGAGTACGAGTACCAGTACGGGCTGCAGCTGATCGGCCGGGCCATCCCGCCGTCGGAGACGCTCGTGGAACGGCGGACCCAGTTCCTGGACGCCTTCCATGGCCTGCTCAACGCCTGCCACCGCTACTACAAGGAGTTCAGCGACAAGACCGTGGACGCGGACGCCTTTCCGCTGCTGAGCAACCTGCAGGAACTGCACCTGGTCCTCGCGGCCGGAGCCAACAACCAGTTCGCCGACGTTTCACTGACCGCCCGGATCGAGACCCTGGACGTGCAGTGGATGCTGGCCCAGCCGGAGATGCGCGAGTTCCTGGGCGGCCGCACCATGGTGCCCTACCAGGAGGAATGGATGGGCCGGGTGGACACCATGAAGCTGATGCAGGAGTGGGCCGATACCAGCGTGACCCACTTCTACGATCTGGCCGTCCACGGCGAGCAGCTGCTGCTGTCCGTCCGCCACGGCCGGTGGAACGAGTCAGGCATGGCCAGCGACGACGCCAAGAACTGGGCGCTCAAGTGGAAGCCGTCCGTGCAGCGCTACATCCACGCCTACCGGGCCGTGACAGGGGCGGACCTCAGCGAGCGGGTGGACACCACCATGCCGTCCGCGCTGCTGCAGCGCCGGCTGGCCCGGAAGCTTGTGCGGTACTAGGCGATGGCCGGGTCAGGAGATGCCTAGCCCGCTGCAAGGGACGGACTTCACCTCCGCACTGTTCCTGGGCCAGCGCCACCCCAGCGCCTCACTGGCGCCGTGGGCGGAGTTCACCACGGGGGTGCCGGCAGCGCTGCGGGAGCTGCCGGCCGCCGCGGACCTCGCCTCAACTGTGGCTTCCCGCCAGCACGCGGGCGCCGGGCTGGTGGCGCGCTCTGCGCTGCACGGCATGATGGACGTCCTGCAGTCGCTCCCCCGCCCGGGGGACCTTCTCCTGGTGGACGAGGGCGCCTACCCCCTCACCCACTGGGCCTGCCGGGCCGGCGTGTCCCGCGGCGTGCGGGTGACGACGTACCCGCATTTCCGGCCGCCCGCCGTCGTGCCCTCAACGCGGACGTGGCTGGTGACCGACGGCTGGTGCCAGGGCTGCGGACGGCCTGCTCCCCTGGCCCGGCTGCAGGCGCTGGCCGGAAAGACCGGCGGCCGGGTGATCGTGGATGATTCGCTGGCGTTCGGCGTACTGGGCAGGAGGAATCACGACGGCGGACGTCGCCCAGGCGGGCACGGCGGCCTTGGCGATACGGACTTTGCGGGAGGCGGCTTTGGCGACGGGACCGGCACGGCGCGCTGGCTGGGGCTGAACCACGAGCATGTGCTGTGGCTGGGGTCGCTGGCCAAGGCGTACGGCACCCCGGTCACGGTGATCACCGGCGACCGTGCCGCGATTGACCTGCTGGCCCGGCACGGGGAGAACCGGATGCACAGCAGCCCGCCGTCGGCCGCCGACCTTGCCGCCGGGATCGGGGCCCTCCGCAACGGCCGCCTCCCCGCCCTGCGGGCCAGGCTGTGGCGGCTGACCCGGTGGCTCCGGCAGGCGTTCCGCGGGCTGGGGCTGCCTCCGATGGGACAGCCGTTTCCCATCGTGGGAACCCAGGTGGCGTCGCTGCCGCTGGCGCGACGGTGGCATGCGGCCCTGGCTGCGAGGGGTGTGGAGGCACTCGTCCAGCTGCCCCGCTGCCGGCCCGGCGCCGTGCTGTCCGCGGTGGTGCGGTCCGACCACACTCAGGCTGACCTCGACCGGCTGGTGCGCGGACTTTCCGCCGTGGCGCGGGACAGGCGGGCGGCCTGATGGACATCGTGGACTCGCACGTCCATGTGGGGACCGCCGGGGTGCCGCTGGGCCCTGCCGACCCCGCCGCCTCCTTTGCGCTGTGGCGGAGGCGTGCTGCCGCCGTCGGGATTTACCGGGCGGTGCTGATGGCCGCACCCGTGGGTGCCTACGCTGCCGCCAACCGGACCATGGCGAGCCTGGCCGGGCGGGCCCCGCGCCGGTGGCTCTGGTACGTGTTCGTCAACGCCGCCGCGGATCGGGGACGGGTAGGCAGCATCGTGGCGGACGCCCACACCCATGGGGCCTGCGGGATCAAGGTGCACTGGTCCGACGGGCCGGCCACGGACGAGGTGGGCCTCGCCGCGGAACGCCACCGGATGCCGGTGCTCTTCGACCCCGGCGGCGACGTGGAGCAGGTTGTGTGGCTGGCAGAGCGCCATCCCGGGGTGGCGTGGATCGTGCCGCACCTGTCTTCCTTCTCCGATGACTGGCGGGCCCAGAGCCGGCTGATCGGTGCGCTGGCCATGGTGCCCAACATCTTCACCGACACCTCCGGAGTGCGGTACTTCGACCTGCTGGCGGAGGCGGTGGCCCGGGCGGGGGCGCGGAAAGTGCTGTACGGCAGCGACGGCCCCTACCTGCACCCAGCCCCCGAACTCGCCAAGATTTTCGCGCTGGACCTGCCGCCCGCCGAACGGGCCCTCATCCTGGGCGGCAACGTCCTGCAGCTGACCGGCCCGGCGCGCAGGACCGGCGGGCGCCGCACCGCCTTCGCTGGCAATGGGCGAAGTCGCACCGATCAAAGTGGCACCGACAGGAGGAACACGGCATGGCTATGAAAACAACCGGACTGGCAGTCGGAGGCAAGGCCGTCGGCGGGCCAGGACTTGCGGAGATCAAGCCGCACAACGATGCGGCGATCCGGAAGGGCCTGTATCAGCTGCAGCGCTACGTGCAGCAAAGCGCGGCGGCCCGGGGAACCTCCACGGGCAAGCGGCCGGCGTGGATGGCGGGCAGCGAACCGGACCGGACCTCGGTGTGGCTGGTCACCTACTCGCCCTGGTCGGACAAGGGCCCGCCCACCCACGTCCGCGTGTTCGCGCATGAGCTGAAGCGCGACGACCTGCTGAAGAAGGGCCCGCTTCCCAGCCTGGAACGGCTGCTGGTTTCGCGCCGGGAGCTGACCAAGGTTGAGCTGCCCAAGACGATGCCGTTCCCCCACCCCGGCAAGCCGGATCTGTTCGGCCTGGCGGTGGAGCCGCTGGTCCGGCAGCGGTTCGCCGGCACCTTCCACCGGCCGCAGCAGAGGCCTCAGCGGCTGCGCAGGAAGGGACCTGACGTGCTCTGGCGGGAGCTGGGGGATTTGTTCCGGGAACTCGCCGACGAGACCGGCGACCGGTACTGGCGGGAAGTGGCCAACGAGCTGTCCCACGGCGTTTAGGTGCCCTCGCCAGCGGCCGGATCTGTTTGCGGACCTGTCTTGCGGGCCTGCCGCTGCTGGACGGCGCGGTCCGTGAGCCCCAGCATGGAGGCGGCCGCATGGACGTTCCCGCCGCTGCGCTCCACCGCCAGCGCAACGGCTGCCTCCGCGGCGCGCTCCTTGATCTCGCGCAGCCCCAGGCCCGCGTCAACGGCCCAAGCCACCGCGGCGGTGAGCGGATTCGCGGCGGAGGCACCGCCGTCGTACGCGTCTTTGCCCAGCGGCCCCCGGGATGGTTGCGGCCTGTCATCGCGTGGAACGTCGCCGGGGGTGATGGCGCCGGGGCCCACGTGCCGGGCGGCGATGCGGAAGGCGAGCTGCCTGAGGTCGCGGAGGTTGCCGGGGTAGCTGCGGCTGACGAGGGCGTCCTGGACCGCCGGGTCAACCTCGGGATCGGTCCGGGCCCCAGTGGCTTCGCGGCAGAACCTGGCAAACAGGCAGAGGATGTCCTCCAGCCGGTCGCGGAGGGGCGGCATGGTGACCACGGAGGCGGCGATGCGGTGGTACAGGTCGGTGCGGAAGCCGCCGCCGGCCACTTCGCTGAGGAGGTCGCGGTTGGTGGCGCAGATGAGCCGGAACTTGCTGTGCAGCCACCTGTCGCCGCCCACCCGCTTGTAGGTGCCCTCCTGGACCACGCGCAGCAGTTCCGGCTGGAGCTCCAGCGGGAGCTCACCCACCTCGTCCAGGAACAGGGAACCCTGGTCCGCGCCGGAACACGCACCGGTCCGCACGCTGACCGCACCGGTGAACGCGCCACGCTCGTGGCCGAACAGTTCGCTGCCCATCAGGGTGGGGACGATGGTGGTGCAGTCCACCACCACCAGGTTGCCGCGCTGGCTGCTGACCGCATGGGCCACCCGTGCCGCGAGCTCCTTGCCCGTCCCCGTCTCGCCCTGGATGAGGATGGGCGCGTGTCCGAATTTCGCCGCCACCACCAGCTCCCGCAGGGCTGTCCGGAGCGCCGGGCTCTGCCCCGCCAGCTTGTCCCGGACCGGCAGGGAATCGATCACCGATTCGACGTCCTCCACCCGCTGCAGCCACGCCGAAACCGCCGCCGCCTGCTTGTGCCATGCCACGCATTCCGCCGCGCCCGCCTCCAGCACCGGCCAGGGCCGCAACGATCCGTCCGGCGGCCCGATCACCATCACCCGGCACCGGCCGTGCTCCGCAGCCGCGAGCGCCGCCTCCAGGTCCGGGGTCAGTTCCTGCGCCACGATCAACCCCGCTGCCGAACCGCTGCCCGGCGCATCAACGGAATCCAGCGCGATATCCCCGGCACGGAGGGTTGCTATCGCCTCCCCGGCCCAGGCCTGCCGGCCACTGAGGTCCATCACCCACGGCATCGAGCCCCTCGCAGTTCCGCCGCCCACGTTGCCACCGCCTGAGGAAGGAGACCACGGCCGGCGTTACTGCCCCGTTACCGGTGCGTCCCGTCGCGCGGACCGGCTGAGCGGGTGTGCCGATCTTGCGTCAATCTTTCCGTAAAAACAGCGGGTTGCAGACGGTTCCTGCAGCATGATCAGGGCTACAGAGAAGGAGTCAGGTGACAGCATGATCGACGACAGCGCCCCCGCCGGGTCCGCCGCTCCCGCCAGCGGCGGGACGCTTGTCATCCGCACGTGGATTGAGGCCGACGGCGAGCCCGCCTTCCGTGCCCGGGTGACCTTCAGCGAAGGCCCCGGACGCCACGGCAGCCTCGCCGCCGCCGACCGGGAGCAAGTGGTCCAGGCCGTGCGGGAGTGGCTGTGGGACCAGAACGGCTGAATAGTCCACCGGTGTTTTCCGGCCGCTGTGCACCTGCGGATGGACCGGGCCCTGGACTTCGTCGATGAGTTTCACGAGTTCCTCGGAAGGCACCACGCCCATTTCCTGCCACAGGGTCACCGCATACTTTTCATAGGCCAACAGGCCTGAGGCGGAATTTCCCATCCGTATTTCGGCGATGACCAAAGCCCGCACTGCGCTCTCATAAAGCGGTTCAATATCCAGCGCGGCCACCGCGGCTTCCGCAGCGCCTTCACAGTCACCTGCCGTCAGCAGCGAGCGGGACAGCGTGGTCAGGGCCCAGAGCCGGGACTGGCGCAACCGGCCTTCCTCAAAGACCACCCAGTCCTCGTACCACCCTGGCAGCAGCTCGGCTCCGCGCAAGTCCAGGAGCGCCCGGGCGGCCTGCCCGAAGCCGGCGGAGCCGTCCTGGAGCAGGGCACGGACCCGATGCAGGTCAACCTGCACCGCAGGGTCCAGGGCGAGCATCGGTCCGTTCTTCGCCAGCAGCCCCGGCACCTGACGCGTCACCAGATGAGTGCTGACCCTCAGGCTTTCCAGCGCCCTCGGCTCAGGGCAGTTCGGCCACAACAAACCGGCCAGATAGATCCGCAGGCTGGGCCCGTGGACGGCAAGCACGGCGATGAGACGCTGCTGCCTGGCGGCAACGCGGACAATTTCTCCGTCACGGCGCAGTTGCCAATACCGGAGCAAATTCAATTCCAAATGTCCACAGACGCCATTGCCCACGGGACACCTCAACCCGTTTGAATTACCTGAAACACGTAGGAACGAGCATCCCCAGCTTGAAATGGAAAGTCAATGAACGTTAGCCCCTAATCAGGTTGGGAGGGCTGTCTCTCATACACCCATCCTCACCACAGGAACAGGGCACAGGAGTTCTTAAGCCTTTCTTAAGGACGCCTTGGGAGGGTTGAACGTGGGCCGGATAGCGGCCACATCCCCTCTCCAAGGAAGCCGATGCACCAGCCACCAGACAACTCACGCGGTCAACAGCACCCCGCCCCCACGGCTTCCCCGGCCGTCGGCACCCGGTTCCGGGCACTCCCCCAGCCCCGGCACTGGCTGCCGGTGGGAGCGCTGCTGTGCGCTGCCGTCGTGATGATTGGCCTGGCCGTGCAGCTGCTGCCCGGCGATACGGCCGCGGAACTGGGCTTCGACCAGACCCTCAGCCTGCACCACGCCGCCGCACTGACTGCCGTGGCCATGGGGATCAACCTGATGTTCGGCCCGGCGGCGGGGCTCCTGCTCATCGCCGCGGCCGCACTGGCCATCTGGGTGTTCCGGCGAGACCTGGTTGGCGCCGTGGCGTTCGGCCTCACGGCATGCTCGGGCTGGGTGGCCAGCGAGGCCTTCAAGCTGATCTTCGCCCGGCAGCGGCCCAACCCGGCCCTGCTTTTCGACCCCCTTGCCCCGGAGACCGGCTCCAACAGCTTCCCCAGCGGCCACACCTGCTTCGCCGTGGCCCTGGCATTCGCGCTGTACTTCCTCTTCCGCGGCACCCGCTGGGCCAAGACCGTGGCAGTGGCCGGCGCAGTGATGGCCGTGGTGGTGGCCTGGTCCCGGCTCTACATCGGCGTGCATTACCCCACGGATGTGGCGGCGTCCTTCCTGGCCGCGAGCGCCGCAGCGGTCCTGCTCGCCGGGCTCTGGAACCGCTTCGCCCCGCAGCTCCTGGAGCGCCTGCCCGCCGCCACCATGCGCCCCTCGGGCCGGATCTAAGGGACCACACATGCACAACATTCTTGTTTCAGGCGTGGTTCACGCCGCCGGTTCACCGTCCCTGCTGGACCCGGCCAGCCTCCTGGAAGGCCTGGGGCCGGCGGCGCTGGGCGTGATCGCGGCGATGGTCTTCATCGAATCCGGTGTCCTGTTCCCGTTCCTGCCCGGCGACTCGCTGCTCTTCACGGCCGGGCTCCTGCACCAGCAATTGCAGCTGGCCCTGCCTGTGCTGATCGGCGTGATCACCGCCGCCGCCATCGCCGGCGACCAGGTGGGCTACATCATCGGGCGGAAATTTGGCCGCCGCTGGTTCAAGGACGATGCCCGCATTCTCAAGACGGCGCACCTGACCGCCACCGAAGACTTCTTCCGCCGCCATGGGGGCGCCGCCGTCGTCCTCGCCCGTTTTGTGCCCATGGTGCGCACCTTCGCGCCGCTCACCGCCGGGGCCGCCCGCTACCATTACCGGTCCTTCGCGCTGTGGAACATCGTTGGCGCGGCAGTCTGGGCGACGTCCGTGACGCTCCTGGGCACGTGGCTGGGGCACTACGAGATCGTGGCGAAGAACATCGACGTCATCGCCGTGGTGATGGTGCTGGTCTCCGTGGTGCCGTGGGTGGTGGAGTTCCTGAAGCGCCGCCGCAAGGCTGCCGCCGCTGCTGAAACTGCCACCGCTGACACCGCCATCGCCGACAGCACCGCCGCAGAGCCGGCTGCGAAAGAATAGGCGCATGACAAACGCGGAACGGCTGGCCCTGCTGCTCGTTGAGGACGATCCTGTGCTGGGTCCGCTGATCGCCGAGCTGCTGGAGCCGGACTACGCGGTCCGGCTGGCCGCCAACGGGCAGGAGGGCCTGCACCTGGGCCTGACCCAGCCGTGGGACGTGATGGTGGTTGACCGCGGCCTGCCCGTGATGGACGGGGTCAGCGTGATCGCGGCCCTGCGGTCCAAGGGCGTGGCCGCACCCATCCTCATCCTCACCGCGCTGGGCGACACGGACCAGAAAGTGCTGGGTCTGGACGCCGGTGCCAACGACTACATGACCAAGCCGTTCGACGCCGGCGAGCTGGCCGCGCGGCTGCGTGCCCTGACGCGGACCTACAGTACGCCCGGCGGGACGGTGGACATCGGCACCTGGGAGCTGGACCCGGCGTCGCGCGCTGTCCGGTCGGTGTACGGCGACACGGTGTCGCTCACCGCGAAGGAGGCCGAGGTTTTGGCGGCCCTCGCGGCCGAACCGGGCCGGGTGTTCACCCGCGACGAACTGCTGGCGGACCATTTCCACCCCACGGACCAGCCCGGGGTGATCGACACCTACGTCCACCATCTGCGGCGGAAGATTGCCCGGACGGTGGTCCGCACCGTGCACGGCGTGGGCTACCAGATCGGCGACCCGTCATGACGCCGGCTCCCGCATCCGGCGACGCCGAGACGCTCCGGCGGGCCTCGCTGAAGGTGGCCCTGCGGATCACTGCAGCGTGCGCGGTGCTGGTGCTCTGCCTCCTTGCCGCCGCCACCGCCTTCCTGATGTACAAGCTCGCCAACCCGGTGCTCCCGGGGTCCACGGCGCCCGGGAAGGCCTACACGTACCTCGATTCGAAGGACCTGATTGAAGGCATGATCCTGGCCGGGCTGGCAGGCGTTGTGCTGGCCGGCGTGGTGGGGTGGCTCAGCGCCCGCAGCGCCATCCGCCCCCTGGGTGAAGCGCTGGCCCGCCAACGGCAGTTTGTGCAGGACGCCAGCCACGAACTGCGCACGCCCCTCACCATCCTGGACACCCGCATCCAGCTGGCCCAGCGCAAGGCCGACCCCGGTTCCGAAACCGGGCAGGCGCTGGCGCGGATCAGGGAGGATGCCGGCACCATGACCGGGATTGTGAACGAACTCCTCCTGGCTGCCACCGGGGGTGCTGCGGATGCTGCGGAGCCGGTGGATGTGGCGTCCGTGGGCCGTTCGGTGACGGCCGACCTGCAGGACCTGGCGGCGCAGCAGGGGGTCCGGCTGGTGTTCACGTCCAGCGGGGCGCCTTCCGCGCGGATCGACCCCGGTTCCCTGCGCCGCGCGGTGCTGGCCCTGGCGGACAACGCGCTCACGCACACGCCCGACGGCGGGACCATCACCATCAGCGCCTCGGTGGAGGGTTCGTTTGCGGTGCTTCAGGTGGCGGACACCGGTGCGGGGATCACCGGCGTCAACCCGGACCGGATTTTCGACCGCTTTGTCCGTGCACCCGGGCCCGGTAACTCTCCCGGCAAGCGGAGCTTCGGGATCGGCCTGGCCCTGGTCCGCGAGATCGCTTCCGGGGCAGGGGGCACCGTGAAAGTGGCCCGCACCGGGCCGGACGGGACCACCATGCGGCTTGCGTTGCCGGTGGCCCGGGACTGAGGTTTCTGGGCCCGGCCCGACGCTGATCTCCGAATGCAACCCGCATCCTCGATTTCGCCAGGGGTATACGGGATGCGCTCACGGGTATGCGCGTCGAAATCGAAGAAGCGCAGCGCGGCCCGGCTGTCAGCTGGCGGGATCGTACATGAACTCGCGGAGCTCCTGGGCGCAGCGGCAGGCAGCCGCAATCTTTGCCGCCCACTGCTCGGCCTCCGCCCGGGTGGGCACCTCCAGCACGGTAAACCCGCCGGTGATGTCCGAGCCCGGGTAGATGTCCGTGCCAGCGGAGCCGTCGGCCTGCACCAGCACGGGAGCGATATCCTCCGCGATGCCGCCGCCGAAGACGTACACGCCGGCAGCCTTGGCCTCCTCAATCACAGCATGCGACTCGGCCACCACAATGGGGAACTCCTCTTCGGTGAGGTTCATGGCTTGGCCCTTGCCCGGAAACGAAATCAGGTACTTGGTCATGGCTCGATAGTGCCACGCAGCCCTTCACCCGGGAAGGCCCCGATTATGGCTCCGCACGGAGGCCGCCGCGGGTGGCTGCCGAGGCGCCGCTCCGGGTGTTACGGACACGGACGACGGCGGTCAGTCGCCTGGTGCGAGCGCGCCCGCCCAGGCTTTTTGGTTCCGTTCGACATACTGTGCGGCCGCCTGCCAGTGGGCACCGTGTCCGTTGACGTACATGTCCGCCCAGGGCTGGAAGCCGGACTGATGGGAGGATTCCAGGAGCTGGTGCATGGCCGCCGTCCGCCGCGCCATCGCAGCGGGGAGCGCAGCCCGCAAGGAGGCATCGGCGTCGTACCCGTCCACCAAGGCGCGAAGCCGGAGCGCCGCTTCCTGCACCGGCTCGCCTTCGACCAGGAGCCCGAACGACTGTGCCGAATACGCCAGGTCCCACAGCCGGGTACTCGGGCCGGCGCCGTCCCAGTCGATGAACACCCAGCGCTCGCCCATGATGAGGTTCCAGGGTGCGAGGTCGTTATGGCACATCAGGTCCGGTTTCTCGGCGGGCAGCAGCATCTCCCAGGAATCCGGGTTGGGGATGGCAAAGGCTTCGCTGGCGTCGTGGATTTTCCGGATCATGCCGCCCACCCGGATCAGGTCCTCTCTGCCCAGCGGCAGCAGGTCCATGGCTTGCTGTCCGTTGGTGAACTCGACCACGGCCCGGCCCTTCCCGTCGCGGCCCAGCGGCTGGGGAACGTCCACCCCGGCGGACCGCAGCGTGGCCAGGTAGCCCTGCACTGCGGACGAGGTCTCCAGCCAGGGTTTCCGGACAGTATTTCCTACCCGGACAACGCCTGCGGATGCGTTCCCGCCGGTCAGCTCCTGCTCGTCAGCGCTCACCCGGCCACCCTACCGGGGGTGCGGTCGTCCGGATGGTGCCGGCCGCCGTCGTGCACTCCCAAGGTCAGCGGCCGGCGAAGAACTCGGCGGACAGCTTCTTCGGCGCCCGGGTGGCCCAAGCTTCCACCAGGATCTCGGCCAGCTCGTCCCGGGGGATCTCACCGAGGCGGGATTCCTGCACCAGGACCGCGTTGTACCCGTCAAAGTGGGGGATGGTGAAGAACGGAACGGACGGGTCCTCCACCAGGGCTTCCTTCGCTGCGTCATCCGGGACCATGATCACCAGCAGGTCCTGGTACTGCTCCCCCGTGTCCGGGTCTACCGCCGTCTTGTGCGGGGCCCGGTACAGCACGAAGCCCCGCCCTTTCGGCCCGCGCGGCACTTTGTAGGTTGGCCGGTCGCCCCAGGAAATCCCGAGCTCCACCTCGGGCAGGCCACTGCAGATGGCATCGATGTCGTCGGGTACGGCCATGCGTTCCATGGCCACAAGGTAGCCCCGCTCCACGGAAAGCGGCAATACCCGGTGCCGCCGAATCCGGGTCCTGTAGGCTCGGGGAACCAACGCCTGAGGGGGCAGACGCATGGAACACGAACGCTTGAGGGACCACACCAAACCACCGGCTCACGCGAAGTCCCGGGACGAACAGGTCAACATCAAGTTCTCGGCTTGGGCTTCCAGCGTCGTGGCCCTGCTGGTCATGGCGCCGTCAATTTACCGCCTTGGCGCAGGTGCTTTCGCCGGGTGGGACCTGGCGTTCATCGCTGTGGGCATCGGGCTGATTACCTTCCACATGGTGCGGCTGGTCCGGCTCCGCAACGAACAGGGACACCCGCAGTGAAGGCGCAACGGGTCGCAGGCAAGACCCTGAACATGCCGGTCCTCATCATTCTCGCGATCGTCGCCGCGCTGGCTTTGGGGGTGCTGCTGAACCCGCTACCTAAACCCGCAGAGTTAGCCGTGCTGGACCGTCCGGCCACTGCAGCTGACACCCTCCCGGAGGGCGTGACTGCCGTGCCCGAGGGCGAGCACACGCTACGGCTCGTGGCGGACGTCGACGACATCCGCTACTTCGTCAGCCAGAACACAGAGGGCACCACATCCTGCCTGACGGTGTTCCCGGACAACCACCCCCGGCAATGGGTCGCCGGCTGCGGCACCGGGTCCAAGAGCGACCAGGAAATCGTGCGGACGGGGTCCACCGGCATCGTCACCGCTGTCCTGGTTCCGGACGGCTACAACACCGCCGAGCTCGAGCAGGGCGGGTTCAAGAAAGTCCACGAGAACGTCTACGCCGCCGCCACTCCGCGCGTTCCGGGTTCCTTCTAGGAAGCACGACGGCGGGACGGGCTTGGGAGGGTTTGTTACCGCCGGTAGCTGCCCGGGTCCGTGTAGGCCGCCCAATATTGTGCCTTGCTCACGGCCTCGTCCCCGAGGTACCAGCTGACGACGAAGGGCACCAAGGCCAGCACCGCCACCAGTCCGCCGGCAATGATGCGAACCGGCCGGCGGGGCAGGGCGAACATCGAAGCAGCCGCGGTTGCCATCGAAGCAGCGGGTACGGCAACTCCAATAGCCATGATCCACTGGCGCTGCGGGATTTCAGCCTTCCAATACTCCGGCGGATAGTCGTCCGGGTCCCAGTCGAAACCCGACCCGAACACCATGAACGTCGACAGCACTGACAGGAACAGCAACGTGACGGCAAAGACCATCAAGACGCCGCCATCCAACCGTTTCCCCATGCCAACCATCCAACCACGGCACTGGCCACGCCCCTGACCCGCACCTGACCGGGCGTGACGGCGAAACCGGCCTCCCGCCGTCGTCCGCGGTTACCGTTAGGGCCGAAGCTGCTCCTGCGCTGCCAACGAATCCCGGACAGCCCCGTCCAAACTCCGCTGCGTGGCGGCCCAGCTGGCCAGCACCTTCAGCACATCCTCCGACGGCGAGGCGGGCTCGGCTGTGTAGACGTTGATCCGCAGGCCCGGGTCCGCGGGGAGCTCAAGCGCCTCGTAGGTCAGGTCCAGGTCCCCCACCGCTGAGTGGTGCAGGCGCTTGCGGCCGGTGCGGTGGTATTTGACGTCGTGCTTGGCCCAGCGGGTGCGGAATTCCTCGCTGCGGGTGGAGAGCTCGCCGATCAGGTCCGTGAGGTCCTTGTCGAACGGATTCTTCCCGGCCGTGGACCGCAGCACGGCCACAATGTCGTCGGCGCTGCGCTCCCAGTCGCGGAAGAAGGCCCGCGCCTTCGGGTTCAGGAAGGTAAACCTGGCGCTGTTGGGCGGTGTGACTTCCTCGGCCATCATGTCCTGGTACAGCGCCCGGCCCAGCTCGTTGGCGGCCAGGACATCGCCGCGGTCGTTGCGGACCCAGGCGGGCGCCGTCGTAATGGCATCGAGGATGCGCTGCACGCTGGGCCGCACCGTTTGCGGGCTCCGTTTGCGCCGCACACGGGGCGCGGCCGCGGACGCCCGGGCCAGGTCGAACAGGTGGGCGGTCTCGGCGTCGTCCAGCTGCAACGCCCGGGCCAGCGACTCCAGGACGCTGTCCGACGCACCGGACAGGTTCCCGCGCTCCAGCCGGATGTAGTAATCGATGCTCATCCCGGCGAGCATCGCCACCTCCTCGCGCCGCAGCCCCGCCACCCGCCGGTTCCCCCCGTACGCAGGCAGCCCGGCCTCCTCCGGCGTGATCCGGGCACGGCGGGAGGTCAGGAACTTCCGCACATCGTCGCTGTGTGTCATGGCCTCCACGGTACGCGCAGGCCCGGCACCGGAGGGAGGTACCGGCGCACCCTCCCACAACCGCGCAAACCGAAATACCGTGAAGGCATGACCACGGAACTTACCCTCAACAACGGCGTCACCATGCCCGCCCTGGGCCTTGGCGTCTTCCAAAGCCCACCGGAACAGACGACGGCGGCAGTCCAGTCCGCGCTCGACGCCGGCTACCGGCACATTGACACCGCCGCCGCGTACGGCAACGAGCGCGAGGTGGGCGAAGGCATCCGCCGCTCCGGCCTGGACCGCTCCGACGTGTTCATCGAAACCAAAGTGTGGGTCAGCGATTACGGCTACGACGAAACCCTGCACGCCTGGGACAAGGCCGTGGGGAAGCTCGGGGTGGAACAGCTGGACCTGCTCATCCTGCACCAGCCCGCCCCGGACCGGTTCGCCAAGACCATCGCCGCCTACAAGGCCCTGGAGACCCTGCTCCAGGACGGGCACGTGCGGGCCATCGGCGTCAGCAACTTCATGCCACACCACCTCAAGCAGCTGCTCGCCGAAACAGACGTGGTCCCCGCCGTCAACCAGATCGAGCTGCACCCCTACTTCGCCCAGCCGGATGTCCAGGCAGCCGATGCGGCCAGCGGGATCCTCACCCAGGCGTGGTCGCCCATCGGCGGCATCACGTTCTACCCCGGCTGGGGTGATGAGCACCGGCGGAACGTCATGGAAGACCCGGCGATTGCCGCCGTCGGGCAGGCGCACGGCAAGTCGCCCGCCCAGGTGATGCTCCGCTGGCACCTGCAGCAGGGCCGCTCGGCCATCCCCAAGTCCACCAATCCGGGGCGCATCGCCGAGAACTTTGACGTGTTCGACTTCGAACTGAGCACCGAGCAGCTTGCCGCGATCGATGCGCTGGATTCCGGCGTGCGCAGCGGGCCGGACCCTGACGAAGCGCGCCTGGACCGGTTCGCGATGCCCATCCCCGAAGCCTGATCCCGCCCGACAAACACTTCGAAAGGAAAACCCCATGACAACGTGGCTCATCACAGGATGCTCCACCGGACTTGGCCGCGCCCTGGCCCAGGCCGTGCTCGAAGCCGGGCACAACGCCGTCGTCACCGCCCGGAATGCAGCCTCGGTGGAGGACATCGCAGCCGCCCACCCGGACACCTCGCTGGTCCTGCCCCTGGACGTTACGGACTCAGCTCAGGTGGCGGACGCGGTCCGGCAGGCTGAGGATCGCTTTGGCAGCGTGGACGTGCTGGTGAACAACGCCGGCTACGGGTACCGGGCGGCCGTTGAAGAAGCGGACGACGGCGACATCCGGAGTTTGTTCGACACGAACTTTTTCGGCGCGGTGGACATGGTCAAGGCCGTTCTGCCCGGGATGCGGGCACGGAAAGCCGGGGCGATCTTCAACATCTCCTCCATCGGCGCCCGCATCACCCCGGCCGGCTCCGGCTACTACTCCGCCACGAAGGCCGCACTCGAGGGCCTGTCCGGCTCGCTCCGCAACGAGGTGCAGCCGCTGGGCATCAGCGTCACGGCCGTGGAACCTGGCGCCTTCCGCACCGACTTCGCCGGCCGCTCGCTCACCCAGTCCGCGACGCCGATCGGGGACTACGCGGACACGGCCGGGAAGCGACGCAAGGAAAACGACACGATGGACGGCAACCAGGCCGGCGATCCGGTGAAGGCGGCCCAGGCGATCATCACGGTGGCGGAGTCCGCGAACCCGCCGGCCCTGCTGCTCCTGGGCACTGACGCGTACGGCGCCTTCGGCATGGTGGCCGACGCCCAGCTGGCCGAGCGGGAGCAGTGGAAGGACCTCAGCACCAGCACGGACATCACCGGCTAGGCCCCTGCCCCGCCACTGAACCCAACTAAGTCGCATTTGATGTCGTTTTGAGCCCTCATAACGACATCAACTGCGACCCAGTTGCCGGGACGCGTCAAGAACCCGTCAAAATCACCGGCAAACCGGCCTGTTTTCCGGCCCGCAGGCGTGTGATGGACGTGCAGGGTTGGCACGGGCAACAAAGGCAGGGCACATGCGCTGGGATGATCTTCCTCAACACGACAGCGGGGTCCGGTTCGCCGCCCCTCCCGAAAAGGTGGAGGGGTACGGCGGCCGCGGCGTGAACGCGATCGCTCTCCACCCGTCGGGCGGCTACGTCTTCCTTGACACGGGCGGTGCCGGCTGGTGGGTGGTTTTTCAGCCTGATGCCGGGCCTGGTCTGCACTGGCGGCAAAGCCCGGGAGACATCCTGGCGTGCAGCGCCGCCTTCGATGAGATGGTCCACGTGGTGGTGCTGGCCTCGCATATCCGGGGAGCCGACGCCCTGGCTGCCTTCCACTCCGCCATGCCCGCCACCCTGGAAGAGGCCGTGGACGTAGCCGCCGCGCTCACCACCCCAACTAACTAGCAGTAGATGTCGTTTTGGGGCCCCATAACGGCATCTACTGCGACCTAGTTGGGAGAGCGGGAAACTGCGTGCGCCGCCCCGTGTAGGGTCAACGGGTGGAATCTCAGAGGACTGCGACGCTCACGGGCATACTGGACGGACTCGGGAACCGGCGGCAGGGCCCGGACTCAGGAGCAGTAAGTAGCGGATGGAAGCTCCCGGCCGCCCTGGGGCTCCTTGCATTCTGCGTGGCCTTCGTGGGCATGTGGATCCCCTCCTTCTGGGACGACGAGATCGCCACCATCTCCGCCGCCCGCCGCTCCCCCGGCGAACTGCTGCTGCTCCTTCAGTCCGTGGACGCCGTGCACGGGCTGTACTACCTCTTCATGCACTTCTGGACCTCCGTGTTTGGATTCTCGGAGATCGCCATGCGGATCCCGTCAGCCCTGGCCGTGGGGCTGGCGTGCGCCGGAACCACCATCATTGGCCGCAGGCTGGGTTCACCTACCACGGGCATCGCCGCCGGCCTGGTCCTGGCCTTCCTTCCCCGCATGGTCTGGGCCGGCACCGAGGCCCGGCAGTCCGCCTTCGCGGCGCTGCTGGCCGTGGCCCTCACCCTGCTCCTGCTGCGGGCCTGGGAGTCCAACCGCGTCCTCGACTGGGTGCTGTACGGCCTGTGCGCGGTGGTGGGCGTCTGGATGTTCATGTTCTTCGTCCTCGCCGTGATGGCGCACGCAGCGGCAGCGGTAATCCTGCGGCGGCGGGTCCTCGGAACGCTGGTAGCCTCCGCAGTGGCCGGTGCCACGGTGTTGCCGTTCGTCCTGCACGCCCTGGGGCAGAAGGCACAGGTGGACTGGATCCAGAACCGCTCGCTCGCCCAGACCCTCATGACCGCGGCCGTGAAGCAGTTCTTCTACGGCGATGACAGGCCCACCAACAACGCTCCGCCGCAGTGGGTCCTCGGCGCCATGCTGGTGCTCGGCGTGATCGAGGTGGGCCTGGTGGTGTGGGGTATCTGGGCTTCCCGGCGCCACGGCCGGCACCGGACTCTCATCGTCCTGGGCCTCTCCATCATCCTGCTCCCGGCCCTGGGGCTCCTGCTGGTCAGCGTGCTGGCCCAGCCGGTCTACGTGGCCAGATACCTGACCTTCACCGCCCCCGCCTTCGCCCTGCTGGTGGGCCTGGGGATCTCCCAGCTGCCCGCCCGGAAAGCCTGGCTGCGCCCGGTGGCGCTGGCCGCCGTCGTCCTCTGCAGCCTGGTTCCCCAGCTGACCATCAAGAGCGTGGTCAGCGAACCCGCCGACACCGAGCGCCGCGTCGCCGGCATGCTGGACGGGGCACTCCCCCGGCCCGCCGCCGTCGTGTTCGGGGAGCCGTACCTGCGCGACCTCGCCCTGGCCTATCCGGAACACTTCGACGGCGTGGCAGACCTCGCGCTGGAGGCAAGCCCAGCGGAGTCCGGAACGCTGTGGGGCGTGAACTCGCCCGTCGCCGCCGGTGAACTGGCCCGCCGCGGAAATGTCCTCTTCGTCGGCCAGGCCGGCGCGCCGGCCGACCTCTCCGCCTTCGCCGAAGCGGGCTGCCGGGAAACGGACAACCGGCCCTTCGAGCGCATGGTGCTGATTTCCTTCACCTGTTCCTGACCGGCCGCGCTCACATCCCCAACTAGGTCGCAGTAGATGTCGTTTTGGGGCCCCATAACGACATCTACTGCGACCTAGTTGGGGGCGGGATACGCTGGCCTGATGCCCCACATTGCCGACCTGCTGCCCACCCTGGCGGCGCTCGCCATCCTGGTGGCACTCACGGTGGGCGTCCTCTGGGGCTCCCGGACGCCGCAGTACCTCGCCCCCGCCGTGGCCATCCTCCGCGGCGCCGCCCAACTGGCCCTCATCAGCCTCATCCTGGGCGGCATCATCAGCGATCCGCTGTGGGTGGGCGCGGCGTTGCTGGTCATGTTCAGCGTGGCGGCCACGACGGCGGCGCGCCGGCTGGGCTGGTCGTGGCACCGGTTTGCCGTGGTGGGCGGAACGATGGCGCTTGGCATCACGGTGACCCTGGGCGTGGTGTTCGCAACCGGCGCGATCGACTTCACGCCGCGGTACGTGCTGGCGGTGGGCGGCATTGTGATCGGCAACTGCATGAGCATTGCCACCCTGGCCGGGCGCCGGTTCTACGAGGCCGTCAACGAGCAGTGGGACCAGGTGGAAGGGTGGCTGGCGCTGGGTTCCACCGCGGGTGTGGCCACACTGACGCAGGCCCGGCAGTCCGTGCACTCGGCCCTGATCCCCTCCACGGACCAGACCAAAACCACCGGCCTGGTCACCCTTCCCGGCGCGTTCGTGGGCGCCATCTTCGGGGGTGCCTCACCGCTGGAGGCGGGCCGGTTCCAGGTGGTGGTGCTCGCGTCCATCATGGCGGCGGGTTCCATTACCGCCGTCGTACTTCTCCGCTCGCTACGCGGCGTGAAGGTGCGTCCGGCGGTTCCCTGAGCGCCCGCACACCCGGCCCCGAACCAGGGCCGCCGGACATAGCTCCGCCACGGCCTCGGCTGCTGGTGGCGGGCCCAACCCCGCTCCGCGCGGCTCCGGCCGTGGCAGATTCCGGTGCTAATGCGAGACGCGGTAGGCGTGGCGGACGTCGGTGCTCGGCTTGATGGCGGCTGCTGTAACCACCAGCGCGGCGCCACCTGCGATCCACGATGTCAGCGCCGCTCCCGTGGCGCCTGTGTAGGTCCCCAGCCATGGCGAGAGGACCAGCCCTGCGGCGAGGATTGCCTGGACATATTCCATAGCAGGCATACCGGGCATGGCCAGGTTGATCAGGCCACTGACCACCAGCAGCCCGCCGAAAACGAGCATGCAGGTTGTGGACAAGTTGAGCTGCCGGGTCCACAGGACCGCGACCGCAGTGAAGAGTCCGGCGGCGACTGTTGCCCAGTCCTGCCACCGATACCACTTAGTCACTGAATTTCCTTTCTGTCCGGAACGGTCGGGCCCGCTGCCTTTCCGCCCCGCGGACACTGCTGTCCGCAACTTAAGTCAACGCCTCCCTGACCCCATCTTCAAGGGGAAAAAGGCCCTCCGGAACAGCCAGGAAAGACCTCTTGCACCGCCGGTACCCAGTGTTACTATGTAGTGGTAGTCAGCAACACTAAGTAGCAGGAGGAGCACATGGGCAAACAGATGACGGAGATGCTCAAAGGCACGCTGGAAGGCATCGTCCTGGCAATCCTGGCCACCCGGCCCGCCTACGGCTACGAGATCACCACGCGGCTGCGGGACCAGGGCTTCGCGGACATCGCCGAAGGCACGGTGTACGCCCTCCTGGTCCGCATCGAACAGCGCGGCCTGGTGGACGTGGAGAAGGTCCCGTCCGAGAAGGGCCCGCCGCGCAAGGTGTACTCGCTGAACGCAACGGGCACGCAGGAACTTGCAGAGTTCTGGAGGACGTGGAGCTTCCTCGCAGAACGAATCGAACAGCTCCACCAGGAAGGTAACTGACATGGCCGCCAAATGGATCGAAGCACTCACCGGACCGCTGGAGCAGAAGAAGCAGTACAAGCAGGCCAAGGCACGCCTCGATGCGCTGCCCGAGCCGTACGTCACCGCCGCGGCGGCCTTCAACAGGTACCTCATGTACTACGGCGGAGTCACCGAGGGCGACACCATGGTGCAGATGATCTCCGACCTCGCCGACCTCTGGGAACGCGCCGCCATCGACGGCACCCCGGTGGGCGACATCGTGGGTAGCGACCCCGTGGAGTTCGCCGAATCGTTCGCCCAGGCCTACGGGGGCAAGCGCTGGATCGACAAGGAACGCGCCCGGCTGATCGAGGCCGTTGACGATGCGAAGAGGAAGGAATCCAAGCCATGACCGCGGCAGCCGCCCCGGAACCGGCCATCCGAGTGCGGGGCATCGGCAAGTCGTTCAAGGACCTGCATGTGCTGCGGGGCGTCGACTTTGACGTGGCGCCGGGGACCATCTTCGCGCTCCTCGGCTCCAACGGCGCCGGCAAGACCACCCTGGTTCGCATCCTGTCCACGCTGCTGGCGGCGGACGCGGGCACCGCCACGGTGAACGGGTACGACGTCGGCGCGGAGCCGGCTGAGGTGCGCGGGTCCATCAGCCTCACGGGCCAGTTCGCCGCGGTGGACGAGGTGCTCACCGGGCGGGAGAACCTGGTGCTGGTGGCCCGGCTGCGCCACCTGCCCGAACCGCGAGCCATTGCGGACGAACTCCTGGCCAGGTTTGCCCTCACCGAGGCGGGGAACCGCAGGGCCGCCACCTACTCGGGCGGCATGCGGCGCCGGCTTGACATCGCCATGAGCCTGCTCGGCAATCCGCCCGTCATTTTCCTCGACGAACCCACCACCGGCCTGGACCCGCAGGCCCGGCTGGAGGTGTGGGAGACCGTCCGGCAGCTCGCCGGCCAGGGCACCACCGTACTGCTCACCACGCAGTACCTTGACGAGGCCGAGCAGCTGGCAGACCGCATCGCCATCCTGCACCAGGGCACCATCATCCGGAACGGGACCCTCGCCGAACTCAAGCAACTCCTGCCGCCAGCCACGGTGGAATACGTCGAGAAGCAGCCCTCCCTCGAGGACGTCTTCCTGGCCCTCGTTGGAAAGGAACTGTGATGACCACGCACATTCTCAGCGACACCCGTGTGCTCACCGGCCGGTCGCTGCGCCACATCCTCCGCAGCCCGGACACCATCATCACCACAGCGGTGACCCCGGTGGCCATGATGCTGCTGTTCGTTTACGTGTTCGGCGGGGCCATCAGCACCGGCACGGGCGACCCGTACGTCAACTACCTCCTGCCCGGCATCCTGCTGATCACCATTTCCTCCGGCGTGGCCTACACCGCGTACCGGCTGTTCCTGGACCTGCAGGGCGGCATCTTCGAACGGTTCCGGTCCATGCCCGTGGCCCGGCCCAGCGTCCTCTGGGCCCATGTGCTCACCTCGCTTGCCGCAAACTTTGCCGCCGTGGCGATCGTGGTGGGCGTGGCCCTGGTGATGGGCTTCCGGTCCGGGGCGTCCGTGGCGGCGTGGCTCGCCGTCGTCGGGATCCTGGCGCTGTTCACCCTGGCGCTGACGTGGATCGCGGTGATCGCGGGCCTGCTGGCGAAGACCGTGGACGGTGCCAGCGGCTTCAGCTACCCGCTGATCTTCCTGCCGTTCATCAGCTCTGCGTTCGTGCCCACCGGCTCCATGCCCGGCCCGGTGGCGTGGTTTGCCGAGAACCAGCCGGTCACCTCCATTGTGGACACCCTCCGCGCCCTCCTCGCCCAGGAACCAGTGGGCAGCGGCATCTGGACGGCGCTGGCCTGGCTGGTGGGCATCCTGATAGTGGCCTACGGCCTCGCGGCGGCCATCTACCGCCGGAAGTCCGGCTGAACGGTGCCGGTTCAGATGGTGCCGGTTCAGGTGGTTCACCGCAGCCCGCGGTGAACCAGTTCGGCGTTTTGGACGTTTTATCAGTGTGGTCCTCCGAATACTGACGGCTGTGGCATTGTTCATCGACGCCGGGGTGCACCTCTTCCTCGCCCCGGGCCATCAGGACGCGCCGCCCGGCGTCATCAGCCAAGGCACCCTGTTCCTGCTCGAGGCCGCCGCCGCGGTCCTGGTGGGGCTGTGGGTGCTGGTCCGCGGCAGCCGCGCCTCCTATGCCGCAGCCCTGGTGGTGGCCTTCAGCGCGTTCGCCGCCGTGATGCTCTACCGGTACGTTGATGTCCCGGCGTTCGGCCCGTTCCCGGCTATGTACGACCCTGTGTGGTTCTTCTCAAAGACCTTCAGCGCCGTGGCCGAGGGCGCCGGAACCATCCTCGCGGCGGCAGGCCTGGTCCGCAGCAACCGTGCCCGGCGCGGCGCCCCGGACGCCGCTCGTCACGACACTGTGCGCCGGGATACTTAGATGGTGGAGACCATCGCAACCTGGCGTCCGACGCCGGCCGACCGGATCACCCTGGTCCGTGCCGCCCTCGCCGCCGCCTGCGCCGTGCTGGCCGTCCCGCCGCTGTTTGCCGGACCGGTGCCCGGCCAGGTTCCCGGCGAGGGGACCGGCCTGCTCCTGGTAATCCTGGGCAGCACAGCACTCCTGCTCGACGCTGTGGACGGCCCCGTGGCCCGGCGGACCGGGACCGCGTCGGAGGCGGGAGCCCGGTTCGATTCCGCCACGGATGCTTTCCTGGTGCTGGTCCTGTCCGTTGCCACGGTGGCGGTGGTGGGCCTGTGGACGCTGGCCATCGGGTCGATGTACTACGTGGTGGTGGCGGCCGGGCTGGTCCGGCCGCACCTGCGTGAATCTCTGCCGCGGAGTACGGCGCGCAAGGTGATCGGCGCCGTCCAGCCGCTGGCCCTGCTTCTTGCCTTGGTCATGGCCCTGGTCCCGGGCATGCCGTCCGCCGTTGCTGCCGCCGCTCCGGCCGCGGCACTCCCGCTGCTCCTGTTCTCCTTTGGCCGTGACGTCGTCGCGCTTGAACGGCGCCACTTTGCGTCCGCGGCTTCGTCCCGAAGGGCAACTCCGCAGGCGGCACCCGCACACGGCCCCGCCACCTGAGCCAGAGGTCCAGGTTCTCGGCCCAGAAGTTATCTGCCCGGAAATTATCCATTCAGGATTATCCGCTCTGACCGAGGAACGCCCGGATAGCCTCGGCCATCCGTGGAGCCTGGGTCCAGTGCAGGTAGTGCCCGCCCTCGAGGGGCAGCACCTGGTGGCGCCGGACGTTCTGGAGCAGGTTCTCGGCCGCCGAGACCTTCTCCGCAGTCTGGTCAGTCTTTTCATCGGCAACAAAGGCGAGGACCGGCAGGTCGTCCGGGTACGTGACGCCCCGCAGTGCCGCGGCATTGTTGGCGATCCGGGCCGTCTCGTCCTCCACGGCCGGGTTGCCGAAGTTCCAGGACCACATCATGCGCATGCGCTTGAGTTCGTCCTCGGTGAAGGCGGTGCTCCCCGGATCCACGACGGCGGGGGCCACCGACGCCACGGCCCGCAGCAGCCCGGTGGCGGACACGGCGCGGGCCCAGTTGATGCCCGGCTGCGGCTCCGGGACGGGCCCGTCCCCGGGCTTGGGGATGCTGGCGTCGATGCCGATCACCGCCGCCACCTCGCTGCGGTACCGGTTGGCGTAGTCCAGCAGGTAGAACCCGGAGATGGAGTGGCCGGCCAGGACGTAGGGCCGCGGAACCTGCAGCGATTCCAGTGCCTGGTGGAGTTCGTTGCTGATGTTCTCGTTGCTCCGCGGACCGGCTTCCGGATCGCTGTAGCCGTAGCCGAACCCCTCCACCACCGTGACGTCGAAGCCGTTGAGCTCACGGACCAGCGGCTGGAAGTCCAGGCCGGGGGCCGGTGTTCCCAGCCCGCTGAGCAGCACGATGGCCTGGCCCTGCTGCCCGTTCCGCACCACGTTCAGGCTGCCACCGGCCACCGCCACCCGCTCCCCGTACGGCTGGACGGTGGCCCGCTCCCGGGACTCCAGGAACAGGTTCAGCAGCGTGGAGGCCAGGACCAGGCCCACCACGGCGAGCAGGACGAACCCGGCCCGGCGCAACCCGCGCCGGGGCTTCTTCCGAAGCCCGGCGTCGGTGGCTTCCCTCAGGCGGAACATGCGCGGACGGCTTGGTGAGCGGTATCAGGCCGGAATCAGGCGCGGCTCACTCGGGCTTGGCGTACGCGGCGGCGCTCAGGATCTCGTAGCCCACGAAGGTCTCATCGCCTTCCACCCAGGCGTCATGGCCGGGCGGAACGGCGTAGGCGTGGCCTGCGCTGACGGTGGTCCGTGTGCCGTCGTCCATCTGAACGGTCAGCGTCCCCGAGGTGCAGATGCCCACGTGGTTGACCTGGCAGCTGTCCGTGTTGACCACCGTCTTCACCGTCTCGGACCAGCGCCAGCCGCGTTCAAAGGTGAGCCGGGCCAGGGTGGTGCCGCCAACGTGCACCACATCCACCACGGTGTTCGGGGGACGGCGCTTCTCGTCGGGTTCATCAAAGGATTTCGCTTCAAGCGCTGTGGCAGTTTCTCCGGCCATTTCATTCTCCAGACAAGGGAGCATTTTCAACTGTTCGTCCGGGGCGCCGGGGCAGCTCCGGGATGGTTGGCCGCCCGCCCGTGGGTTCAACGCCACGGGTTCCACGCCGGGCTTTCAACAGCCGCGCCGGCGTCCAGGCCGCACCAATGCAGGCCCCAGCGGTAACAGCGTGCGCCCGGGACGGGCCGCTGTCAATCCCTCGGCGTCCCCCGCTGCGCACCCTGGATTTCGGAACCCACGGTGCAGTTGGCGGCGTCGTCCACCACGTCCTCCAGGTCGCCGGTCCGGTGCAGCACCTCGAGCTGGCGGACGGCCCCGGTGCCGGTGTGCAGGAGCTGGTCCGTCAGTTCCTCCACCCGCTGCAGGTCGCCCATGTCCTCCAGCGCCGCGCGGATATGGTGCAGGAGGGAATTGACGACGCCGAGGGACGGCCCGGGCCTGCTGGTCACCGGATCCAGGAGTTCCCCGCGCAGCCCCCAGCGGCTGGCCTTCCACGTGGCCAGCCGCAACAGGGCGGTGGGCACGGGCGCGGGGTCGGTTCCGGCCTTCCATTCGTGGGCGGCCGTTTCCACCAGCCCGCGGACGATCCCGGCAAGCAGCACCGTGTTTTCGGGCATCATGCAGACGTCGGCGATCCGCACCTCCACGGTGGGATAGTGCCGGGACAACCGGGCGTCGAAGTAGATCATGCCTTCATCCATGGCGACGCCGGTGCTCACCATGTCGTGCACCAGCTGGTGGTAGGCCTCGGGGGTGCCCAGGATGTCCAGCGGCCCGGCGGACGGCCACCGGCTCCACACCTGGGACCGGTAGCTGGCGTATCCGGTGTCCTCGCCGTGCCAGAACGGGGAGTTGGCACTGAGGGCCACCAGCACCGGCAGCCAGTTCCGGATCCGGTCCAGCACCGCCACCCCTTCTTCGTCCGAGTCCACGGACACGTGGATGTGGGTGCCGCAGGTCAGCTGTTCCCGGGCGGTCAGTCCGTACTCCTCCACCATGGCCGCGAACCGGCGCAGCCGCACCGGGTGCGGGTCACTTGGCAGGGGCGAGGTGCCCAGGGCGGCCACCCGGACGCCCACGTCCTCCGCGGCCTGCCGGGCAATGTCCCGCCCCGCAACGATGTCCGCCTGGAGACCGGCGAGCGTTGAGTGCGGTGGGGTGACCACTTCGATCATTTCCTGCTGGAACTCGGCCGTCAGCACCGGCCCGGCACTGGACTCGAAGGGCCTGACGTACAGGTCCAGCAGGGCGCCGGCCATGGGCACCGCGTCACCCCTGCCCGGGTCCACCAGCAGCAGTTCCTCTTCAACCCCGAAGGTCCTGGAACCGGGTGATGCGGTGCCGTTATTCCGGAAGGTGTCCATCGCCGTGTCCGCCGTTTCATGCCCGTCCATGCCAGCCCTCCCATTGGCCCAGCCGTGGGTATCTGCTGGCGGTCGCTGCTTGCCGCCGAGAAGTACAGGATAAGCACCCGGATCGGCCGGCGGGAAGGGCGCGCCCGGCAAGCGCATCCGTTGGAAAGGGCGCAGCGCTCGGGGCGCGCACCGGCCAGGGCGAATCGGGCGAGGAAAGCGGTCAGCGGCCAATTAGGCAAGACAATTGGGTCTTTTTGATTGGCCCACCCGGGTCTACGGTGGTCAAACGGAGCTGCCCGCCCAGGGTGGCCGGCCAAGGAGGACTTTCCATGACAACGCACGTCGCAGACTGCAGCGCAACGAACTGTTCCTTTAACGACCACACGAACTGCAACGCCGCCGCCATCACCGTGGGCGGGGACGAAAACCACGCCCACTGCGCCACGTTCATCGAGGTGGGCGTCCACGGCGGCCTGCCCAAGGTGCTCGCCGACGTCGGAGCCTGCCAGCGCAGCGAATGCGTCCACAACGACCACCTGATGTGCAAGGCACCCGAGGTCCATGTTGGCCCGGGCCGGGACAACGCGGACTGCCTCACCTACGCACACGCCTAAACCGTTAATTTCAGGCTCATGCACCCGGGGCGCCTTCTGCTCCGGGTGCACTGCTGTCCCCGCCTGACTCCCGCTGTACTTCCCCCGCTAACGCAGGTACATTCTGAAACGTGACGGGCACCAGGGCCTGTCCTCCCCGGCCCCCTCTGCACAGGCCGGCGCGAGTAGCCGCTGCAGTCCACCGGCGGCAATGGATGCAGACGCGGAACAGGCCTGCAAGCATGAAGCGGCTCCCCCTCGACGACCTCTCGGACACCATCGCACGCATTCGCGGACTGCTGCTGACCGAGGAAAAAGCAAGCCACGCCGTGGCCCTGATGGCCCGGGCCATCAAGGAAACCCTCCCCGGCCACCCGGAGGCGGGGGTGTCCATCCTGGACGCCGGCGGCAACCGGATCAGCAGCGCCGCCACCCATCCCCTGGTGGAGCAGCTGGACGCCGTCCAGTACGAACTCGACGAAGGCCCGTGCCTCACCGCATGGTCCGCCGAAGAAGTGGTGATCGTTGAAGACGTCCACACGGACCAGCGGTGGCCGAACTGGCGCGCAGCTGTCCTGGACACTTCGGTCCGTTCCGTGGCCAGTGCACCGCTGATGGCCGGCGGCCAGGCGCTGGGCGCCCTTAACATCTACTCGGCGCTGCCGGGCCAGTACGACGGGGCCACCGGCCGGGTGCTCCCCCTGTTCGCCGGAACCGCCGCCACGCTGCTGGCGCACATCCAGGGCACCGAGGTTCCGCTGCGGATGGCGGGCGACCTCAAAGCCACCCTCGCCACCCGGGACACCATCAACCGGGCCTGCGGGATGCTGATGGAGCGGCACGGCATCGGCCACGATGATGCCCTGGGCCGGCTCATCACCAAGGCCAGGAAATCCGGCGGCACCCTCGCGGAGGTCAGCGCACAGCTCGTGGCAGGCGCTGCCGCCCCCGGGAACAACGGCGAGTAGGGCACCGTGGCGGCGGGCCGGCGTCGTACGCCCTGCCGTGCCCTGTGACCGCGGCGTCAGGCGTCGAAGTGGGTGCTGACGGTATCGTCGGCGGCCACCGAGGCGATCACGCGGGCAGCGACGTCCCGTAGCTTGATGTTGCGCGTGCTGGAGGCGCTCTTGAGGATGGCCATGGCAGTTTCCTGGTTGCACCGGTTCTGGCCCATGATGGCCCCGGCCGCGAGGTCGATGGTGGTGCGTGAAGCCATGGCGGCGGCGAGGTCGTCGCGCGCATCCGTCAGCTGGGCAATCCGCAGCGCCAACCGCAGGGACTGGCTGGCTTCCCGGGCGAACCGTTCGGCGGAGGCAACGGAGTCCGCGGGGAACGCATCCTTGCCGTCTGAGTAAAGGTTCAGGGCCGCCCGTGCCTCGTTGTCCACCGGGACGGGCACCGCGAGGATGGATTTGAGGGTTCCCTCGTTCACCGCCTCCAGGTACTCCGGCCAGCGGCGCTCATTATGCAGGTCCGGCACGTGGATGGTGGTGGCCAGGCGGAGGGCCGACAGGCACGGGCCGTCATTAAAGGTGTACTGCACCTCGTCCATGGCCCGGGCGCGCCCATCGCTGCTGGCCACCGTTGAGGCTTTCTTCCGCCGCACCACGGTGACGGAACAGGACACCTGCTGCCCCGTCGAGGAGAGTTCGGCTGCTGCCTCAACGGCCAGGTCATGGAGGAATTCTTCAACATGGGAACTGGTGAGGACCAGTTCGCCGAGGCGCTTGGCTACCGGCTCGTCGGTTCTGTCTGTGGCCATGGAGGGCTTCCTGGTGCTGCCCGGCACAGCCACCCACGGACTGAACCGGGACCCGAGCCGCCCAGGACCGGACGGCAATTCCAGCCTACTCCCACGGCGCGGCTTCGGGCCCAGCCACTGGCTTTCCCGGAGTCAGCCGGCGAGCGCCAGCAGCACTCCCCCGGCCGCGCCCACCAGCACCACTGCCCAGGGCGGCGCCTTCCACCCGATGAGCAGCACGAAGCAGACCAGGCCCAGGCAGAACGGGCCCGGCCCGGTGATGGCAGTGGTGAACAGGGGGTTGTACAGGGCGGCGGCCAGGATGCCCACCACGGCGGCGTTGGCGCCCCGCATCAGGGCCTGCGCCCCGGGCCGGGACCGCCATGAGTTCCAGAAGGGCAGCACGCCGGTGAGCAGCAGGAACCCGGGCAGGAAGATGCCGGCGAGCGCGACGGCGGCACCCGCCACGCCGCCCGGACCGTACCCGGACGCCGTGCCCAGGTAGGCCGCGAAAGTGAACAGGGGCCCCGGCACCGCCTGCGCGGCGCCGTAACCTGCCAGGAACTGCTGGTTGGTCACCCAGCCCGGGTCCACCACGCCGGCCTGGAGCAGGGGCAGGACCACGTGTCCGCCGCCGAACACCAGCGCCCCGGCCCGGTAGAAAGCCTCAAACAGGGTGATCCCGGCCGAGCCCGTGGCCAGCGCCAGCACCGGCAGGCCCAGCAGCAGAAGCGCGAACAGTGCCAGGCAGATGATGCCCGCGGTCCGGCTGACGGGGAAGCGCATTTGGCCGGTCAGGTCGGTGGTGCCCCGCCGGCAGACCAGCAGCCCGGCGAGCGCGCCGAACAGGATGGCCGAAATCTGGCCGACGGAACCGGCCAGCAGGGTGGCGGACAGGGCCGCGACGACGGCGATCGCCGCCCGTTCCCGGTCCGGGGTGAGCGCCCTGGCCATGCCCCACACGGCCTGGGCCACGATGGCCACCGCCACGATCTTCAGCCCGGTGAGGATCCCAGACCCCACAGCACCCTGGAACAGCGCGGCTCCCAGCGCGAAGGCCACCAGCAGGGCCGCGGACGGGAGGGTGAAGGCGAGGAACGCGGCCAGCGCGCCGAGGGGGCCGGCGCGGTGCAGCCCCATGCCGAAGCCCACCTGGCTGGAGGCGGGCCCGGGCAGGAACTGGCACAGTGCCACCAGGTCCCCGTATCCCTGCTCGTCCACCCACTTGCGCCGCCGGACCAGTTCGTCGCGGAAATAGCCCAGGTGCGCGATGGGGCCGCCGAACGAGGTGACACCCAGTTTGAGGAAGACCCGGAAGACCTCCCAGGCAGATCCGCGGGCCGTGGTTGACGCCCCGCCTGATGCCTCGCCGGTCATGGGGCTGCCACGGGGAGCTGCGGTGGGGTCATGGGCCCATTATGCAGCGGATTGACAGGGGCCGATGACCATTGCTCCACTGGTAGGGCGCACGCCACGCCGCCTGAAACGCAGGCAGCCTGCCGGCCTGCATTCAAGGAGCACCGTTGACCGCCGACCCCGCCGCGAAACCGTCCGTCCTGTTCGTGTGCGTCCACAACGCCGGCCGTTCCCAGATGGCAGCGGCATTCCTGTCCTCCCTGGCCAAGGGAGCCATCGAGGTCCGCTCCGCCGGATCCCAGCCGGCGGACACCGTGAACCCGGCCGCCGTCGAGGCCATGGCAGAGGTGGGCATCGACATGTCCGCCGAGGTCCCCAAGATCCTCACCACGGAGGCCGTCCGGGAATCCGACGTGGTGGTCACCATGGGCTGCGGCGACGAATGCCCCTACTTTCCCGGCAAGCGCTACGAGGACTGGGTGCTGGAGGATCCCGCCGGCCAGGGTGTGGACGCCGTCCGTCCCATCCGGGACCGGATCAGGACCCGGGTGGAGGCCCTGATCACCGAACTCGTCCCCGCGCAGCACCCCGACGCCCAGTAACCGCACCCGTGACCCGCAAACACCGCAGCCCCGAACCTCCCAAGGAGAACCCCATGAGCAACGAACAGCTGATCATCATCGGCTCCGGCCCCGCGGGCTACACCGCCGCCATCTACACCGCCCGGGCAGGCCTGGCCCCGCTGGTGCTGGCCGGCTCCGTCACCGCGGGCGGCACGCTGATGAACACCACCGAGGTGGAAAACTTCCCCGGTTTCCCCGGCGGCATCCAGGGCCCGGAACTGATGGACGGGCTGCAGCAGCAGGCCGAGAAGTTCGGCGCCAAGGTGGTGTTCGACGACGTCACGTCCGTGGACCTGAAGGGTTCCGTCAAGCGCGTGGTCACCGGCGCCGGGGAGACCCACGAGGCACCCGCGGTCATCCTGGCCACCGGCTCGGCCTACAAGGAACTGGGCCTGCCCGAGGAAAAGAAGCTCAGCGGCCACGGGGTGTCGTGGTGCGCCACCTGCGACGGGTTCTTCTTCCGCGAACAGGACATCATCGTGGTGGGCGGCGGCGACTCCGCCATGGAGGAAGCAACCTTCCTGACCCGCTTCGGGAAGTCCGTGACCGTCGTCGTGCGCAAGGGCGAACTCCGCGCCTCCCGCATCATGGCGCAGAGGGCCAAGGACAACCCCAAGATCCGGTTCGAATGGAACTCGGCCATCACCGCCATCCACGGCGACACCAAGGTCACCGGCGTCACCCTGAAGGACACCCGGTCCGGCGAAACCCGCGAACTCGGCGCCACGGGCATCTTCGTGGCGATCGGCCACCTGCCGCGCACCGAACTGCTCACCGGCCAGGTGGACCTGGACGACGAGGGCTATATCAGGGTGGACTCCCCCACCACGTGCACCAATCTTTCCGGCGTCTTCGCGTGCGGTGACGCCGTGGACCACCGGTACCGGCAGGCCATCACCGCCGCCGGTACCGGCTGCGCCGCGGCCCTGGATGCCGAGCGGTACCTGGCCGCCCTGGACGACGCGTCGAGCATCGCCACCGCCCTGGTGGAGGAGCCCACGCACAGCTGACCGGCCCAAGTAGGCGGCTGACCAGCCCAAGTAGGTAGCAGTAGATGTCGTTATGGATGCCCATAACGACATCTACTGCTACCCAGTTGGGCCGGAAAAAGGCCTCCGGAAAGCCTTGCCGCCCACGGACTTATAAGTACACTTAGTACATTCATCCGATGGGCTTGGGAGAGGCTGCTGCTCCTCCCCGGGGAGGGCTCCCAGCACAAAGGCGGCACCCCCATGTCCGGCAAACCCAAAACTCCGCTGTCCGTCACTGAGGAAGTGGCGCTCCTGGACCTCCAGCTGCAGGCGCTGGAAATCATCGAGGAAATCATGAGCGGCACAGACCCCGCGGAAGCCGGCGCCCGCGCCTCCCTCAGCCTGTTCGTGGACCGCAATCCGGGCCAACCACAGCGCGCCCTGCTTCTCCACATGCTGAGCACCCGGCGCACCAACCTCAGCTGACACAGGAATAACACCCTGCGGAAACACTCCTGCAACCTCGCTGCGGCAAGCTGGGCGTACGGGGACACAACCAGCAGGAGGCAGCCCGCATGGAGGCACAGGGAGTCAGTACCGCTCAGCTCCGCATTGGAGACAACATCGAGGCGTGGCACCGGGGCAAGCTGTTCCACAGCGGCCGGGTGACCGGGGTGGTGCCCGCGCTGGACCTGTTCTGGATCCTGGACGCACGGACCGGCGCACGCAAGCTGCTGGACCCGGAGGCCCTGGAGATCCGGCACATGGAGGCACCCGCGGAACCTTTGCTGGGACTCTCCCCGGCCTAGCCGGCTACAGACAGACCACGACGCCGGCACACGTGTAAGTGCCGGCGTCGTGCGTCCCTGGATAATCCGGTTAAGCGCGGTTCTGGTAGACGTCCGGGATGCCGTCCTGGTCAGCGTCCACTTTTTCCAATTCCTCGGCCTGCCGGTACTGCCGGTTCCGGGTGCGGAGGATAACGCTGGCCAGTAAGGCAGCGAGCAGCGACGCGGTCAGGATGCCCACCTTGGCATGGTCGTCGTGGAGGCTGCCCTGGCCGAAGCTGAGCTCGGCCACCAGCAGGGACACGGTGAAACCGATGCCGGCCAGCAGGGCCACGCCAAAGATGTCGATCCACCGGTAGGAGTCGTCCAGCTTGGCCTTGGTTGTCTTGGTCAGGAGCCAGGTGGCGCCGAGGATGCCCACCGGTTTGCCCAGGACCAGCGCCAGGATGATGCCCAGCGCCACCGGGTCAGCGAGCGCCGACACGAACCCGTCCCATCCGCCGATGGCGACGCCCGCCGAGAAAAAGGCAAACACCGGGACGGCAATGCCTGCGGAAATCGGCCGGAACCGGTGCTCGAAAATTTCTGCCAGACCGGGCCCGGCCTCCGGGCCTCCACTGGCCTGCGACCGGATTACCGGGACGGCGAAGCCCAGCAGCACTCCAGCCACCGTGGCGTGGATACCGGAGGCGTGCACCAGTGCCCAGGCGGCGAAACCCAGCGGCAGCAGGATCAGCCAGGCCGCCGCGGCATGGGTGCCGAAGAACCGGCGGTACTTCTGGACCAGGAACGTGAACACGGCCAGCGGAATCAGGGCCAGCAGCAGCGGGGTGGGCTGGAGGTCGCTGGAGTAGAAGAACGCGATGATGCTGATGGCAATCAGGTCGTCCACCACGGCAAGGGTCAGCAGGAAGATCCGCAGGGCGCTGGGCAGGTGCGATCCGATGACGGCCAGCACGGCCACGGCAAAGGCGATGTCCGTGGCGGTGGGGATGGCCCAGCCGCGGAGCGTGTCCGGGTTGGAGAGGTTCACGACGGCGTAGATCACCGCCGGGACCAGCACACCGCCGGCGGCGGCCAGCACCGGGACGATGGACGTACTGATCTGGCGCAGGTCTCCCGCCACGAATTCGCGTTTGAGCTCCAGGCCCACCAGGAAGAAGAACACCGCGAGGAGCCCGTCGGCCGCCCAGGCGCCGAGGCTTAGTTCGAGGTGCCAGGGTTCGTAGCCGACGGTGATGTCCCTGAGGGCAAAGTAGCTGTCCGACGCCGGCGAGTTGGCCCAGATCAGGGCGATCACCGCGGCGGCCACCAGCAGGGCACCGCCCACCGTTTCCTTGCGGAGGATCTCGCCGATGCGAAGGGCTTCCGAATAGGAGCCCCGGGCGAGGATGGAACGGCGCGGCTGGGGTTGGGCCTGGTGCTTGTTTGGGTGCTTGTGCGGGGGCTGCGGGGCGGAGGTCACGGCAGGGTCCTGACTTTGGGGGTCGACGAAACTATGCCGACCAGACTTCCCGGCGCACCTTCATCCATCCTACCGGCACGGCAGCTTCCCCTTCTACGGACACAGGCGCTGGGGCCAACTTCGGTATGACAAGACCCGCCGGGAACACTGCGGTAGCGTCATTGGCACGGCATTCACAACCTGGGGGACACGGATGATGAAGCTCAAACCCGCGGCAACGCTTGCAGCGCTGACGGTTCCGCTGCTGCTCGGTGGCTGCGCCAGTGACGGGCACGGCATTGATGCGCTGAAAGCCCCCGCAGGACCCGAGGATGCCTTCCCCGCCGATGCAGGCTTCCTGGAACAGGTCGATCCCACCACCCTGCGTTTCCTGGTCGAAGATGGCGGCAGGAAGTTCTTTGCAGCGCAGAGTTCTGATGGCGCACAAGCCTGCCTGGCGGTGGTCAACGTGGATCGGCAGGTCACCGATTACGCGGGATGCGGCGTTGCAGCCGGCAGCTCCAGCAACAAGATCGTGACCGTCAGCGGGTCCGACAGAAGACCCGCCGCCCTGGTGCCGGACTACGCCGACGCCGTCCAATTGGAGTCTGAAGGCTTAAGGCGTATCCACCAGAACGTGTACGTCGGCCCGTAGCCGGCCTACTTCGCCAGGAATTCGATCACCACGCTGTTCCACTCCTCTGCGTGGCTCACGTTGCAGCCGTGCGGCGCGTCCTTGATGACGCGGACCTCACTGTCCGCCAGTGCGGCGTGCGTCCGCCGGCCGGACCCCTCGAACGGCACGGTCGCGTCGCCGTCGCCATGAATCACCAAGGCCGGGACGGTGACATCGGCGAGGTCGCCCCGGAAGTCGGTTCCGCCGAAGGCCGCCATGCAGGCAAGCGCCGCGTTCTTGTTGGCCTGCCCGCACATGGCACCGGCTTCCTTGCGCTGCACCTCGCTGACCTTGAGGACCCCGTCCACGGAGAAGAAGTCGCGGGTGAAGGAATCGTAGAAGGCTGCCTCGTCCGTGACGAGGTCCTCCGCCATGCCGTCCGCCTGCTCCGGGGTCAGGGGCCCATCCGGGTTGCCGTCCGTCCGCATGAGGTAGGGCGTCACGGCGGAGGCGAAGACCACGCTGCGGATACGCGCCGGTCCGTACAGGCCGAGGTAGCGTGCCACCTCACCGCCGCCCATGGAGAACCCCACCAGGGTCACGTCGCTGAGGTCCAGCTCCACCAGGACCTTCTGCAGGTCCTCGGCCAGAACATCGTAGTTGTAGCCCGCCTGGGGCTTGCTGCTGAGGCCGAACCCCCTGCGGTCATAGGTAATGGGCCGGTATCCGGCCTCCTGCAGCGCCGGTATCTGCTCCTCGAAGGATTTCCCGGAGAGCGGCCATCCGTGGATGAGGACCACCGGGCGGCCCGCTCCGCCGGCATCGTCCACATGCAGGTTGGTGTCCTTGAACAGCCCGTGGTGGGCAGTAACTTCGGTCATGGCTGACCTTCCGATATGCGGTTACCGGGCCTCGGTTGACGCCCGAACACCAGTCATTCGGCAGCATGCTGACTTCTGGATGGGTCCCGCTGGGCGTCAGCCCGTGGGGCGGCGGCCGGGACCCGGGCGTCCCGTGGGAGGACGGGGCGAGGGTCCGGGGACGGCGGAGCGTCCGGCAGCTACCGCGGACGGACCTGCGGCGGTCCGGCGTTCAGGTGCTGCCCGGTGGTCCCTGGCGGCCTGGTGTTCCCTGGACTTGCTCCGGTCCCCCGAAACTGCCGGCGCCCGGTCAGCTATGGCCCTGACGGCCCTGACCAGGTACTCCCGGGCGTCTTCCGAGTTGGCCAGCTGCACCAGTTCCGCTGCCACTGCCACCAGCTTGACGTTCCGGTAGCTGCTGGTTGCCACCAGCAGCTGGAAGGCTTCATCGGAGCCAATGCCGAGCAGTCCCATGAGGATGCCCCGCGCCTGGTCGATGACGGTGCGGGTGGACGTAGCCCCGGCCACCGCATCACGGGCGGTCTGCTCGGTCTCGCGCTGCAGGGTTGAGGTGAGGTCCACCATCACGCCCTCGATCACCGTGACCTTGCCGTCCGGGCCGATGATGCCCTCGCCGGAGGACAGCACCCGTTTGGTTTTGCCCCTGGAGTCGATGATCCGGTGGTACATGCAGAAGTACCCGCCGGTCTCGGCAACCTGGGCCACAATGGCTTCGCAACGCGGCCGGTCCTCGGGATGCTTGTGCGCGAACAGCAGTTCCAGGGTGGGGACCACGTCGCCGCGGCGGTAGCCGTGCAGCTGGTACATCCCGTCGGACCAGGAAAGCTTCCAGCCATCCACCTCTGCCGTGTAGGTTCCGGCGACGCAGTCGTCGTCCCCCAAGGCACTCGAGTAGGTGTAAGGGCCGCGAACGTCCTTCACAGGGCCACCTCCATGTAGCATCCGTTCCGCCCGCACAAGCATGCTCTGCCCGTGTGGGCCTTTATACAAGTATGACGGGAGCAAGATCAAGTTGGTAGCCCGGGCTGCTAGCTCTCCCCGGTCACAAGCCGCGCCGAACTCTTGACGACGATACCCCCTAGGGGTATATTAAAGGTGTTGTCAGTGAAGTGGTATGTCCCGGCCGGCGTTTCCAAGCGCCCCGCTTTCACAGCCGTTCAACCCCAGCGCCTGCTTGTCCACAAGGATTCTTCCTTCGCCAAGAAACGGACCTGACTCCCATGCAAGACCATTCCCATCACCATCACGACGGCGGCCGCCAGTCCGCGGGCGGGGTCACCGACGCTCCGGCTGCTGCCGCCCCTGCCGGGCAGGGCCACGCTCCCGGCCACGCGCACACCGCGGCACCCCTGCAGCACGGCGCCCACATGCACCACGATGACGGCCACACCGTGCACACGTCCGGCCAGCACGCCGGGCACAGCACCGCCATGTTCAAGAACAGGTTCTGGCTCACGCTGGCCTTATCTCTTCCCGTGGTCTACTTCAGCCCCATGGTGGGCCACCTCCTGGGCTACATGGCGCCCGTGTTCCCGGGCTCCGCCTGGATCCCGCCTGTATTGGGAACCGTTATATTCCTGTACGGCGGCCAGCCGTTCCTCAAAGGCGGCCTGCAGGAACTGAAGGACCGCCAGCCCGGCATGATGCTGCTGATCGCCATGGCCATCACGGTGGCGTTCGCCGCCTCCTGGGTCACCAGCCTGGGCCTGGGCGGCTTCGACCTCGATTTCTGGTGGGAGCTGGCGCTCCTGGTGGCCATTATGCTGCTGGGCCACTGGATCGAGATGCGCGCCCTCGGATCGGCACAGGGAGCGCTGGACGCCCTCGCCGCGCTGCTGCCGGACGACGCCGAACGCGTCACAGCCTCCGGCACCGAGACAGTACCCGTGTCCGGGCTGAGGCCCGGCGACCTCGTCCTGGTCCGCCCCGGCGCCCGGATGCCCGCCGACGGCACGGTTGCGGAGGGCCGCGCCGAGTTCGACGAATCCATGATCACGGGCGAATCCAAGACCGTTCCGCGCGGGCCCGGTGACGCCGTGGTGGCCGGCACCGTGGCCACGGACTCCGGGGTGCGCGTCCTCGTCACAGCAGTGGGCGACGATACCGCCCTGGCCGGCATCCAGCGGCTGGTGGCCGAGGCACAGGCATCGTCCTCCCGTGCCCAGGCACTGGCCGACCGCGCCGCTGCCTTCCTCTTCTATTTCGCCGCCGGAGCGGGTGTGCTCACGTTCATCGCCTGGACCCTGCTGGGCAGCGTGCCGGAAGCGGTCACCCGGACGGTGACGGTGCTGGTGATCGCCTGCCCGCACGCCCTGGGCCTGGCCATTCCGCTGGTGATCGCGATCTCCACCGAACAGGCTGCCCGCGCAGGGGTGCTGATCAAGAACCGGATGGCCCTGGAGCGCATGCGGACCATCGACGTGGTCCTCTTCGACAAGACAGGCACCCTCACCAGGGGCGAACCCGAGCTCCGGGACATCGCCACAACCGGGACCCTGGATGCTGACGGCCTGCTGTCCCTGGCCGCCGCTGTCGAATCCGACAGCGAGCATCCCGCAGCCCGGGCCATCGTCCGTGCTGCGCGGAGCCGTAGCCTCACCGTTCCTGCCGCGTCCGGGTTTTCGGCACTGGCGGGCCGCGGCGTGCAGGCAACCGTGGACGGCCGTCCGCTGCACGTGGGCGGACCCGCGCTCCTTCGCGAGCTTGGCGTCGTCGAACCTTCCGGCCTGGCTGAGGCCACGCGCAGCTGGCGGGAGCGCGGCGCGTCCGTCCTGCACGTGCTCGACGGCGGCCGTGTCCTGGGTGCCGTGAGCCTGGAGGATGCGGTGCGGCCGGAGTCCCGGCAGGCGGTGGCGGCGCTGCAGAACCGCGGCGTCAAGGTGGCCATGATCACGGGCGACGCGCGCCAGGTGGCGCAGGCCGTGGCCGCGGACCTGAAGATCGACGAGGTGTTTGCCGAGGTGCTGCCGGCGGACAAGGACAAAAAAGTGGCGGAGCTGCAGGGCCGCGGGCTGAAGGTGGCCATGGTGGGCGACGGCGTGAACGACTCCCCCGCTTTGGCCCGCGCCGAGGTGGGCATCGCCATCGGCGCCGGGACGGATGTGGCGATGGAATCCGCCGGCGTGGTGCTGTCCGGCAACGATCCGCGTGCCGTGCTGTCCATGGTGGACCTGTCCCGGGCAAGCTACCGCAAGATGTGGCAGAACCTGGTGTGGGCCACCGGCTACAACGTCCTGTCCGTGCCGCTGGCCGCCGGGGTGCTCGCATTCGCCGGGGTGGTCCTCTCGCCGGCCGCCGGCGCCGTCCTGATGAGCGCCTCCACCATCGTGGTGGCGCTGAACGCCCAGCTGCTGCGGCGGCTCAAACTCAACCCCGCCGATGTGCGCTGACACCGCCACATCCACAAACACTCCATTGCCAGCTACTTTCCTGAAGGACGTTCAACCATGACCACCAAGACCAAAACCCTGATGCTCGCCGTTGCCCTCACAGCCTCCCTTGGCCTGGCAGGCTGCGCCGCCGGTTCGGGAAGCTCCGGTGGAAACACCATGCCCATGAACCACGGCAGCTCCGCACCGATGTCCAGCATGATGCCGGACGCAAACTCCGACCATAACCAGGCCGACATCATGTTTTCCCAGATGATGATTCCGCACCACCAGCAGGCCGTGGAGATGAGCGGCATCATGCTGGCCAAGCAGGATACGCCCGCCCCGGTGGCCTCGCTCGCCACCCGGATCAGGGACGCGCAGACGCCGGAAATCAAACTCATGACCGGCTGGCTGGAGGGCTGGAACGTGCCCACCATGATGAGCGACCAGTCCGGCCACGGGATGGGCGGCATGGTGGACGGGGACGGCATCGCCAAACTCAAGGCCGCGCAGGGCACCGAAGCGGCCAGGCTCTTCCTCCAGCAGATGACCGGGCACCACGAGGGCGCCATCGACATGGCCCGGCAGGAGATCAGCTCCGGCAAGTACCCGCAGACCATCCAGCTGGCCCGCGACATCATCAAAGCCCAGGAAGCCGAGATCGCGGAGATGAAGGAACTCCTGGCCGGCTTCTGACCCCCCACCACCGAAACGCACGCTCACTTCCGGCGGCTCTCACCGAAACGCGCGCCCACCATTCCAGCGCGAGGTGAGCGCGTCAGCTCCCAAGCAACCAAAGGTGAGCTCGCGTGCGGGGTGGGGCGGCCGCCGTCGGGCGTGTGCGTGTTAAGTTGAGAGGCACGGACTGTACGGTCCCGGCACCGGCTGGAAAGAGTAACTTCCCTTGGATATCCCCGCACCAGTAAGAATCCTGACCGTCTGCACCGGCAACATCTGCCGCTCGCCCGTGGCCGAGAGGCTGCTGCAGACAGGACTCAACCAGGTGGTGCCCGGCGGGTTCGAGGTGGCCAGCGCCGGAACCAGGGCCATGGTGGGCGATCCCATGCAGCCGATTTCGGCGGACATCGTGCGGACCTACGGCGGGGACCCGGACGGCTTCGAGGCTCGGCAGCTCAACTCCAAGATCCTTCGCGGGGTGGACCTGGTGCTCACCATGACTTCCGGCCACCGCGGCGAGGTGCTGCAGCAGGACGCGTCCATGCTGAAACGGACGTTCACCATCCGCGAGTTCGCCCGGATGCTCGACGTGCTGGACGGCCGCGCCACGGACGCCCCCGCCGAGGATCCCGGTGACGCCGACCCGCTGGCCGCGAACACCGCGTACTGGCGGAGCCTCCCGGCCCGTGCCGCAGGCGTCCGGCACCTGGCCCTGCCGGCGGATTCCGCGGAGAACGACATCATTGACCCCTACCGGCGCTCCCCCGAGGTGTACCGGCAGATGGAGGACGAGCTGGCCCCCGCCATCGTGTCCATCCTGCGGCATGCCCGCCTCAACTCGGTGCCATCACGACGGCGGCACCCGGCGGTGTCCGGCCCGTGACCACCGTGCAGGTGACAGTTTGGCCACGGCAGTAGCCAACCGGGCACCGGCGGGCGGACACTGATCCCACCACAGTCACGGTGAGGTGAGGGGCCACTATGAGCACACCAGGCGGTTCGGACCCATCCGGTCCTGCGGGACCCGCTTCCCCGGGCGCCCACACGCACGGGCGCTGGCTGGTGGCGCACGGCCGCCGCCGCTGGATCGCCGCGCTGCTGGCCCTGGTCCTGGTGGCTGCTGCCGTCGTGGCCGTCATCAGCCTCAACCGCGCCGGCACCGTCACGCCGCCGGCCGCCCAGGGCACAGCGACCCAAAGCGAAACCACCACCCCCACGCCGTCGGAGACCCCGTCCGAAACGCCCCCGCCACCGGCGCCGGCAGCTCCTCCGCCGCCCCCGCCCATCGCGGAACTGCCTCCCGGGGCCATGAACGTCCTGGTGATCGGCAGCGACATCCGCGGCGGCACACCAGCAAAAGATGCCGCCGCGCACACGGCAGCCACCGGCGAAGCGCAGGACCACCGGGCGGACACCCTGATGGTGGTGCACGTCCCCGCTGACCGCAGCACGCTCTACCTCATCTCGATCAACCGCGACACGTGGGTGAACATCCCCGGCTACGGTGGCGCCAAAATCAACGCCGGGTTGGAATACGGCGGCATCGACATGCAGACCGCCGCCGTCCAGGAGCTGCTGGGAATCACCATCAACCACACCCTGATGCTGGACTTCGGCGGGTTCAAGCTCCTGGTGGACGGCCTGGGCGGCATCGACGTCAACGTGCCCATCGCGTTCCAGTCCACCATCGAGACCCAGCATGTGTTCCCCGCCGGCATGAACCACCTGGACGGCCAGGCGGCGCTGGAGTTCTCCCGGGAGCGGTACGCCTTCTCCGACGGCGACTTCCAGCGGGTCCGCGACCAGCAGATCATGCTCCGCGCCATCCTGGCCCGCCTCACCGCCGGCGGGGCGCTGAACGACGTCACGGCCGTGCGGTCCCTCGTGGAGTTCGCCTCCTGCTGCCTCACCGTGGACAAGGGCTTCGACCCGATCCAGGCCGCCATCCTGGCCTACAGCCTGCGGAACCTGGATGCCAACGCAATCCGCAGCATGACGCTTCCGACGGCGGGGTCCGGGTTCATTGCCGGGCAGTCGGTGCTGTTCCCGGATTACGGCGGCATCGCGGCGGTGGGTGCAGCCCTGCGGGAGGGCCGGATCGGCGAGCTCGCGACGCAGTAGTCAGGGCGCTGTTCAACCCGGGCTTACCCGCAGTTCACCCTGCCGAAAAGACCTGTGTGCACGGCGCCTGAAGGGTGGAGGGCATGACTGACATCTCGCGCCGCACCATCGTCAAGGGCTCCGTGCTCGCCGCCGCACTTGCCTCCGCCCCGGCCGCAGCGAACGCCGCCAACACAGCCACGCCCGCCGCACCCACCCGGTCACCGGCCGGCGTGGCCCTGGTCCGCAACCGGCTCACGCTCCCCAGCGGCATCGCCACCGGGGACGTCACCTCGGATTCGGCCGTCCTGTGGTCCCGGTCCTCGGAGGCTGGCCGCATGACGGCGGTGCTGCGGGCAGTGGACGACGGCGGCGCGGTCCTGCGCGGTCGGGGCGCCTTCGAGCGGGTCATCCGCGGGCCCCGGGCCACCCAGGCGTCCGACTTCACCGCGAAGATCCACGCGGGCAACCTCCCGTCCAACACCCGCTTCGCCCTGGAGATCAGTTTCGAGGACGACGGCGGCGCCACCGGCGAGTCCGCCCGCGGCACCTTCCGCACGGCACCGGACAGGGGCGCGGTCAACGGCAAGGGACGCACCGGCGGGACGGGCAACGGCGGCGACGTCCCGGCGTCGTACGCGCAAAGCTTCGTCTGGACCGGCGACACCGCAGGCCAGGGCTGGGGCATCAACGAGGAGGTGGGCGGCATGTTCGGCTACCGGGCCATGCACCAGACCCGGCCGGACTTCTTCATCCACTCCGGCGACACCGTGTACGCGGACGGCCCGCTCACCGACACCGTGGTGGAAAAGGACGGGCAGGTGTGGCGGAACCTGGTCACCGAGGAGGTGTCCAAGGTGGCCGAGACGCTCACCGAATACCGCGGCCGGCACCGCTACAACATGATGGACGCCAACATGCGGGCCATGTTCGCGGACGTCCCGGTGATCGCCAATTGGGACGATCACGAAACCACCAACAACTGGTACCCCGGCGAGGTCCTGGACGATCCCCGCTACACGGTCCGGGATGTCAACACCCTCGCCGCCCGCGGCCGGCAGGCCTGGCAGGAAAACATGCCCATCGCGGACAGTTCAGCGCTGTGGCGCCCGGGCACGTTCGACGACGGCGGCCAGTACCAGCCGGCCCGCATCTACCGGAAGATCTCCCGCGGCCCGCAGCTGGACATCTTCTGCCTGGACATGCGCACCTTCAAATCCCCCAACACGGACGGCAAGGAGGCGTACACCACCAACATCCTGGGTCAGGAGCAGGTGGACTGGCTGATCCGGGAGGTCTCGAAGTCCAAGGCCACGTGGAAGGTCATTGCCGCGGACCTGCCGCTGGGCATCATCGTTCCGGACGGTGCGGTGAACCAGGAGAGCCTGGCCAACCGCGACGACGGCGCTCCCCTGGGCCGCGAGCTCGAGATCGCCGGGGTGCTGAGCGCCTTCAAGAAGAACCGGGTGAAGAACGTGGTGTGGCTGACCGCCGACGTGCATTACTGCGCGGCCCACCACTACTCCCCCGAGCGCGCAGCCTTCACCGATTTCGACCCGTTCTGGGAATTCGTGGCCGGCCCCATCGCCGCGGGCTCGTTCGGACCCAACTCCATGGACGGCACCTTCGGCCCCGAGGTGGTGTTCGCCAAAGCAGGCCGCTTCCCGGGCGAATCACCGCGCGACGGCGAAAACCAGTTCTTCGGGCACGTCCAGCTGGGCGAGGACAACAGTTTCACCGCCAGCCTCCGGAACGCCAACGGCGCCACGGTGTTCTCCAAGGTGCTGACCCCGGAGCGGTAGGACGCACGACGCCGGCCGGGGCACCCTGGACTCCGCCACCGGGGCACCCCGCCGCGCCCGTCCGCCCGTTTATCTTTCCGGCCCCGTGGGTACGGCCGCTGGTAGTGTTCCGGATTCGGCACGGACGCGGACGGGGAGTGATTTTCATGAACGACGACGGACTGACGGAAGCGGTGCAGGAAGCCGGCGCGGTGGAACTGCTGCTGATCCGGCACGGCGAGAGCGAAGGCAACGTGGCCGCCACCGAGGCCCACCTGGCGGGTGCGGAGATCATCGAGGTCCCGGCACGCGATGCCGACGTGAACCTCTCTGACGTGGGCCAGGACCAGGCTGCGGCACTGGGGACGGCTTTGGCCCGGATCGCCGAGGACTACCGGCCGGACGCTGTGGTGTCCTCCCCCTATGCCCGGGCACACCAGACGGCGGAAATCGCCGTGGGAACTGCCGGCTGGTCCGTGAAGGTGCAGGTGGACGAGCGGCTGCGTGACCGTGAGCTGGGCATCCTGGACCGGCTGACCCGGGTGGGCGTTGAGACGCGCTACCCGGAGGAAGCCGAACGGCGGTCCTGGCAGGGGAAGCTGTACTACCGTCCGCCGGGCGGGGAGTCCTGGGCTGATGTGGCGCTCCGGCTCCGCTCCGTGCTGGCCGAGCTGAACAACCTCGGCACCGGGCACCGGGTGATGCTGGTCTGCCACGACGCCGTGATCCTGCTCTTCCGCTACCTGCTGGAGGGCATGACGGAGCAGGAGCTGCTGGACCTCGCGGCCAGTACCTCGGTGCTGAACGCGTCGATGACCCGGTATGTGCGGCCGTCCGGTGCGGGGCCGTGGACGCTGGAGAGCTTCAACGTCGCTGACCACCTGGCCGAACAGGGCGTCGAAGTCACCGAACATGCCGGAGATGCCAGTGTCCGCCCGCGGTGACTCCGGCCCCGAGCTGGTGACGCCCTCGCTGCTGCGGGACTGGCGGCTGCCTTCCCCGGGCGAGGACAAGTATTCGCGCGGCTCGGTACTGGTGGTGGGCGGTGCACGCGCCACCCCCGGCGCTGCGCTGCTGGCCGGCACCGCCGCGCTGCGTGCCGGCGCAGGGAAGCTGACGCTCGCCGTGGCCGAATCCGTGGCGGTCCAGGTAGGTATTGCCCTGCCCGAGTGCGGTGCCATCGGGCTGCCGGAAACCGTTGACGGCTCGGTCACCGCGGAGGGCGTGGACCGGATGGCGGCCAACCTGGACTCGGCCGACGCCATCCTGGTGGGGCCCGGGCTCGATGATCCGGACCTGGCACGGGAGCTTCTTGAGGCCCTCCTGGCACGCGAAGAGGCAGCCGGCACTTCAGGAGGGGACGCTGATGGTGACGGGCAAGCCGGCGGGAAGCCCGACGACGGCGGCGCAGGCCTCGGCGCGTCCGGCCGGGAAGGAGGTCCCGCGGTCGTCCTTGACGCGTTTGCGCTGGCCGCGCTCGCGGAGCTGGAGGACCGGGTAGGGCCGTGGCGGGGCCGGCTGATCCTGACCCCGAACCCCACCGAGGCCGGCATCCTGCTGGGCCGGGATACTGAGGACCTGGAAACGGACGTGGCCGAAATCGCCCGCCGGTTCGGCGCGGTGGTGAGCTGCCAGGGGCTGATCGCGCGGGCGCCGGGCGTTGGCCCGGAGGAGTCGGGGCTGTGGAAGATCACCACGGGGTACGGCGGGCTGGGGACCTCGGGCAGCGGGGACGTCCTGGCCGGGGCGATCGCCGGAGTGCGGGCCCGCGGAACCACCGGCGCGCAGGCCGCCTGCTGGGGCACGCACCTGCACGCGGCGGCGGCCGACCGGCTGGCCAGCAGGATGGGACCGCTCGGATTCCTGGCCCGCGAACTCGCCGACGAACTGCCGGCGCTCATGCTGGAGCTCGGTACCTGACCCGGCCCGGGCAAGCGGATGGCCCCCCTGCATTAACGTGGAGGGCCACCGTCTCGGAGGGGATCACTCGCAACTGCCGATGCGCTACCGGCGCTGTGGCGTTCCATAGTGGCAATCGCCCAAAACTGGCAGATACAACGCGTTCGGATCCTCCCGGTATCCCCGTTCTACACCCGCCGGGACGCCCATCACAAGGCATCCCCGCCGGTAACTTGGACGGCCCCCGGCCGAAACCGGGGGCCGCCGTATCAGGAAGCGCGAGCACAGCTGCCGGTGCGCTGGCTGGCACTGTGGCGTGCACAAAGTGGCGAATCGCCCAAGAAGGCAGTCAACACAAAGGCCCGGCGTCCCGATCCCTTAGCGAGTTTCAGCGGGGCTAGGCTGCGATTTCCTGCTTGGCCCCCTTCATCTCGATTTCGATCTTGCGCGGCTTGGCCTTCTCGGCAACCGGGATCCGCAACGTCAGGACGCCGGCGTCGTAGCTGGCCTTCACGTTTTCCGTGTCCAGGGTGTCGCCAAGGATCAACTGGCGGCTGAAGACACCGCGCGGCCGTTCGGAGGCGATCAGTTCGGTGTTGTTGGCGGCAGGGTCCGGGCGTTCGGCGCGTACTGTCAGCACGTTGCGTTCAACATCCAGGTCCACGGACTCGGGCGAAACTCCGGGAAGGTCGAAGGCGACCACAAAGTCATGGTCCTCCCGCCAGGCGTCCATCGGCATGGCTGCCGGACGGGCTGCCGTGCCGAGGACCTGCTGGGCCAGCCTGTCCAGCTCGCGGAACGGATCGGTTCGCATCAACATGGCTTCCTCCTCATAAGGGTGGTCCAACACTGAGTAAGTTTTCAGCCGATCTATGGTGGCTGATATAGATTTTTTAGCACCAGCGGCACAGGTATGCAAGCCCGTCCGGCGAAAATTTTTTGGCGGCCAGGGCACGCACCGGGGCACGCCAAAGGGCCCTCCGCCAGATCTGCAGAGGGCCCTTCGATGGGGTTCGTGATGGCTGGCTAGTCCCGCGTGGGATCCGGGCGAAGGGGTGCGGGCCCCGGGTCTGGGACAGGCAGCGGCCCGGGAGGCTCGGGGGTGGGGAACGGGCTGGGCGCCGGAGGTCCGGGGTGGCCGGGCTGCGTGGGATCGGGCGATGTCGGATCCGGGCCGGGCTCCGGCGGGAACGGCGAAGGTTCGTGCACTGGCGGGATGGTCATGGATCTTCCCCTCTCACGCTGGGCGGCGCCTGTACCGAGCTAGGTGCCTTGAACTGAACACGATACGCCTGCCACCCCCGCCCGGACAGGCCCCAGCTTCCCTGCAACGCCCGCTCACATCCGGCGGCTCCCACCCCCACGCGCGCTCACATCCGGCGGCTCCCACCCCAACGCCCGCTCACTCTCTTCAGAAGAGTGAGCGGGCCTTGGGGGTCTCAGGCACCACGAGTGAGCGGGCGTTGGGGTTTTAGGCACCACGAGTGAGCGCACGTTGGGGTTTTAGGCACCACAAGTGAGCGCGGGTTCCCACTCCCCTCCCCGCCCTTTCCCGCGTCCAGAAAATCTCGGCGCCCCATCAAGTAGGGAAACGAGCGGGGTTTCTTCCCCGGTAGCGAACGCCGGCCACGGCGGGGTGCCCGGTCTATATATTGAGTCCATGACCTCCACTCCGCTGCAGAACTCCGCCAGCACGCCAGCGTCCGCCGCCGCCCCGCCCGTGGCCAAGAAGGTGCCCACCGAAAGGACGCACCACGGGGACACCTACGTGGACAACTATGAGTGGCTGCGGGACAAGGAGTCCGCCGAGGTGGTGGAGCACCTGAAGGCCGAGAACGCCTACCAGGAAGCGGTCACCGCCCACCAGGAGCCGCTGCGCGAAGCCATCTTCCAGGAGATCAAGGGCCGCACCCAGGAAACCGACCTCTCGGTTCCGCACCGCAAGGACGGCTGGTGGTACTTCAGCCGCTCGGTGGAGGGCAAGGAGTACGGCATCCAGTGCCGTGTCCGCGCCCACGACACCGATGACAGGATCGCCGACTGGACCCCGCCGGCCGTGGAGCCCGGCGTCGAAATCCCCGGCGAAGAAGTCCTGCTGGACGGCAACGTTGAGGCCGAGGGCAAGCCGTTCTTCTCCGTGGGCGGCACCGCCGTGACCGTGGACGGAACCCTGTACGCCTACGCCGTGGACAACTCAGGCGACGAACGCTTCACCCTCCGGATCAAGGACCTCCGCACCGGCGAACTGCTCCCGGACGTCATTGAAAACATCTTCTACGGCGTCTCCTTCTCGCCCGACGGCTCCCGCCTCTTCTACACGGTGGTGGATGATTCGTGGCGCCCGTACCAGGTGAAGGCGCACGTCCTGGGCACCCCGGTCAGCGAGGACACGGTGATCTACCAGGAGGACGACACCGCCATGTGGCTCGGTTTCGAGCTCTCCTCGGACCGGCGTTACCTGGTCCTGGGCATCGGCTGCTCCGAGTACAGCGAAACCCGGCTGCTCCGCTTCGACGACCCCGCACAGGAGGTCACCACCGTCATTTCGCGGGACGAGCGCGTCCTGTACGAGGCGGAGCCGTTCCTGCTCGAAGGCCCGGACGGCGCCAAGGCCGAGAAGATCCTGCTCACCCACAACCGCGGCGCCATCAACTCCATGGTCTCCCTGGCGGACCCCGCCGAGCTGGGAAAGCCGCTGGCTGAGCAGGCCTGGCAGACCGTCGTCGAGCATTCCGACGACGTCCGCGTCAACGGTGCCAGCGTCACCTCCACGCACCTCATCGCCTCCATCCGCAAGGACACCATCGAGCGCGTCCAGGTGATGGGGCTGGCCGGGCTGGGCACGCCGGCGCAGCAGGCCCCGGTGGAACCCGCGTTTGACGAGGAGCTCTACACCGCTGGGGTGGGCGGCTCTGACTATGAGGCACCCGTCATCCGGCTGGGCTACACGTCCTACTTCACGCCGTCGCGCATTTACGACTTCGTCCTGCCCACCGCGGAGCAGCCCTCCGGCGCGCTGCTGCTGCGCAAGGAAAGCCCCGTCCTGGGCGGGTACGACGGCAGCGACTACGTAGCTACCCGCGAATGGGCGACGGCGGCGGACGGCACGCGCATCCCGCTGTCCGTCCTGCGCCACAAGGGCATCAGGCAGGATTCGACGGCGGCCGGCCTGGTGTACGGGTACGGTTCCTATGAGCTGAGCATGGACCCCGGATTCGGGATCGCGCGGCTCTCGCTGCTGGACCGCGGAGTGGTGTTCGTGATCGCCCACATCCGCGGCGGCGGTGAGCTGGGCCGGCACTGGTACGAGGACGGCAAGAAGCTCACCAAGAAAAACACCTTCACGGACTTCGTGGACGCCACCGACTGGCTGGCCGGTTCGGGATGGGTGGACCCTGCACGGATCGCGGCGCTGGGCGGCTCAGCGGGCGGCCTGCTGATGGGAGCCATCGCCAACATGGCGCCGGAAAAGTACAAGGCCGTGGTAGCCCAGGTACCGTTTGTGGACCCGCTCACCAGCATCCTGGACCCGGACCTGCCCCTCTCCGCCCTCGAGTGGGAGGAATGGGGCAACCCGATTACCGACGCCGATGTGTACGCGTACATGAAGTCCTACTCGCCCTACGAAAACGTGCGCGACGTGGCCTACCCCAAGATCGCCGCCGTGACGTCCTTCAACGACACCCGCGTCCTCTACGTGGAGCCCGCCAAGTGGGTACAGGAACTGCGGAACCGCACCACCGGATCCGAGCCCATCCTCATGAAGATCGAGATGGACGGCGGGCACGGCGGCGCCTCCGGGCGGTATGTGCAGTGGCGCGAACGGGCGTGGGACTACGCTTTCATCGCCGACTCCCTGGGCGCTACCGAACTGCTGCCGGGGGCCGGGCTGAAGTAGGCCTCCTGAAGCGGAGCGTACGACGTCGGCCCCACGCCGCCGTCGTACGCCCGCCTTCTCCCCCGCGCCTGGATGCCGTCCCCTCGACGGGTATCCAGAAATGATCACCATGCTTACCATTGTTGGGCAGTTGTTTTCCGCCGCACGAAGCCGAAGGAGCAGCAATGTCACTCAGCAAGGGAACGCACGTGGAGTGGAACACCTCCCAGGGCAAGACGCACGGCAAGGTCGTGGAGAAGAAAACCAGCGACTTCGAACTGGACGGCAACACCCACCGCGCCAGCAAGGATGAACCGCAGTACGTGGTGGAGTCGGACAAGACCGGCGCCCGGGCAGCGCACAAGGCGTCGGCACTGACCGAGAAGAAGTAGCGCCGTGGCCGCTTTGCATGAAGTGGTCATCATTGGCGGCGGCAACGCGGGAGTGTCGCTGGCGGCGCGGCTGGAGCGGTACGGGGTTAAGGACCTGGCGCTCATCGAGCCCAAGGACCACCACTTCTACCAGCCATTGTTTTCCCACATTGCCGGCGGCCGCGCACAGGCGAAGGAGGCCGTCCGGAGCCAGGCCTCGGTGATCCCGCCCGGCGTCGAATGGATCCGGGATGCCGCCGTGGACGTGGACGCGAACACCAACACGGTCACGCTGGCATCCGGCTCAACTGTCGGGTACGGGCAGCTGGTGGTTTGCCCTGGGCTGCAGTACGACTGGGACGCCGTGCCGGGCCTGGCTGATGCTGTCCATTCGCCGCACGGCACCACCCACTACGAGTTCGAGCTCGCATCAAAAGCCTGGACCCTCCTTAGCGGCCTGACCTCCGGGACGGCCGTGTTCACCATGCCTACCGGGCCCATCAAATGCGGCGGAGCCAGCCAGAAGCCCATGTACCTGGCCTGCGACTACTGGCGGCAACAGGGCGTCCTGGACAAGATCCGCGTGGTGATGGTGCAGCCCTACCCCACCGTGTTCGGCGTGCCGGAGGTGGACCGCGAACTGGACCGGAAGATCGCCGAGTACGGCATTGAGCTGCGGACGGACAGCGAACTGGTGTCCGTGGACGCAGCACGCCGGGAGGCGACGATCCGCAACCTCCGCTCAGGCAGCCAGGAAACCCTGCAGTACGACGTCCTCAACGCGGTGCCGCCGCAGTCCGCGCCGGACTGGCTGAAAGCCACCGACCTCCCCACCCCGGCGGACAAGGGCGGTTTCGTGGAGGTGGACCGGCAGACCCTCCGCCACCTGCGGTACCCCAACGTCTGGTCCCTGGGGGACGCCGCGGGCACCACCAATTCGAAGTCCGGCGGGGCGCTGCGGAAACAGACCAAGGTCCTGGCCAAGAACCTGGTGGCCGCCCGGAAGGGAAAGCAGCCCACGCAGAAGTACAACGGCTATTCGGTCTGCCCGTTCACGGTCTCACGCGACACCGTGGTGTTCGCCGAGTTCGACGACAGGTACCGGCCCATGCCCACCATTCCGCGAATCCCCACCTGGAACGAAAGCAAGGCGTCCTGGGTGGTGGACCGCGACGTCTTCCCGCAGGTCTACTGGAACCTCATCCTCAAGGGCCGGGCGTAGGAACTCTGGCTGTTGCGGCGGGCCTGTCGGCTGACGCTGGCACATCTCCGGCCCTCCGCCCGCCGGCACGCCACTCGTCAGCGAGCACTGCGTAAATCATTTCGGTGGCCCACTGATCCTTGTAGAACCATTTGTCCACGTGGCGGCCCTCCAGCCGCATGCCCAGTCGCTGGCAGAGCGCGGCCGAGGCGGTGTTGAGTTCGTCCAGCCGAGCTTCGATCCGGCGCAGGCCAAGCTCCCCGAAACCAAGGTCCAGGACCGCTGCCGCCGCCTCGGTGGCGTAGCCCTTGCCGCGCGCCTGCGGCGCCATGGACCAGCCCACTTCCGCCTGGCCGCGGCCCGGAAGCCACTTGAGCACCACTTCCCCCAGCAAGCCAGGCTCCCCCGCGGCTTCTATGGCCAGGCAGAGCCAGTCGCCTTCCTTCTCGTAGACGAAGTTGGCGTATTTCCCCACCGACTCCATGGATTTGGTGTAGCTCTTGGCAGGCCCGGGCAGGAACCGGGCGGTCTCCGCCAGCGAGTGGTAGGCGTGGAAGGCCTCCAGGTCTCCGGCTTCGAAGCGCCGCAGGACCAGGCGCCCCGTTCGGATGGGCAGCGCGATGTCCGGCATCGGGGCGTTACCGGCCGGAACCTACGACGGCGGCAGTCGCCTCAGCGATGGCGCGCTCCTCGTCAGTGGGAACCACCAGGACGGGGATGGCGGACTGCGGCGTGGAAATAACGCGCGGTTCCTTGGACCGGGCAGCATTCAGCCCGGCGTCGACCTCTATGCCGAGCGCACCCAGGCGGTCGGCGACCAGCGCGCGGAACTGGTGGGAGTTCTCGCCGATTCCCGCCGTGAACACCAGCGCCTTGGCCCCGCCGACGGCCACGTGGTAGCCGCCAATGTACTTGGCCAGCCGGTAGGACGTAACAGCGAGCGCCATGGCGGCTTTGGCATCGCCGTCCTCAGAGGCCTCCACCACGGAGCGCATGTCGTTGTTGCCGGCCAGGCCCTTGAGCCCGGACTCCCGGTTGAGCATGGAGTCCAGGTCCTCGGGGGTCCAGCCGGCGCGGCCCAGGAACACCAGGATGGACGGGTCCAGGTCGCCGGAACGGGTCCCCATCACCAGGCCTTCAAGCGGGGTGAATCCCATTGAGGTGTCCACGGAGTGGCCGCCCTGGATCGCCGTAACGGAGGCGCCGTTGCCCAGGTGGGCGATGACGGCGTCGAACTCCTCCACGGGCAGGTCCAGCAACGCGGCAGCGCGGCGGGCTACATACTCGTGCGAGGTGCCGTGGAAGCCGTACCGGCGGATGCCGTGGTTTGTGTAGAGCTCGTCCGGGACGGCGTAGCGCCAGGCGTGTTCGGGAAGGGTCCGGTGGAAGGCGGTGTCGAACACGGCCACCTGCGGCATGTCCGGCCACTTCCTGGTGATGGCCCTGATGCCCAGGACGTTGGCGGGGTTGTGCAGGGGTGCCAGCGGGTTGAGCCGCTCGATGGCGCGGGTGATCTCGTTGTCGATCAGTACCGGTTCGGCGAACCGCTCCCCGCCGTGCACCACCCGGTGGCCCACGGCGCCGAGTTCCAGGTCACCCAGCTCTCCATGGATGGCGGCTTCCACCTGTTCCAGCGCCTCAGCATGGTCCCGCGGGCCCACGATTTCGCCGTCACCGTCACCGCCGTTGCCCATGCCGATCTTCTCGATCAGCCCCTCGGCCAGCACCGTCCCGGCGGCCACATCGCGCACCTGGTATTTGAGCGAGGACGAACCGGAGTTGATGACGAGCACGAGCATGCGGGGCCTCCTGGGGCTTGCTTCTGCAGTTCAACCCCCACTATAGGTGGCGGCACTGACAGGCGGGTTTCCTTGCGCATGCAGCCCAGCTGTGCCTATGGTCGGCGGACAGGCTGCACCACGTCGAGAGGACTTTCCCAATGACGAACGACCCCACTTCGAACGAAGAGAACGATCCCACCAACACCGGATCCAGCAGCACCGCGCCGCTTCAGCCGGGCGAGTCTGAAGGGGGCTCCAGTTCCAAGGACCCTGCGGGTGTGGAGGGCGCCAACCCGGCGCTGGACGATACCGGGGACCTCAAGGCTGCCGAAACCGGGGACGCCCCCGAGGCGCCCGCGGACCGTGAGGGCCTGGACCTGACTCCGCAGGGGCTGTCCGATGAGCCGGCAAAGGAAGAGGACGACGACAGCCTCGCCAAGCCGGACAACAGCTAGGCACAACGAACGCTCCCGACGGCGGCACCCGGCTTTTTCACCAAAGCCGGGTGCCGTCGTCGTACTTTCCCTAGGCCTGGGCCTGGATGGCGGTGATGGCCACCGTGTTGACGATGTCCTCCACCGTGCAGCCGCGGGAGAGGTCGTTGACCGGCTTCCGCAGGCCCTGCAGGACGGGCCCGACGGCGACAGCCCCGGAGCTCTGCTGCACCGCCTTGTACGTGTTGTTGCCGGTGTTCAGGTCCGGGAAGATGAACACGGTGGCCTGCCCTGCCACGGATGAACCGGGCATTTTGGATTCGGCGATGGAGGCGTCCACGGCGGCGTCGTACTGGATGGGCCCTTCGACGGCGAGTTCCGGGCGGCGCTCCCGCACCAGCTCGGTGGCCTGCCGCACCTCGTCCACGGCCTCGCCCGAACCGGAGCCGCCGGTGGAGTAGGAGAGCATGGCCACCCTCGGCTCCACCCCGAACTGTGCCGCCGTCTCCGCGGATGCGAGCGCGATGTCCGCCAGCTGCTCCACGTTGGGGTCCGGGTTCACTGCGCAGTCGCCGTACACCAGCACCCGGTCCGGCATGAGCATCAGGAACACCGAGGAGACGATCTTCACGCCGTCCCGGGTCTTCACGAATTCCAGGGCCGGCCGGATGGTGTGGGCGGTGGTGTGGGCTGCGCCGGAGACCATGCCGTCCACTACGCCCAGCTGGACCATCATGGTGCCGAAGTAGCTGACGTCCTGCATGATTTCGAGCGCCTTGGCCAGGTCGACACCCTTGTGGGCGCGGAGTTCGGCGTACTTTTCGGCGAACTGCTGCCGCAGCTCAGAGGTTGCCGGGTCCACGATGTTGATCCCGGTGAGGTCGATGCCGCGGGAGGCCGCCAGTTCGCGCACGTCTGTTTCGGGTCCGAGGACCGTGAGGTCGCAGACGTCGCGGCGGTGCAGGATCTCGGCGGCGCGCAGGATGCGGACGTCGGTTCCCTCCGGCAGGACCACGTGGCGACGCTGGGCCCTTGCCCGTTCGATGAGGTCGTGCAGGAACCGCAGCGGGGTCATCCGTTCCGGCCGGGGCAGGTGCAGCCGCTCCATCAGCTCGGCTTCGTCCACGCGCCGGGACCACAGGCCCAGCGCGGAGGCCACCTTGCGGCGGTGCCCGGACCAGATCTCGCTGCGGACCTCGGACACGCGCCGGGCGGTGGTGTAGGTGTCCGCGCTGGCGGCAAAAACGGGGAAGGGCGCCTGGGCCAGGAGCGGGTAGATGTTGGCGTCCGGGGCGAGCCCGCCGGTGAGGATGAGGGCGGAGGCCACCGGGAACTCCGGCGAGAAAGAGGACGCCAGGCACGCCACCATCACATCGGCCCGGTCCCCCGGCACGATCACCAGGGCGCCCTCGTCCAGGACGTTGAGGAAGTTGCCCACGTTCATGGCGGCCACCTTGATGTCCCTTACGTCGCGCTCCATATCGGCCCGGCCCGCGATCTGCCGGACACCCAGCGCGGCGGCCACCTCGCCGGTGGTGGGGCGGGCGATCTCCTCCAGCTCGGGCAGGACATAGACGGGACGCTTTGAGGCGCCGGGCTTGATGGCGGCGGCGATATCCTCGACGTCGTCCGGGTCCGCCCGGTTCACCAGGATGGCCAGCAGCGAGCATTTCTCGGCGGCGAGTTCCTTGCGGGCAACCTCGACGGCGGCGGCGGCCTCCGCGACGGTCCGCCCCTTGGCACCCACCACGGCAACGATGGGGGCCGCGAGGTTGTTGGCCAGGCGCGCGTTGAGGTCGAATTCGACGGCGGCGTCCTGGCCCGTGAGGTCCGTCCCCTCCACGATCACCACGTCGCAGTGCCGGGCAATGTCGGCGAAGATTTCCACGCAACGGGCATCGATCTCTTCGCGCTGCCCCTCGGCCAGCAGCGTCCGGACTTCCTCGAAGGTGAGGCCGCCGCGGCAGCGTTCATCCTCCAGGGCGAACCGGGATTTCATCAGGGTGACCATGGGGTCCTCGCTGGCCACCGGGCCCTGGACCACGGGCTTGAAGAAGCCGATCCGGTCCGCGTGCCGGTGCAGGGTGTCCGCCAGGCCGAGGGCCACAAGGGACTTGCCCGAGCCCGGGGTGGTTGCGCTGACGTAGATGCCTTTGGCCATGGTCCGCCCTTTGCTGTTCTTGCTGGTGCCGGTCCTCCCATCCTTGCACCTCCGGCGCCCCAAAGAACAAAGGTGCGCGCCGCCGTCGTGCGTTCCTTCCCAGTTAGTTTCCATCCCACCGTGCGGCGCGCCGCGGACGACGGCGTGTCCCCCGCTTTGGCGCCCGGAGCAGCTAAGTAACGGGGCGGGAAGGCCCGCGCCGGGCGGCCCCACCCTTGACACCGGACCCCCTTATGGGATTACCTAATGAACATTCGGTAAATAAAGCTGGAGGCAATGACGCATGGCTGAAGCAACACTCTCCGGGGCCACCCACCCCATCCTGGAAAACGACTATGCCTCCGAGTGGATGGGCATCGAGGTCCTGGCACTCAGCGACGGCCACGCCACCATCCGGATGACCCTCCGGCAGGAAATGCTCAACGGCTTCGGCATGGCACACGGCGGAATGATCTTCGCCTTCGGCGACACCGCCTTCGCCCTCGCGTGCAACCCGATCAGCCCCGCACCAGGCGAGGAAAACACCATCACCGTTGCCTCCGGCGTCGACATCAATTTCCTCAAGCCGGCGTTCCGTGGCCAGGTCCTCACCGCCGTGGCAGACCGCCGGTCCAGCGCCGGCCGCAGCGGCCTCTACGACATCCAGATCTTCGCCACCGACGCCCACACCCCCGGCGCGGAGCCCGGCACCAGCACCCCGGGCGAGCTCATCGCCGAGTTCCGCGGACGCAGCCGCACCATCCCCAAGAAGTAGGAAAACCATGACCCTGCATGCCCCCGAAACCCCTGCCGCCGCGTCCGTGGACACCGCAGCCACCGGCACCGACGCCGTCCTGGACCGCGAGGAGACCATCTCCCGCGACGAGCTCGAAGCGCTCCAGCTCAGCCGCCTCCAGCACACCGTCTCCTACGCCTACGAGCGCGTGCCGCTGTACAAGCGCAAGTTCGACGAGGCCGGCATCCACCCGAACGATCTCCGCGAACTGGCCGACCTCGGCAACTTCCCCTTCACCACCAAGGACGACCTGCGCGCCGAATACCCGTTCGGCATGTTCGCCGTGCCGCAGAACGAAGTAGCCCGCATCCACGCCAGCTCGGGCACCACCGGCCGGCCCACCGTCGTCGGGTACACCAAGCAGGACCTGGCCGACTGGGCAAAGCTCGTGGCCCGCAGCTTCCGCGCCGCCGGCATCCGCCCGGGCATGAAGGTCCACAACGCCTACGGCTACGGCCTGTTCACCGGCGGCCTGGGCGCGCACGCCGGCGCCGAGGCCCTGGGCTGCACCGTGATCCCGATGTCCGGCGGCCAGACCGAACGGCAGATCCAGCTGATCCAGGACTTCAAGCCGGACGCCATCCTGGCCACGCCCACATACCTGCTCACCATCGCCGACGCCATGGCACATATGGGCATCGACCCCGCCTCCACGTCGCTGAAGTTCGCCGTCCTGGGCGCCGAGCCGTGGACGCAGGAGATGCGGCACGAGCTCGAGGTCATGATGAACATCAAGGCCTGCGACATCTACGGCCTGTCCGAGGTGATGGGCCCGGGCGTTGCCGGCGAGGCCGTGGAAACGCAGGACGGCAGCCACATCTGGGAGGACCACTTCCGCCCCGAAATCATCGATCCCTTCAACCCCCTGGCGGGCAAGGAAAACGTCCTGCGCGACGGCGAACACGGCGAACTCGTCTTCACCTCGCTCACCAAGGAAGCCCTGCCGATCATCCGCTACCGCACCAAGGACCTCACCCGGCTCCTGCCCGGCACCGCCCGCCCGGCCCACCGCCGCATGGGACGCATCACCGGGCGCAGCGACGACATGATCATCCTGCGCGGCGTGAACCTCTTCCCGTCCCAGATTGAGGAAATTGCCCTCCGCATCCCCGAGCTCAGCCCGCACTTCCAGCTCGAGCTCACCCGCCCGGAAGGGCAGCGGATGGACCAGCTGACCGTCCGAATCGAACGGCGGGACGCCGTCACCATTGAGCAGAGCACGACGGCGGCACGCGCCTTGAAGGAGCAGATCAAGATCCACGTGGGTTCTTCGTGCACGGTGGACGTGGTGGATCCCGGATCGCTTGAGCGCTCCAACGGCAAGCTCCGCCGCATCTACGACATGCGGCCTAAGGGATAGACGGAGGCAGTAGGCCCGGACCTGCGCCTTCCCGCCTGTCCGGGCCGACCGACCGTTCATGAGAAACTAGCCACTATGCCCAGCCAGACCACCAGCACCAACGGCGCAGCCGCCAACGGATCAGCCAAGCGCGGCCGCCCCGGCTACGACCAGCAATCGGTGCTGCGCATCGCCGTCGACGTCTTCAACCGCCATGGCTACGACGCGACGTCCATGGGGATCCTCGCGGACAACCTGGGCATCTCCAAGTCGGCCATCTACCACCACGTGCCGTCCAAGGGCGATCTGCTGAAGCTCGCCCTGGACCACGCGCTGGGCGGGCTGGAGTCCATCCTGGAACAGCCCGAGGCCACCGCAGGTGCCGCCGATGCCCGGCTGGAGTTCGTGCTGCGGCGCACCGTGGCGGTCCTCGTGGAGCGCCTGCCGTTCGTCACCCTGCTGCTGCGGCTGCGGGGCAACACCGAGATCGAGCGGGACGCGCTGGAACGCCGCCGCACGTTCGACCACAAGGTGGCTGCACTCATTTCCGCCGCCCGCGATGAAGGGTCACTGCGCCAGGACATCGACCCGCGCACGGTTACCCGCCTCCTGTTTGGCATGATCAACTCCATCGTGGAGTGGTACAAGCCCGGCGGTTCCCTGAGCCCCGGGAAGCTCGCGGACGATGTCATCACCATGGCCTTCGACGGCCTACACGGGCAAGCGACCCCCACAGCCTGACCTTCCCTGGCCTTCACTGTCACCGGGCACTCCGCAAGTAATAAGGGTGCTTGGTATTTTCCCTGCTTCGAGGCTACGGTGGTAGAAAGCCACTGATAACAGGGAGGTAGGGAAGATGAGCACCCACAAAGAAGAGCCCGACGCAGGATTCATCGTTCCGGATCCGTCCAAGATCCGGGAGGACATCCCCGGGGACGCAGCCGATGAAGCAAACGTCATCCGCTTCAGCGAGGAGCAGGCCCTGATCGAGGAGCAGTCGCACGGCATCCGGCCGGACACCTACAGCGTCCCCGCCGGCGGTCCCACCATGGATGAGGCCCGCGGCAACATGGACCTCTCCGATCAGAGCGAGTCCGGCAAGGGCACCGGCCGCGAGGATGACAGCAGCGATGACGGGCTGCACGGCGGCGCGGAGTCCTGACTCCCCCGCACTAAACCCTGGGCGGTATACCCGCCCGGGCGCGCAGTAACTTACAGGCCCGGCGATGGGCAGCCCTGCCCATCGCCGGGCCTGTTTTTGCGCCGTAAACTCGGGACCACCAACCACATAAATGGCCTTCGCATCTCCGCGGGCCAATAAATCCATACGTTATAGTTATCCGTGTTCGCATCACATCTTCAGGGGGAAATCATGATCAGGAACCGCACTTCTTCGCGCCCGTTGACCGCCTTGGGCGTTGCCGCCGTACTGGGGCTGGGACTGTCCGCTTGCGCAACTGAGGCGCCTGCGGCCTCCGAAACCCGGCCGTCAACCGAAGCGGCCACTTCAGCTTCCGCGTCACCCAGCAGCTCCGCCAGCGCGTCAGCCAGCGCTTCTGCTGCCGCCCCGGCCGGTGCCTCCGGAACCGCGAAGGACCTTACAGCTCCCGGGACAAAGCTCGGCCTGGGCGAAAAGGCAGTCACCCACACCAACACGGGCAAGGATAAGGCTGACGCCAAGTACACGGAAGCCACCTACACCACCAGCGTCACCAAGATCACCGCTGGCGCCGAGGCGGATCTCGCCGCGTTGAAGGACGCCGCGAAGTTCGCCGGGCAGACGCCGTACTACGTCTTCACCGAACACACCTTGGACAGCCTGAGCAAGCCCTCCGCCGGCATCAGCGAAACCCCGCCTGAACGCCCAGCTGAAGGATGGGACGGATGCCCAGAAGCTGATCATCATCGGCTCCCTGGACCAGTGCCCCACCAAGCGGTTTGAGACCACCGGCTCGAGTGACAACCTGAGCTACAAGGTGGGCAGCACCATGACATCGTGCCAGGTCTTCCTCGCACCCGCCGGCGACGAGATCGTCTCCGCGGACTACGCCGATTCCGGCTTCAGCTACGCAAGCTCCAGCGACAACCCGTACCGCAAGAACCCGATCGTCTGGTCCAAGTAGGGACCGGCCCAGCCCGCCAGCGGCCGGGCGACCAACCGACGCAGGGGCGCCCCGATCCGACCGGAGCGCCCCCGCTGCTGTTAATGCTTCCTAGACCTGGTAGTCCGGCTGGCCGTTCAGCCGCTCGTGGACGCAGAGGATGTTGTGCTCGGTGTCCATGAACCACGCACACTTTTCCGAGTCGGTGGTGCAGATGTGGCTTTCGGTCCGAAGGTTGGGCAGGTTGTAATCCTGGAACCGCACGCCCATGGCCTCCATGTCCCGGACGGTCCGTTCGATGTCCGTCACTTCGAAGCTCAAGGCCGTGTGCTCGGAGTGCTTGCCGTCCGATACGGGCATCAGCTGCAGCATCGGGCCGCCGTCGGTGCCGAGTAATTCGCTTCCATCGTCTGTCATTCCGCGGTGCGGGAGTCCGAGTTTCCCGGTGTAGAAACTGCGGGCGCGGGCTGCGTCATCGACCGGCAGGATGGTTGTGGCTGTGCTCATTTTGAGGGTCATGTGGCCACCTCCTACGAGGCAGAATCTTACGCCGGGGAACCGCGAAACACCCTCCCCCTTTTGCCCCGCATCTCCCGCCCACCTTGACCACCCAAACGCCAGCTCACTAGTGGCGCTTAAGAACCGAACGCCAGCTCACCTGGGTGAGCTGGCGTTCGGCGGTAAGACACCACGAGTGAGCGCGCGTCGCAGGGGAAGCGACCACAAGTGAGCGCGCGTCGGGGAGGGGGGCTACTTTTCGACGAGGGTGAGGACGTCGTAAGTGGCCACGATCTCGTCGTCCTGGTTGGTGAGGACGGCGTCCCAGGCCACCTCGCCGTATTCGTCCGTTTCACGCGGCGTGATCTTCTTCGCGGTGAGGGTCACCCGGATGGAGTCGCCGGCGGCAACAGGGGTGATGAAGCGCAGGTTCTCCAGCCCGTAGTTGGCCAGGACGGGGCCCGGTGCCGGCTCTACGAACAGCCCGGCGCCCCAGGCCAGCAGGAGGTAGCCGTGCGCCACGATGCCCGGGAAGAACGGGTTGGCCTCGGCGGCCTCCTGGTTGGTGTGGGCGTAGAAGGTGTCCCCGGTGGTGTTGGCGAAGGCCGTGATGTCCTCCAGGGTGACCTGCCGCAGGTCCGAGCGGACGGCATCGCCGATGCGCAGGGTCTGCAGGTGCTTGCGGAACGGGTGCGTCCCCTCAGTGTCCACCGTGAAGTTGCGGTCCGCCCCTGTGTGCCAAACGCCGGTGACGGCGGTGAGCATGTTGGGCGAGCCCTGGATGGCGGTGCGCTGCATGTGGTGCAGGACCGAGCGGATGCCGCCGAGCTCCTCGCCGCCGCCGGCGCGGCCGGGGCCGCCGTGCACCAGGTGCGGGACGGGTGAGCCGTGTCCGGTTGAGGTGCGGGCGTCTTCGCGGTTCAGCATGAGGACGCGGCCGTGGTGCGCGGCAATGCCGGTGACCAGTTCACGCGCCACGTCGGGATCGTTGGTGCAGACGGAGGCCACCAGCGAGCCGCCGCCGCGGGCGGCAAGCCGGACGGCGTCGGCGAGGTCCGTGTAGCCCACCACGGAGGAGACCGGGCCGAAAGCTTCCAGCGAGTGCAGCGCCTCGGCTTCGGGATTGTCCCAGTTGAGGACCACGGGGGCCATGAAGGCGCCGGCGTCCACCACGCCGGTGGTTCCGTCGGCCGAGGTGACCGACGGCGAATCGAGGGTTCCGTACGCAAGCTCACCGCCGGCGTCGAGCATGGACTGCACGGCCACCCGGACGTCCTCAAGCTGTTCCACGGACGCCAGCGCACCCATGGTGACGCCCTCGGCGCGCGGGTCGCCCACCACCACGCGCTCCTGGATGCGCTTGCCGATGGCGGCGGAAACCGCGGACACCAGCTCCTGCGGCACGATGGCGCGGCGGATGGCGGTGCACTTCTGGCCCGCCTTGACGGTCATCTCGGTGACCACGGATTTGACGAAGGCCTCGAACTCCGGGGTGCCCTCCACAGCGTCGGGGCCGAGGATGGCGGCGTTGAGGGAGTCGGTTTCGGACGTGAACCGGACGCCGCCCTCCACCACGTTCGGGTGCGCCTTCAGGGACTTGGCGGTGGCGGCGGACCCGGTGAAGGACACCAGGTCCCGGTAGTCCAGCACGTCCAGCAGTCCGCGGACCGAGCCGGAGACCAGCTGCAGCGACCCCTTGGGCAGGATGTTGGACTCCACGATGGCCTTCACCACCGCAGCGGCAACGTAGCCGGTGGGGGTGGCGGGCTTGACGATGGTGGGTACGCCGGCGATAAACGCGGGGGCGAACTTTTCCAGCATGCCCCACACCGGGAAGTTGAAGGCGTTGATCTGCACTGCGACGCCGGGGATGCGGGTGTAGATGTGTTCGCCGGCGAAGGATCCGTCCTTGGACAGCACCTCCATGGGGCCGTCCACCACCACCTGCGAGTTGGGCAGTTCGCGCCGGCCCTTGGAGCCGAAGGTGAAGAGCACGCCGATGCCACCGTCGATGTCCACCATGGAATCGATCTTGGTGGCGCCGGTCTGGTACGAGAAGCCGTAGAAGTGTTCGCGGCGGGCGTTCAGGTACTGCGCCAGCTCCTTGAGCTTGAGGGCGCGCTGGTGGAAGGTCAGCTTGCCCAGCTCGGCCTGGCCGGTGGTCCGGCCGAATTCCACGGCGGCCGCGAGGTCCAGCCCCTCGGTGCTCACCTTGGCCAGGAGCTCGCCCGTGCTGGCGTCGCGGACCGGGGTGGCAGCGGCGGAGCCGGTTTCGGGCGTCCACCAGGAGTCCATAATGAAGCTGGGCACCGTCTCCACGGTATCGAGCGTGGCGTGGGGCGCTGTGGCAGTGGTGGTCATCGTTGACGGGTCCTTCCAAAAAGGGGCAGACAAACGGCTGGTTGATACTGCAATGATTACTGACCGTCCGTTCGGTAATATAAGTACCATACAGGAATGTCCCCGCTGCGCACTAGGAGAGCACATGAACGACGCCGCCCCGCACCACTCCCCCACAGAGTACGAACTGTGGAAGATCACCCTCGGTGAACTCGACGAGAAGATGGGCGTGAAGATCCTGGAGGAGTCCGTGGAGCGGGTAGTCGCCACCATGCCTGTGGAGGGAAACCGGCAGTCCTTCGGCCTGCTGCACGGCGGTGCTTCGCTGGCAGTGGGTGAGGCGGTGGGCTCCTGGGCGGCGGTTATCCACGCGAGCACCCTGGGCAAGACGGCGGTGGGCATCGACGTCTCCGCGACGCACCACCGCTCCGCCCGGGAAGGCCAGATCACCATCACGGCCACGCCCATCCACCTGGGCGGCACGCTGACCACCCACGAAGTGCTTATCACCAACGAGGCCGGCCAGCGGCTCTGCACCCTGCGCATCACCAACCTGCTGCGGAAGCACAAACACTAGGCACCAAAAAATGTTTCCCGGGCCTGCATCCAAAGACCCCTTTCCCGCGGTATTAAGCGCGTAAGCACAAACAGCCCGGCCACCGGGCATCCTTCAAGGAGTTTGATATGCGCAAAATCAGCTACGCCGCCGGAGCACTTTCACTCGCTGCTTCGTTGGCCTTCGCCGCCCCCGCCCAGGCCGGCGGATGGCACCATGATGACGACCCCGCGCTGCTGTCCGTACTTCATGGCGTTCCCGGCCTGACCGTGGATGTGTGGGTCAACGGCGCCCTCACGCTGGACGACTTCAAGCCCGGCACCCTGGCAGGACCGCTGGAACTGGCCGCCGGCGATTACCAGATCGCCATCACGGCCGCCGACGCCACCAGCGCCGACAACCCGGTCATCGGACCCGTGGACGTGGAGCTCGAAGAGGGCGGCAACTACACCGCCGTGGCCCACCTCAATGCCGATGGTGCACCCACCGCTACGCTCTTCACCAACGACACCAAGGCTCCCCGCAACGACAGCAAAGGCAAGCTGACGGTCCGGCACGTAGCGGCAGCTCCCGCCGTCGACGTCCTGGCCGGTGGGAAAGCGGTCATCGAAGGGCTGAGCAACCCGGACGAGGCCACGCTGAAGCTGAAGGCCGGCACCTACTCGGCGTCGGTGGCTGCAGCCGGCACCACCGATCCCGTGATCGGCCCGGCGGACGTCACCGTTGAGGGCGGGAAGAACACCATCGTTTACGCGTGGGGAAGCCTGGCTGACGGCACCCTGGGCGTGGCAGTGCAGGTGGTTGACGGCACGAACAGGTGGCACGGCCACCACTGACCGCCAGCCAAACCGCTTTTTAGGCCGGACGGGCGGGGCGCTTTACGCGTCCCGCCCGTCCGCTGTTCATTTAGCCGAGCTGCCGGCCCCCGCGCCGCACCAGGATTGTCATGATGATTCCGACGGCGAGCGCCGCGGCCGCTGCGAGGGCTGCGGGAACCAGCCCCGACGGTCCGGTGTTTGCCAGGTCCGCGGGGGACGTGCCGGCATCAAAAGGTACGACGACGAGACCTGCGTCCGCAGGCGGCTGCGGTGCCGCGGGCGCGGGCACAGCCGGGGCCGGGTCAGCGGGGACGGCTGGAACGGGTGCCGGGTCCGCGGGAACGACGGGCTGGGGCTGTTCCGGTGCGGGCGGTTCCGGGGCAGGAACGCCGGGAACCGGATTGCCGGGGGCAGGCAGCCCCGGCGCAGGCGGCTCCGCTGCTGCCTTGGCAAACTCAAACTCGACGGCGCCCGAGGTGCTGAAGCCGTTGACCGTCTCGGCCGTAAAGCGGAGGGGTCCGTTGCCGTCCGGTGCGGTGAAGCTCCAGTTGCCCGCGGCGTCGACAGGGACCTCCACCGGGTCCTCGCCCTCCACCGTGACCTTGACCGTGGAGCCTGCGGCGACGGCGGAAGCGGGGGCTGCCGGGACGTTGCCGCTGATGGCCTGCCCCGGTTCATAGCTTCCGCCGGGGAGGGGCGAGCTGACAGCCGGCTTGTTGAGGAACAGTTCCAGCTGGTAGCCGGGAAGGACGGCCAGGCTTTCCGAGATTGTGGCGCCGACGGCGAAGTTTGCGGGTACCGGCTCGCCTGGCGCGGGCGGCGCGTCACCGGCGGCGTGCGTTCCCACCGCGTAGTTGCCGCTGACGTAGGGGCCTCCGGAGTCGCCCCCGCTGGACTGAACGCCATAGGAGAGGAATCCGCGGAAGGCGCGGAGATCGGTGGGATCTGCGGCGAAGTCAGGGCCGGGCACCACGTAGATTCCCACGGCGTCCACTGTTCCGCAGGACCAGTCTGAGGTCCGGCCCGAGCGGCAGATGGGCATTCCCAGTACCGGATCGGCAGTGCCGATGATCTTCACATCCGGGCCGGGCTGTGAAGGATCACCCCAGGTGCTGGCGGCAGGCAGCGGATCCAGTCCCTCCGGAATGTTGTGGATCACCGAAATGTCCGTGCCCACGTTTCCGGGGTTCTCGGGGTCCGCAGGGTTCTCGATGATGCGGGAGTTGCCGGGGCCGCCAAACTGGCTGAACCCGAACTCGCCCAGCGGGTCCTTCCGGACGAACTGGAACTCCAGGGTTGCCGTTACCGCCTGCCCGTCCGAGGCACAGTGACCTGCGCTGAGGACGGCAGGCAGTCCCGCGGGGTCGAAGGCGGAGAACCCGGTGGAGCAGATCCAGCCGGTATCGGCGATGTAGCCCACTCCGCCGGGAACTTCGGCCTCGGGCTTGAGGGGTGCGCCGCCGTCGAGCTCCACGTTGGCGTACCGGGCCACGAAGTCGGCCGGCGAGACCTTGCCGGAGGCTCCCGCCGCCGTCGTTCCTGCTGTGGTGGTCCCGGCTGCAGTGGTTCCGGCTGCGGTTGTTGCGTCAGCCGCCACCCCACCGGCCTGTCCGGCGGACTCGGGTGCGTTCAGCGCCCCGGTGCGGATGACGAACTTCCCGTCCGCGGCCATGACTGCCTGCAGGCCTTCGGGGCCGACATCGCGCACGTATGCCTGGAAGAGCTGCTCGGTGCTGACCGCCAACTGTGAGCCATTTGCTGCTCCCCCGCCGGAGGGTGCTGCGCCGCCGTCGGTACGCCGGGCCTGCGGGGCCTCCACGGTGAGGTCCGGAAGGGTCCCGGCGAGCGCTGCCACTTTGGCGAGGAACTCCGGGCCGGATCCGGTGACCACCACGTGGCCGTCGGCCAGCCGGATCCCGGCGTAACCGGGGACGTCGCGCAACTGGGCGGCCGCGGCTGCTGCCTGGGCGCCAAGCTCACCGGCCGCGGTGAACTGCTCCCGGGTGAGTCCGAGGTCCCGCTGGACGGCGGCGTCCAGCGGGACCTCCGACAGCCCGGAGACCTGTGTCCCGGCGGCAGGTGTTCCGGCCCCAGGTGTTCCGCCGGCAGGCGTTCCGACTGGTGGCGCATCGGGGGACGCCGTGGATGCGGCCTGACCGTCGGCTGCCCAGGCCGGTGCAGCCACGTAGGCCGACGACGCCAGGATGCCTGCAACGGCACCCAGCGAGAGGTACCTGCGCACTGACGGCGGGGTCATCGGGGCACACCCGCTCCACACAGGGACAGCACGGCGTCGAGTTGGCCGCCGCTGAGTCCGTTCTTCAGGAGGTAGCCACGGCTGTCCAGGGTCCGCACGAAGTCCACAACGGCTTTCCCGCGCTGCTCCAGCAGCGGCGCCAGTTCGTCGTCGGCCAGGTAGCGTTCCCTGTCATGCGGAGGCCCATGGGTCCGGTACCGCTCGTTGATGCCACGCGCTGCCCGCCGGTAGCCCTCGGCGATCTGATGGTCCGAGTCCCCCGCGAGGTCCTGCACCATGGCCGCCACCAGGCCGCTGCGGTCCCGTCCCGCGGCGCAGTGCAGCACCACCGCACCCCGGTCTGCGGCATCAGCCAACGCGCGAAAGACTCCCGCGATCCTGTTCGGGAACAGGCGGGCGTTTTCCGTGTAGTAGGCGGGGTCGTTCAGGTAGGGTCCGGTCAGCGCGGCGAACTGCTGGTGGTTGGCTTCCTCCGTGGGAGCCGACACCACGGCCAGTCCGTGCAGCGCGGCCGCTGGCACCACCGGATCTGTGTCCCGGCGCCGAGCTTCCGCTGCGTTACGGAGATCCACTACTGTGCGGACGCCGTCGTCGTACGCCTGCCGCCAGCCGGCTTCCGTGAGCCATTCCCGCCGGCCCATGCGGTACACGCCGCCGGCAACGTGCCAGGCATTGACAGCACCATCCCAGTCCATGGACCCGCCCGCTTTCTCCATCCGCACAGCTAACCACAAGCACGTGAACCCCGCATGTCACAGACGGGTACCAAGACAAACGGCTTCAGCCCGGTCCTACCCGCGCCGGTCCAGGCGGTATTCCAGGCCGGCGCGGACCATGGGCCATTCGTGTTCCAGGATGGAGAACACCACGGTGTCGCGCAGCAGGCCGTCGCGGGTCCGGGAGTGGCTGCGGAGGACGCCGTCCTGTTTGGCGCCCAGCCGGGCGATTGCTTCGCGGGACTGGTGGTTCAGCCAGTGCGTGCGGAACTCCACGGCCGGGCAGCCAAGCGCCTCGAACGCGTGCTGCAGCAGCAGGAGCTTGGAGTCCGGGTTTGTTCCGCTCCCCTGTACTGATGCCGCGTTCCAGGTGGAGCCGATCTCCACGCGGGGAGTGCCGGCGTCGACGTTCATATAGGTGGTCATCCCGATGACCCGGCCGGGACCGCCGGTTTCCGGGTCGATCAGCCGCGTGGTGAACGGCAGCATGGACCCTTGCTCCTGCAACGCCAGGCGGCGCCGGATCTCCCCCGCCATCTCGGCGGGAGACGGCACGGAGGTGTACCAGAGTTTCCACAGCTCGCCGTCCTCCGCCGCCTGCACCAGCCCGTCGTGGTGGGCTGGGTCGAGGGGCTCGAGGATTACGTACCGGCCGGTCAGGGTAAGGGGCTCAAGGAAAGTCACTGCACCAGCCTAGGACCAAACACCGGGGCCGGTTACGCTGGGGAAAGCCCCAGACCGCGAGCAAGGGAGTTAACGTGTCAGGAACCAATCCGGACCCGGAAGACGACAAGATCACAGGCCTGGAACCCGGCGGCGGAGTTCCCCCGGGCGAAACCCCGCCCGGGGAAGGCTCGGTGGCGGGCACTCAGGAACCCCGGCAACCTGGTTCCGGGAGGGGCCAGCAGATCTTTTGGCTTGGAGCCATTGGCGCAGGCGTCCTGCTGTTCCTGCTGTTTTTCATCGGCTACATCGTCGGCTTCTTCGACTAGGCGCCGCACCTCTCGCGGGTTGCCCTAGCTGGGCCAGTCGAAGAAGCCCTTGCCGGTTTTGCGGCCGAGTTCGCCGCGGGCCACCTTGTCGCGGAGGATCTGCGGCGGGGCGAAACGGTCGCCAAGGGTGGACTGCAGGTATTCGGCGATGCCCAGCCGCACGTCCAGGCCCACGATATCGGTGGTCCGCAGCGGACCGGTGGGGTGCTTGTAGCCCAGCACCATGGCGTTATCGATGTCCTCGGCCGACGCAACGCCCTCTTCGACCATCCGCATCGCTTCCAGCGCGATGGCCACGCCCAGCCGGGACGAGGCAAAGCCCGGCGCGTCATTGACGACGACGGCGGTCTTGCCCAGTGCCGCCACCCACCTTTTCGCCGCGTCAGCGAGTCCGGGTGCGGTGTGTTCGCCGAGGACCACCTCGATCAGCGTGGATGCCGGGACCGGGTTGAAGAAGTGCAGCCCCAGGAAGTTCCCGGGCCGCTGCAGTTCCTTCGCGAGCCCGTTCACCGACAGCGAGGACGTGTTCGACGCCAGATACGCCTCCGGAGCCAGCCGCTCCTCGATCCCGCGCAACGAGGAAACCTTCAGGTCCCAGTCCTCCGGAACAGCTTCAACCACCAGTTGCCGGTCTTTGAACGCGTCATAATCCACGCCCACCGTCAGCCGTGAAGCCATCTCATCAAGGTTCGCGTCCACCACGCCACGCTCGATGCTCTTGGCCGCGGCAGACTCCACCCGCTCCCGGGCAGCCTCGGCCGACTGCTCATCACGCTCCACCACCAGCACCTCGGCGCCCTTGATCAGGAACGCGTGCGCGATGCCCGCGCCCATCCGGCCACCACCCAGCACCCCCACAAAATGGGGCAGGTCAGTGGAAAGGTCAGCGGGCAGGCCAGCAGGAATTGCAGTGTTGCTCATGGGTTTCTACTTTCCGTCAGCGGTGTCGGAGGATGCAGCCTTCTTGGCCGCGTTGCGGTCCAGGAACTTCTGCATGCGGTCGAACTTGGCCTGCGATTCGAAGAGGATGCCCTGGGCCAGCTGGTCGATCAGCGGGTGCGCTTCAGCCGGAGCATGGAACACGGACTTGGTGATCCGGACGGCGAGGGGGTCCTGCCGGGCGATGCGGTCCGCAAGGCTGTGGGCGGCACCCAGAAGGTCCGCGGGGCTATGGATCTCGCTGATGAGGTTGACGGCCAACGCCTCGTCGGCGCCCAGCACCTTGCCCGCAAGGAGGATCTGCTTGGCCACCGGCTCCCCCACCAGCTCCTTGAGCCGCCAGCTTGCACCGGCGGCGGCCAGAATCCCCAGCCCGGTCTCCGGGTTGCCGATCTTGACGTCCGGAGTCCCGATCCGGAAGTCGACCGCGTAGGCCAACTCCGCGCCGCCACCCAGGCAGTACCCGTCCACGGCTGCGATGACGGGCATGGGCAGCTTGGCGATCCGTACGAAAATGGTGGAGTTGATTCCCTGCAGGGCATCGTCCCGCCGCCGCTCACGGAGCTGGGCGATGTCGGCGCCGGAGGCGAACACCCCGTCCACGCCGGCGATGATCAGGACCTTGGGATTCTGTTCCAGCGCAGCACAGACGGTGTGCAGCTCATCCACCATCTGCTGGTCGATGGCGTTGCGCACCTCTGGGCGGTTCAGCAGGACCACCACACGGTCGCCCTGCTCCTCCACCAGGAGCGCGGAGAACTTCTCGGCCGCCAGATCCACAGCGCCCGGCATCAGATCTTCTCCAGCAGCATGGCCGTGCCCTGGCCGACGCCAACGCACATGGTGGCCAGGCCCATCTTGGCGTCCTCGCGTTCCATGCGGCCGAGCAAGGTGATGGCGATCCGTGAGCCGCTGGAACCGAGCGGATGGCCCAAAGCGATGGCACCGCCGTCGTTATTCACAATGTCCGGGTCCAGGCCCAGCCGGCGGATGCAGGCAAGGGACTGCGTGGCGAAGGCCTCGTTAAGTTCGACGGCGGACAGGTCACCGACGCTCAAGCCGGACCGCTTCAGGATCTTCTGCGTGGCCGGGACCGGGCCGATTCCCATGATCTCGGGCTCGCATCCAGCGGACGCGCCGTCGATAATCCGGGCACGCGGTGTCAGGCCGAGCCGCTCGATGGCCGCTTCGGACGCGATGATGATCGCGGAGGCGCCGTCGTTCAGCGACGAGGAGTTCCCGGCCGTGACCACCGATCCGCCATGCGCCACGGGCTTAAGTTTCGCCAGCACCTCGGCGGTGGTGCCGGCGCGGGGACCCTCATCGGTGTCCACCACGGTTTCGGCCTTGCGGGTCTGGACGGTGACCGGGACGATCTCGTCCTTGAACCGGCCGGCGGCGATGGCGGCGAGTGCACGTTCGTGGGAGCGGACGGCAAAGGCGTCGGCGTCCTCGCGGGAGATACCGTCCACCCGTGCCACTTCCTCAGCGGTTTCAGGCATGGCATAGGTCATTTTGCCGTCCCGGGACAACGCGCCGTGCTGGAACTGGGGGTTGGTGAAGCGCCACCCGATGGAAGTGTCGAAGATCTGCCCGGGCTTTGCGAAGGCCGCGCTCGGCTTCTCCTGCACCCACGGCGCCCGGCTCATCGACTCGACGCCGCCTGCGATCACGATGTCCGCGGCACCGGCTTTGATCATGTGGCTGGCCTGGATGATGGCGCTCAACCCGGACGCGCAAAGCCTGTTGACGGTAATTCCGGGGATGTGCATCGGCAGCCCGGCCAGGAGGACGGCCATCCGCGCGACGTTGCGGTTCTCTTCACCGGCGCCGTTCGCGTTGCCAAGGATCACCTCGTCGATGCTGTCCGGGTCCAGGCCGGCGCGTTGCACGGCTTCACGGACCACCAGCGCGGCCAGGTCATCGGGCCGGACCGCCGAGAGCGCACCTCCGTACCTGCCCACCGGAGTCCGGACTCCGCCTACCAGGAAAGCCTGGGGACCTGCGCTTGCAGCCATGGAAACACCCTTCACGCGATTAACAGCACTGTCACCGGCAGCCGGTATGGCGACATGCGCTACTTACCGACCGTTCGTTCTGTAAATAGTACACGGCGGGCCCGGCCACGCGTAGCCCCACTTAGATAACGGTGATGCCCAGGTGTGCGGCCAGGAGTGGCGCGAGCAGTCCCAGCTGGTATTCGTCCATGACGACGCCGGCCATGTTGCCGATGCCGCTGACGCTGCGGAAATCGGCGCCGCGGAGGTCGAAGTCCTTGAGCCTGGCACCGGTAAAGTCCAGGGCTCCGATGGTGCACCCCTTCAGCGATACCCTCGTTGCCGCTGCCGAGCCAAGGTCCAGTTCGTTGATGATGCAGTCGGTGATGAGCACGTCCGTCAGCTTCGCCCCGCGCAGGTTCAGGTAGTCCAGCTTGCCGCCCTCGATCCGGACGGACTGCCACCCTGATTCGTAGAGTTCGGCCGAACCGAGCCGGGGGTTGGTGATCTCAACGTCCCGCCAGGTGCTGCGGGCGGCCCGGAAGACGGGGGCATACAGCTCGCTGATGACGGTGTCGCGGAATCCGGCGCCCCGGAGTTGGGCTTCGTTGAAGGAAACCCCCTGGAGCTCACACTCGGAGAAGTCGACGCCGGAGAGCTCCAGCCCATCGGCGTCCAGGCGGCTGTAGCGGGCACCCTCGTGGCGCCCGCCGCGGCGGAAGTCCAGGCCGCGGTCCTCGAGGTCCTCTAGCCGGACCGGCGAAAGCCGCGGAGCGGTGACGGCAGCCTTGGGCCGCCTGGTCCCGGACCCGCTCACCGGGCGGATTCCGCTTTGGCCGCGATGTCCGCCAGGTCCTTGGCGAGTGCTTTGCGGCTTGCCGCCATGCCCAGCCTGCCGAACACTGCGACGAGGATCCGGGTGGCCGCCGTGGGCTTGGACATTTTGGCACCAAAGGTCAGCGTCAGGTCGGTTCCGCCGTCGCGGTTGGCCAGGCTGAACCTGGTGCTGTAATCCGCCCCGCCCTGGGCCGCCTTAACGGTGGTGGTGCGGGGCGGTTCCGCACTGTCCACCCACATCTCCACGGTTTCAGACCTGCCGAACATCTTCCGCGTTTCCTTCCAGCGGGTGCCCTCGGCGTAGGCACCGTCCGTCAGGAGCTGCACCGCCTCCACCCCGGACAGCGTCCCGGGTGCGTTCCGGATATCCGTGATTACGGCCCACACCCTTTCCGGCGAAGCTTTGATGTGCTGGGTCAGGCTGAGGCTTTGGTCCATGACGTCGAGCCTATCGCCGCCGGCGGACAACGACAGGGCGGCCAACCGCCCGCGGCACTCCCGCTGCCCGCTGGGCTTGAACTAGTAAGCATGCTTCGTGTTAGTGTGAAAGGGCATTGTTTGATCGACGGAAACGAAAGGAGGCCACACCATGGGCCTCGGAGACAAGATCAGTAACGCAGCAGAAGATATGGGCGGTAAGGCCAAGGAAGCTGCTGGCAACGCAACCGACAATGACCGCCTGAAGGCAGAAGGCCAGACCGACCAGGTCAAGGCTGATGCAAAGAAGGTCGGCGAAAATGTCAAGGACGAGTTCAAGCGCAACTAGTCCTTTACCGGGGCGGCCGCAGCGAACGGCGTGCTGAACCGGTAGACAATGGCGGCGGATCCCCCGGATCCGCCGCCATTTTGCTGCCCGGTCCACATCGTTACCTCGTGGGTCACCAGCCACTGCGGGTTGGCGTATGCCCCTGCCTGGACTCGTACGGCATGGTCATTTCAGCCCGCAGCCCCAGCAGCCGGATGGGCCGGTCCGGTTCAATCTTGCCCCTGAGGTCGAGGGCCCGGGCCAGCACCTCCGCGGGGTCCGCCGTTTCGGGAATCTTGCGGGCATACGTTTTGGTGGTGAACGGGGCGTACCGGACCTTGAGCGTCAGCCCGACCACCGGCCGCCCTTCAGCGGCAACGTCCTCCAGCACCGCCGCCACCAGTTCCCGGACAGCTTCATCCACCTGCGCAGGTTCATTGAGGTCGCGCTGGAACGTGGTCTCCCGGCTGTGGCCGCGCGCCACCCACGGGGTGTCATCCACCACCGAGGAACCGTCACCCCGCCCGAGCTGCGCGTACCAGGGCCCCATTTTGGGGCCGAATTCGGGGACAAGGACCTCCGGATCCACCGCCGCCAGCTGGGAAACCGTGGTGATCCCCAGCGTTGCCAGCCGGCGCGACACTTTTGTACCCACTCCCCACAGGTCGATGGTGGGCCGGCTCCCCATGACCTCCAGCCAGTTCTCCGCCGTCAGCCGGAAAACACCGGCCGGTTTGCCGAATGTCGTCGCCACCTTGGCGCGGACCAGGGTGTCGCCGACGCCCACGCTGCAATGCAGCCTGGTGGCCTCGAGTACCGCCTCCTGCAGTTGGCGGGCGTAGGCCTCGGGATCACTGGACTGCACGCCGACGAACGCCTCATCCCAGCCAAGCACCTGCACAACAGCGCCGGGCCGGGAGCGCAGCACGCCCATCACCTCCCCCGAGGCCTGGAGGTAGGCCTCCTGGTCCACGGGCAGAATGACGGCGTCAGGAACTTTCCGCGCGGCGATGCGCAGCGGCATCCCGGATCCGACGCCATAGGCCCGGGCTTCGTAGGAGGCGGTGGAGACGACGGCCCGTTCGGTGGGATCGCCCCGGCCACCCACGATCACGGGCTTGCCGGCAAGCTCGGGGCGGCGGAGCACTTCCACGGCCGCGATGAACTGGTCCAGATCCACATGCAGCACCCAGGGTTCGCCCACATGCCCCAGTCTGCCCCGCGCCGCCGCCCTGCACCAGCATTCCCCGCGTGCGGCTAGCCTTGGGCCATGACGAACGTGGACCTGAGCACCGAGAGCATGGCCGCCGGCGGATCGCCCTCGCTGGAAGGCTATCTGGCCGTACCCGAGGGCGAGGGTCCCTTTCCCGCCGTAGTGGTGATCCATGAAGCGTTCGGCTTGGATGACCAGACCCGCCGGCACGCGGACCGGCTGGCCCGGGCCGGCTACCTTGCCCTGGCGCTGGACCTGTACAGCGACGGCGGGGCGCGGCGGTGCCTGGTGGGAACCCTGCGCGCCATGGCAGCCCGCACAGGCCGGCCGTTCACCGACATCGCCACGGCCCGCACCTGGCTTGCGGAATCGGACCTCAGTAACGGCAGGACGGGGGTGATCGGGTTCTGCATGGGCGGCGGGTTCGCCCTTCTGGCCGCCAAGGACGGGTTCCAGGCCGCGGCGGTCAACTACGGACGGCTCCCCAAAGAGCAGGAGGACCTTGTCGATGCCCTGCGCGGCGCCTGCCCCATTGTGGCCAACTACGGTGGTGCGGACAGGTCCCTCAAAGGGGCGTCCGCGCGGCTCGATTCAGCCCTCGACCAGCTGGGCATCGAGCACAGCGTGCAGGAGTTTCCCGGCGCCGGCCACAGCTTCCTCAATGACGAAGAGATGGGCCCGGCACTCCTCCGGCCGCTGATGCGCGTCATGGGAGTGGGACCTGATCCGGACTCCGCCCCCGAGGCGTGGCGGCGGATCGAAGACTACTTTGCGCGGTACCTGAAGGAAGAGGGCCCCGCCACCCCATCGAATTAAGCGACAACGGCGGCCCACCCTCCGAGCCTTTAGGTACTCAGGGGCGGGCCGTCGTCGTGCGTATCCCGGCAGTCCTGCAGCGCTAGCTGAAGAGCTCGCTCTTGGGCGCGTTGTTCTTGACCTTCTGCCAGCCCAGCCACAGGACCACGGCGAAGAACGGAATGGTGGCCAGGGTCCACAGCCCCAGGTAGAACACCTCGCCGTCCTTGCTGGTCATGGTGTCGAAGCCGATGAGGACTGCGATGACGAGCAGGGCGATGAGGCCGGCCCAGCTGGTCCACGGCGAGCCGGGCATGGGCAGGGTGGACACGCTGCCCTTCTTCTTCCGCAGCGCGATCTGGCTGGCGAAGATGGAACCCCAGGTGAAGATCACGCCGATGGAGGCCGTGTTCAGGGCGAGGTCGAACGCGTGCGAACCGCCCAGCCAGATGTTCAGGAGGATGCCCACCAGGTAGACGGTGCCGATGGCGAGGATGGCCATGTACGGGACCCGGCGGGTGGACATGCGGGTCAGCCACTGCGGCGCGTGGCCGTTGTTGGCCATGGTGCGGAAGATTCGGCCGATCGAGTAGAGGCCCGAATTGCAGGAGGACAGGGCGGCGGTAATGACGATCATGTTCATGACGTCGCCCATCCAGCCCAGGCCCATCTGGCCGAAGACGGTGACGAACGGGGAAGTCCCGGCCTTGTACTGGTCCGAGGGCAGCAGCATGGCCAGCAGGGAGACAGAGCCGACGTAGAAGACGACGATGCGGACCACGACGGCGCGGATCGCCTTGGGGACTTCGCGTTCCGGGTTCTGCATCTCACCGGCGGTGATGCCCACCAGTTCGATGGCGTTGTAGGCGAAGATGACGGCGTTCAGCACGAGGATCATGACCAGCGCGCCCTTGGGGAACATGCCGCCTTCGTCATGGAAGAGGTTGGCCACGGAGGCGTGTCCGTCGCCCACCTTGGCATTGGTGACCACCATGAAGGTGCCCACCGCCAGGAAGATGACAATCGCGGCAACCTTGAGGCAGGAGGCCCAGAATTCGAACTCGCCGAAGGCCTTGACGCTGAAGAGGTTCACAGCCACCAGCAGCACCAGCGCGGCGATGGCGGACAGCTCAACGGGGACGTTGGGGAAGAAGAACTGGAAGTAGAGGCCGATCGCGATGAGTTCGGCGATGCCGGTCATGGCCCAGTTGATGAAGTACATCCAGCCGGACAGGTAGGCGCCCTTGCGGCCGAACATTTCACCGGCGTAGCTGACGAACGAGCCGGAGGTCTGGCGGTACATGATGAGTTCGCCCAGGGCCCGCATCAGCAGGTAGGCGATGACGCCGGCAATGGCGTAGGAGAAGATGAGGGCCGGGCCGGTGGAGGCGAGGCGGCCGCCGGCTCCCATGAAGAGGCCGACGCCGATGGCGCCGCCCATGGCGATCATGGTGACGTGGCGCCTGCCCAGCGTTTTGCTGTAGCCCTCGGCACTGAGGGACGGGTCGACGGCGGTGGATGCTGCCGTGCTGTTCTTGATTTCGGGCGGGGTACTTTGAGGCACAACGGTTCCTTGTGGGTTGGGGGTTGGCCGCATCCGGAAGCGAATGATCCACCTCACATAATTCGGCCTTCATCCGCTGGGACGACCGTTTGTGAGCGTAAGTCTTCGTCTTGCCGAAGCTTCGCGCGGCCTATCCATCGTACAAGATCCATCCGGGTGCCACGTGACGCGCACTACACCAGACTTGCTACGGCATCCCGTAAAGATACTTTTCGGTATGCCTAAATTTGCTGTATTCTCGTGTCATTACCGCAATGGCGAGGAGATGATCATGGCAGCACCCACCGTGCAAGCACGGCCAGCCGCAGGCAAGCTGTGGTCACGGCTCCTGCTGCTGGGCCCGGCATTCGTCGCCGCCATCGCCTACGTGGATCCCGGAAATGTCGCCGCCAACCTGACCGCCGGCGCCAACTACGGCTACCTGCTGGTCTGGGTGCTGGTAATGGCCAACGCCATGGCGGTCCTGGTGCAGTACCAGTCCGCGAAACTGGGCCTCGCCACGGGCCTGAGCCTGCCGGAAATCCTCGGCAGGCGGCTGGGAACCCGCTCCCGGCGCCTCTACTGGGTGCAGGCCGAGGTGGTTGCCGGCGCCACGGACATGGCCGAGGTCATTGGCGGCGCCGTGGCCCTGAACCTGCTGTTCGGGCTGCCGCTCCTGCTGGGCGGGGTCATCATCGGCATCGCCTCCATGCTGCTGCTGGCGCTGCAGACCGCCCGCGGCCAACGGTCCTTCGAGTACGCCGTCCTGGTCCTCCTCGGAGTGATTGCCGTCGGTTTCATGGCCGGCTTGTTCGTCAACCCGCCCGACGCCGGCAGCGCCCTGGGCGGCCTGGTTCCGCGTTTCGAGGGAACGGACACGGTCCTGCTCGCCGCCAGCATGCTCGGCGCCACGGTGATGCCGCACGCCATCTACCTGCACTCTGCGCTGGCACGTGACCGGTTCGGCTTTTCCCCGGACCCGGCCGTGCGGACCCGCCTGATCCGGGCCACCCGGTTCGATGTGCTGGGCGCCCTGCTGCTGGCCGGCGTGGTCAACATCTCGATGCTGCTGCTGGCTGCATCCAGCCTGCGCGGCATCGAGGGAACGGACACCATCGCCGGAGCCCACGCCGCCGTCTCCGCCGCTTTGGGACCGGCCATCGGCGTCGTGTTCGCCGTGGGGCTACTGGCATCTGGCCTGGCCTCCACCTCGGTGGGCTGCTACGCCGGCGCAACCATCATGGGCGGCCTGCTGAAAGTCCGGATTCCGCTGCTGGTCCGCCGGGTCATCACCCTCATCCCCGCCCTGGTGATCCTCGGGGCAGGAATCGAGCCGACACTCGCCCTGGTCCTCAGCCAGGTGCTGCTGAGTTTCGGCATTCCGTTTGCGCTGATCCCGCTGATCCGGCTCACCGGCAAACGCGAGATCATGGGCATCCACGTTGACTCCCGCGCCCTGAAGATCGCCGGCTGGACCAGCGCCACGCTGATCGTCGGGCTGAACTGCGTGCTGATCGCCCTGACCATCGCCGGGCAATCCTGAAGCCTGGTTCCGAAAACGTTCCCGGGGGCATCCGGAAGCTAGGCTGAAACCATGGCCACCACGCACCGCCGCCCGCCCGCACCGCAGCCGGAGCTGTACCGCTTCGCTCCCCTGGATTTCGCCGCCCTCGGCACATATGTGGCCATTGCCGGCGTCTTCACCGTGGCAGGTGAGCTTCTGGCGCCGGCACTTCAGCAACTGGCACCCTCCCCGGCGGCGGCGTCCTACCTGGTCAACCTGATCTTCTACGGATCCGTGGCGGTCCTGGCGTTCCTGGCGGCCCGGCGGGTGGTGGTGCGGGACCTGAGGGTCCTGGCCACCCGCCCGTGGTTCACCGTGCTGATGGTCCCGGCGGCCGTGATCGTGATGATGATCCTCACGGCCGTGGTGGTGGCTGCCGGCGGGGAGGCCCAGACCTCCGCCAACCAGGCCGGCCTGCAGTCGCTGATGCAGCAGGTCCCGGCCTGGCTGATTGTGCCCGTGCTGGTGGTGGTGGGGCCGTTCGTGGAGGAGTACATTTTCCGGCACCTCCTGATCGGCAAGCTCAGCAGGCGGCTGAATATCTGGCTGTGCTGCGCCCTGTCCGTGGTGGTGTTTGCCGGCATCCACATCGCCGGCCAGGAGGCCATCACCCTGACGGCGCTGCTGCCCTACCTGGCCATGGGCGCCACCCTGGTGTTCGTCTACGTCTGGACCGGCAGGAACGTGATGTTCTCCTATTTCGTCCACGCTGCCAAGAACCTGCTGGCGGTGGTCTTCATCTACGCCATCCCGCCGGAGCTGTTTGAACAGCTCCAGCAGGCCCAGGCCTGATTCCTATGGCGCTTCGGTGCTCCCCCGCAGCACCAGACGGTGGCTGCCGGCGGTCCGTCCCGTGATGAACACCTTGACCCCGTCCGAGGCGTTGGTCCCCGCGAGGTAGCGGTAGTTCTCGCCCGGGTTGTAAGTGGGCGGAGTATCAGGATGGGCCGGCAGGCCCGGCCCGAACTCGATGGTGTCCGCGCCAACCCGGTAACTGCCGGCCCCGTCCACGAGCTGGAAGGCTCCGGGCGTGCCTGCAGCCGGGATCACGCCGTCGAGCACGCCCCCGGGCCGGAAGGTCAATTCCAGTGCAAAGGCGGTGTCCGCACCGTCGAAATCCAGCTCCAGGACGGTCTGCCCCGGCTCGGCCCGGACGGCAATCTGCGTGCCCAGCCGGTGGACCACCGTGGGCCTGCCGGGAAAGTCCATGCTGGCGCTGAACCGGCCCTCGTGGCCCAAAGCGTAAACGCCGTCCTGGCGCCTGCGGGCGGCGGGCAGTGGCAGGTAGAAGTTCGCTGAAAGCTCCTCGGACAGCCGGACCGTGGCGCCGTCCCGTACCGTGTGCTGGCTGCGGAACGGGCCCAGGTCGAAGAAGCTGCGGGACAGCCGCACCCCGGCGAGGACCGCTGCTCCCTGCGCGAACCGCAGGAACGTGGGATTGCTGGCCAGCCCGGACACCACGCCCGGGACCAGATTGTCGCAGCCGCCGTACACGGTGGTCACCGCACCCCCGGTCCGGAACCGGTAGGCGCCGCAGGTTTCCAGTACGGCGTCGGCCGGGGTGAGGACGTCCGGGAAAATGGCGTCCGACGGCGGCGCGTCCGGAAGTGCCGCGCCCAGCCAGGGGTCCAGCCGCAGGAGCGCCAGCAGTTTGGCGGGTTCGTGCAGCGGCAGCGTCTCCAGCCAGGCGGCGGCCGCGGCAAAGTCCGGGTTGGCGTCCTGGCCGGCAAGGCGCCGGTAGAGCGGAAGGAAGGGTGCGGCCTCGAAGTCCATCCACTGGTCCTGCCGGCGGGAGAAAACGGATTCCAGGGTTCCGTCCGGGTTGAACCAGGGCAGGAACGCCATGAGGTTCCGGCGGACATGGTCCAGCAGCCCGGGACGGCCCGCATGGTCAGCGATGGCCAGCAGGGACGGGTTGGTCACGGCCGAGGCGTACAGCGCGCTGCGTTCGGAGTACATGCTGTCCGGCAACTGGTCGATGCCTTCGGCCAGCCATTCGTTGATCCTGTCCGCGATGTCCTGCCGCGGCTGCAGCGCGTTGATCCTGGCCAGGGCGGCGCTCAGTTCCCAGCGGTGGTTGGGAGTGTGGACTCCCCCGGCCACCAGTGCGTCGGTGGCGCGGGAGATGATGCCGGCCAGCCGGGCCTCGGCGTCTGCGAGCGCCTCCCCGGGCGCCTCCAGGGCACGGATGATGCCCAGTGCGATGCACGCATCATTGAGGGTGAAGGCAGAATCCGGCGGCGAACAGAGGTTGGTGCCGTCGAACAGCCCCGTGGGGCCCTGCAGCTGTTCGAGCCGGTCCAGGCACCGGCGTATCGCGTCAACCGTGCCGCCTGCGGCGGAGCCTCCTCCCCCGGCAACGCCCCCGCCGGAACCGACGCCGCCGGCAACACCCCCGCCCGCGCCGTAAAAGGCGGAGCCGGGCTCCGTGGTGACCGCGGCCAAAGCCAGCAGCCTGCCCATGGCGGCGCGGTGCGGAAGGGCCGCGGCGTCGTCGTCGTGCGTGGCCACGAACTCTGCCACGCTCCTGTCCGCCGCCTCCACCACCCGGGAGTGGAAAGCGGTGTCAGTTGTTGTTGTTTCCACGGGCCTAGTCCTTCAGTCCGGCGCTGACATCGGCGTTGAGCACGTACTTCTGGAACACGAAGAACACGAACACCAGCGGCAGGAGGGAAATCACCGAGGCACCCAGCAGCACCGGCCAGTCAATGTTCTCCGCGCCAACGATGCTGCGCAGCGCCACCTGCAGCGTGTACCACTTGGGGTCGTTGAGCACGATCAGAGGCCAGATGTAGTCGTTCCAGCGCCACTGGAAGGAGAAGATGGCCAGCGTGAACAGGATGGGCTTGGACAGCGGGAGCATGATCCGGAAGAAAATGGCCAGCTCGCTGGCACCGTCGATCCGGGCGGAGTGCAGCAGGTCGTCCGGGACGGTCAGGAAGAACTGCCGGAACATGAAGACGCCGGTGGCCGTCAGCACGGAGGGCACGATGATGCCGGCCAGCGAGTTGTAGAGGCCCAGGTCCCGGATGACCGAGAACGTGGGATTCAGGATGACCTCGGTGGGCAGCATGGTGGTGGCCAGGATGCACACGAAGAACAGCCGGGTGCCCTTGTTGTTGTACTTGGCCAGGGCGTATCCCGTGCAGGCGCTGAAGAAGACCGTGAGGACAGTGGTGACGATGGAAACCGTCGCCGTGTTCAGGAAGTACTGGGCGAAGTCCACCCGCTCCCAGGCGTCCACGAAGCCCTGGAAGGTCCATTCGCGCGGAATCATGGACAGCGGATAGCTGAAGAGTTCGCTGCCCGGCTTGAAGGAGCTGAGCAGGAACCATAGCAGCGGGAACGCGTAGATCGCGGCGATCAGCCACGTCACCACGGTGAGCGGGACGGATGCCTTGGCGCGGGCCTCCCGGTTTCCCCGAGGCTTCCTCCGCGGGTTCTTCGGGGAATTGGGCGGCGCAGCAGGGGTCTTTGCCGCCCCGATGGCCGCTTCCTCGGCGACGGCGGGAGGCAGGTTGGCAGCTGTTGCCATGGGTCAGCCCTTCTTCCGGTTGAACCGCAGCTGGATCAGCGCGATGGCCAGCAGAACCAGCATCAGCACCATGGAGGCGGCGCTGGCGTAGCCCACCTTGGACTGCTCGAAGCCGGTCTTGTAGATGTACTGCACAATCAGGGTGTTCTCCGTGCCCGGGCCGCCGTTGGTGAGGGCCTGGATCATGGCGAACTCCTTCATCGCATGGATGGTGGAGAGCAGGATGACCATGAACGACGTCGGGGCGATGCCCGGGAGCGTGATGTGCAGGAAGCGCTGCCACGCGTTCGCCCCGTCCAGCTCTGCTGCCTCCAGCAGGGCCTCGGGGATGTTCTTCAGCGCGGCGATGAAGAGGAGCATGTTGAACGCCGTACCGCCCCAGGCCGAGGCGAAGATGACTACCGCGAGGGCCAGGTTGCCGTTGCTGGACCACGGGACGGGGCTGCCGCCCAGCAGGGAGATGACGAAGTTGACGAAGCCGAAGTCCTGGCCGAACAGCCACTTCCAGATCACGCCCACCACGATGGGCGAGATCAGCCAGGGCAGGAAGATCACCATCTTCGCCGCCGTGCGGCCGCGGACGGCCTTGCTGACCAGCAGCGAGGCCACCCCCAGCGAGCACACGTACACCAGGGGCACGGACAGGACCGTGTAGGCGAACGTCCTGCCCAGCGCCGCGTAGAACGTGCTGTCCGCGAGGAGCTTCTGGAAATTGGCCAGGCCGATGAAGTGGAGCTTGCCTACTCCGCGGTAGTCGGTGAACGAGTACAGCATCCCCAGGGCGCCCGGCCAGACGAAGAAGACCAGGAAGAGCACCACGTTGACGCCCACCAGGACCAGCGGGGCGATGACATAGCGGTTGCGGCGCTTCTGCTGCGACTTGCTCCGGACCGCCCCTGTGGGGGGCTTCCCGGGAGCCGCAGCAGTAGTGCTGATGGTTGGGTTGGCCACTGGCTTAGGCGCCGTTGTAGAGCTTCACGATGTTGTCCACCGTGGTTTTGGCATCCTGGCTGCCGGAGAGCATCTTCACGGTCTCTTCGCGCAGCGGGTCCCCGGAGAACGGGGTTTCGGAGTACGCCTCTGCCACCACGCGCTTGATGGCGTTATCGCCCTTGGCGTCGTTCTGGGCGATCTGCTTCTGGTACAGCTCAAAGGACGGCTGCTGGAACTGGTACTCCACCTTGAGGTCCTTGGCCGGCAGGTAGCCGCCCAGCTGTGCGAACTCGGTGTAGTTGGCGTCCTCGTAGAACCAGTCGATGAACTTCTTGGCTTCCTCGTCCGCGCCGGTGTCCTTGAAGGCCACCATGAAGCCGCCGCCAAGGTTGGTGGCGTTGACTTCCTTCTTGGGCAGCGGCACCGAGAGCCACTCGAAGTCCTTGATGTTCTTGTTGAAGTCGGCCACCTGCCAGCTGCCGGAGTAGTACGCGGCCACCTGGCCGCTCTTGAACATGGCGTTGCCGTCCTCGCCGCTGAGCCAGACGGACTTGGGCATGGTCTTGTCGTCGTTAATCCTCTGGAAGTACTCCAGGGTTTCCACGGCCTTGCTGTCGCCTGCGTACTTGCCGTTCTCCTTGGCGAAGGCGGTGCTGCCGAACTCGTACATCATGGCGCGGAGGCGGTGCCCGGAGCGGTCCATGACAAAGCCGTACTTGGCGCCGGCCTTTTCCCGGACTTCGGTGACGGCGGCAATGAACTCGTCCCAGGTCCAGGTGCCCTCGATGGCGGTGGGGTATTTGACGCCGGCCTTGTCGAAAAGGCTCTTGTTGACGAACAGGCCCACTGCGGTGAGGTCCGAGGGGATGGCGGGGATGATGCCGTCCGGGGACTCCTGCAGGTACTTTTCGTCGATGCTGTGGGACTTGGCGATGTCCGAGAGGTCCTGCAGCTGGTTGGCCCACAGCGGGTCAAGAGCCGTGACGCGGGCCAGTGCCGGCAGGTCGTTAGCGGTAGCGGCGTTCTTGAGTTTGGTGGTGATGTCCGCGGTGGGCACGTCCACCACCTCGATGGTGATGCCCGTGGCTTCCTTGTACTTCTTGGCCGCCGCCGCGAAAGCGCCGCCCTGGTTGGTGTCACCGGAGAGGACCAGCTGGAGCGTCTTGGACCCGGAGTCCGAGGAGCCGCCCCCGCCGCCGCAGGCAGTCAGGCCGGCAGCAAGTGCTGACAGCCCGAATGCGGTCAGGCCGAACTGGCGGCGGGTGATGCTTGAGATTCTTGTCTTCTCTGACAATGGTCTGTCCTGTCTCTCAGTGCTACTGGCCTTGCAGCAAGGCCTTTGCCGATGGTGAAAGCTAAGCCCATTCCGGCAGCCCTGCCGGCAAGGAAAAGCCTTTCCGGACCCAACTGTGACCCATGTCATGACATATTGTCAAGAGCACTTTTCAGCGTTGTAGATCCTTCTCCATCGTGGGAAAGCGTGCCCCTACCGCTCGGGCGCATGCGCCTTTACCGTTGTGGGATGGGACTGAATATCCAGATTGTCATCGACTGCCGCAGGCCGCACCACCTCGCGGACTGGTGGGCCGAAACCCTCGAATGGTCGGTGGAGCCGCAGGATGCCGGGTTCATCCGCTCCATGATCGAGCAGGGCTTCGCCACCGAGGACCAGACCACCACCCACCACGGGAACCTGGTGTGGAAGGACGGGGCCGCCATCCGCCCGCCCGATGAAATCGAGTCCAAGGCGCCCAGCCGCCGCCTCCTGTTCCAGACCGGCGAGGAGGAAAAGGTGGTCAAGAACCGTGTGCACTGGGACGTCAACCTCGCCGGACGGGACAAGGACGACGTCCGGAGCGAGCTGGAAGCGCGGGGTGCCACGTTCCTGTGGACGGCGCGTCAGGGACCGCATTCCTGGCACACCATGGCGGACCCCGAGGGGAACGAGTTCTGCATCAGCTAAGCACGATTACTAGACTTGGACGGTGAGCAACCAAATTCCCGCCCCGGTGTCCGACGTCTTCGATCCCACCCGCTGGCGGGTGGTAGCCGGTTTCGAGGACTTCCAGGACATGACCTACCACCGCCAGGTGGAGCGGGACGCCGACGGCGGCTGGGTGCGTGACCTGCCCACCGTCCGGATTGCCTTCAACCGTCCCGAGGTACGCAACGCCTTCCGCCCCGGCACCGTGGACGAGCTCTACCGTTCACTGGACCACGCCCGGATGACCCCGGACGTGGCTACCGTACTGCTCACCGGCAACGGCCCCTCCCCCAAGGACGGCGGCCACTCGTTCTGTTCCGGCGGGGACCAGCGGATCCGGGGCCGGGACGGGTACCGGTATGCCGACGGCGAGACGCAGGAAACCATCGACCCCGCCCGCGCCGGCCGGCTGCACATCCTGGAAGTGCAGCGGCTCATTCGCACCATGCCCAAGGTGGTCATCGCGGTGGTCAACGGCTGGGCGGCCGGCGGCGGGCACTCGCTGCATGTGGTGGCAGACCTGACCATCGCCTCCCGGCAGCACGGCAAGTTCAAGCAGACCGACGCCACGGTGGGCAGCTTCGACGCCGGCTATGGTTCGGCGCTGCTGGCCCGGCAGATCGGACAGAAGGCGGCCCGTGAGATCTTCTTCCTGGCACGCGAATATTCCGCTGAGGACATGGTCCGGATGGGCGCCGTCAACGAGGCCGTGGACCACGAGCGCCTCGAGGACGTGGCCCTGGAATACGCCGCAGACATCGCGCGGCAGTCGCCGCAGGCCATCAGGATGCTGAAGTTCGCGTTCAATTTGGCAGATGACGGCCTGGCAGGCCAGCAGGTCTTCGCCGGCGAAGCCACCCGGCTGGCCTACATGACGGACGAGGCGGTGGAGGGCAAGGAAGCCTTCCTGCAAAAACGGGACCCCGACTGGTCCGGCTTCCCGCACTACTTCTAAGGCAGGAGCGGCACATGAACAGCACCTCCCCCAACACCAGCCACCTCAACATCGAGCCCGTGCTCAAGGCCCTGGCCGCCGCGCTCCACGGCGAGGGCCCCGCCGTCGAACTTTCCATCGGTGCCGACGGCGCCCTCGTGGTGGGCCACATCGAAACCCCGGGCTGCGACGACGCGGTGGCAGTGGTCCGCACCTCCGGTTCCACCGGTGCGCCCAAGGCCACGGTCCTGACCGTGGAGTCCCTGGCGGCCTCCTCGATGGCCACGGCGCTGGCGCTCAAGGGCGAAGGCCAGTGGCTGCTGGCCCTCCCCGTGCAGTACGTCGCCGGCATCCAGGTCCTGGTGCGCTCTCTCTTCGCCGGGACCCGGCCATGGGTGATGGACATGTCCGGCGGTTTCACGCCCGAGGCCTTCACCGCCGCCGCCCTGGAGCTCACGGACAAGATCCGGTACACCTCCCTGGTCCCCACCCAGCTGCAGCGGCTCCTGGACGATCCTTCCCCTGACACTCTCGCCGTGCTCCGCCGCTTCAACGCCATCCTGCTGGGCGGCGCCCCCACCCCGCCCGCGCTGCTCGATGCTGCCCGGGAAGCCGGGGTCCGCGTGGTCACCACCTACGGCTCGGCGGAAACCTCCGGGGGTTGCGTCTACGACGGCTACCCGCTGGAAGGCGTTTCCGTCCGGGTGGCCCCGGACGGCCGCATCCACCTGGGCGGCGACACCATTGCCGCCGGCTACATCGAGGCCCCGGACGAGGAAACCGGCACCTTCTTCGAAGAGGACGGCGTCCGCTGGTACCGCACCAGCGATATCGGCAAGATTGACGACGACGGCCGCCTCACCGTGCTGGGACGCGCCGACGACATGATCATCACCGGCGGCATGAAGGTTTCCGCCGCGGACGTCCAGGAAAAGCTGGAAAAGTCCGACGGCGTTGCGGCCGCTTTCGTGGCCGGCGTTCCGTCCGAGGAATGGGGCCAGGCCGTGGCCGCCTACGTGGCGCTCGCCGCGGAAGGCGCCACGGGCGACGATCAGGCGGGTCCTGCCGCCGACGTCGACGGCCTCCGGGAATCCTGGCACCGGGAACTGGGCTTTGCTGCGCCGAAAACCGTCCTCACCGCGCCTGCCCTGAAGATGCTGCCGAACGGGAAACCGGACAGGCTGGCCATGACCGCCGAACTCAGCGCCCTGCACCAGGGAAAGTAGAGTGGACCTGCACTACTGCGGCGCATGCCTGCCTGGCATCCTGCCGCTTACACGAAACAACACGAGGTACTGACCGTGGCAACAGCCGCCCAATGGGTCCAAGGCGCACGCCTGAGGACGCTTCCCGCCGCGATTGCGCCGGTGCTCATCGGCTCCGCCGCCGCCTATGCAATGGATTCATTCCTTCTGCCCAACGCCATCCTGGCAGCGCTGGTGGCCCTCCTGCTCCAGGTGGGCGTGAACTTCGCCAACGACTACTCGGACGGCATCCGCGGAACGGACGATGACCGCGTGGGTCCGCTGCGCCTGGTGGGCTCCGGAGCCGCCAAGCCAGAGCACGTCAAGCGGGCTGCGTTCGTAACCTTCGCCGGCGCCATGGTGTTCGGGCTGGCACTGGTGGTCATCACCCAAAGCTGGTGGCTCATCCTGGTTGGCCTCGGCTGCGTCATGGCCGCCTGGGGCTACACCGGCGGCAAGAACCCTTACGGCTACATGGGCCTGGGCGACGTCTTCGTGTTCGTTTTCTTCGGCCTGGTGGCCACCCTCGGAACCACCTACACCCAGGCCGGGCAGGTCAGCCTGCCAGCAGTCATCGGCGCCATCGGCACCGGGCTGATTGCCACCGCCCTGCTCATGGCCAACAACGTCCGCGACATCCCCACGGACATGCAGGCCGGCAAGAAGACGCTCGCCGTGCGTCTGGGAGACAAGCACGCCCGCGAAAGCTACGTGCTGATGCTTGCCGTCGCCATCCTGCTGGTGGTCATCCTGGCTCCGGGACGGCCGTGGATGCTCATTGTCCTGCTGCTGATCCCGGCCTGCCTCATGCCGGCCTGGCTGATGATCAACGGCCGCAAGCGCAAGAGCCTGATCCCAGTGCTCAAGCAGACCGGGTTGATCAACCTTGGCTACAGCGTCCTGTTCTCACTGGGACTGGTACTCAGCCACGGCTTCTGAGCCGTCTGTTGCCAGCCACGGATAAACCGCCGTGGCTGGCGGGCCGGGTCAGTTGCGGGGCTTGGGGTTCCTGGCGTCGTTGTTGATGGCGACGTCCGGGTTGGCGTCCAGCAGGGCGTCCTCGGCGTTGGCATCCTGGACCTCGCCCGCGGAGCGCAGGGGCTTGGCCTTGCCGGAGAAACGGTGATGCAGGTTTGCCGTTGCAGCGTCCCGCTGCTTCTGGAAGAACAGGTAGCTCACGGCGAAGGCGATCACTCCGGCGAAGACCACCGACATCAGGGCGCCCAGCTCCAGGAGCATGAAAACGACGAACAACGGCACGAAGAGCGCCAGGCGGATCAGGGAATATTTCAAAAAGGCCACATTCAAGTTTAGCCGTCTCCCGCCCGCAACCCCCTGCGCCTGCGGACGATAGACTTAGTGGCATGCTTCTCCGTGTGGCTTTGGCCGTGGCTGTCCTCGTCATCTTTGTGTATGGCCTCGTGGACGTGATCCGTACCGATGGCCGCCTCACCCGCGGAATTTCCAAACCCGCCTGGATCGTGGTCATGATCATCCTGCCCGTGCTGGGCGCGATTCTCTGGCTCCTCATTGGCCGCCCCCGTGACGCAGCACCGCAGCAGCAGGGTTACCGCCACCCCACCGCCCCGGACGATGATCCGGAGTTCCTCCGCAACCTCGAGGTCCGCCGCCGCAACGAGGCAGAAGCCGCGCGGCTGAAGAAGCTCAAGGACGATCTCGAGGCCAAGGCCAGGGACGCCGACGGTAACAAGGGCAAGCACGAAAACGACCACGATACCGACGGACTGAAGTAGGGCCCATGGCTTACGACCCTGACGGAGAAGAACGGCTGCGCACCACGCCCACCGGAACAGCCCCGCCGTCAGGGCCAGACGCCCAACCTTCGCCGCCGCCCCGGCCAGGCCTATCCTACGCGGCCCCCGCGCCCATCGCCGTCGTTCCGCCCGTCCCCGGTACCGTGCGGCTTGCCCGGACGCTGTGGCTCCTCAGTTTCGTCGCAGGAATGGCCGTCCTGGTGGGGTCATTCCTCAGCCGCGACGGGCATCTTGAGCGGCTGCGCACGGTGGTGGACGGGATGGCCCCCGGCGGGGATGCGGAGGCCGTCAGCACCGCCAGCGCCATCGTGTTCTGGGGCAGCGTGGGGGCACTGCTGTTGGTGATCCTCCTTGAGGCCGCCCTCCTCGGCGCAATCTTGGCGCGGCACGGCTGGGCACGCTGGGCGCTGGTCCCGCTGCTGGCGGTGCATGCCGTGGTGACGCTGCTCGCCACAGCGTTCCTGATGCCGGAAGGCGAAAGCGCCAACTACGTCATGGTGCTCTGGGGAGCCCAGCTGCTCCTGGCACTGGTGGGACTGGTCCTGTTGTTCCTCCCGGCCTCCAGCGCCTGGCTCAAGAGCCGCCGCACAGTCCGCCGTTAGGCGCTGCGCTGCCGCTGCAGAGCGGATGATTCCGCCAGCACGCCCTCGCAGCTGCGGATCACCACACGGCAGGCATCGATGGCCGTGCGTTCCGTGAGTGGATTCTCGGCAAGGGCCCGCCACCGCAGCAGGCACCGCCGGGCCTCGTCGGAAAGCTCATCCGGAGTGGCTGCCGCCTCCAGGCCCAGCCTCACGTGGGTGGCGGCACCCAACCCGCCGACGAGGCGTTCCGCGTCAGCGGCAAGATCGGGTTTCAGTGAGACATCCGTGGTGCGCAGTGTTGCCAGCAGCCGCAGTTCGCGGAATTCATGCGCATTGGCCTGCAGCCGTTCAAGGGAGCCGGAGAGTTCCTCCGTTCCTTCGCGCGGACTGGACCGCAGGAGCGCCTCGACCCCTACCAGCGCCGTACGCGCCTTGAGGGCCCCGGCCCGGGCCTGGAACTGCCGCTCCAACAGTTCCAGCAACGGATCCAGGCCGCTGCGCCGGGCAAGTTCGTGGGCCAGCGGGGTGGGTTCATTGAAGCCGTTGCGGATAAGGACCACGGACAGCCGGATGCCGAACAGTCCGAACCTGGCAAGCAGGGAAGCCCGGGCCTCGGACGTCAGCCGTTCTGGTTCGGAGCCGCGGAGGAACCGGTCCGCCGAGAGCATCATCTTCTCCCGGGCCGCGCGGTCAAGCCCCGCCAGCAGCTGAAGCGAGGCGAAGTCCTGTTGCCGGAGGCTTCGGGCTGTCTGGGCCAGCAGGCCCGCCACCGGGACCACCCCCAGCGCCAGCTTCCGGAGGTTGTGGTCGCGCCGGTACCGTTCGGCGATGTCGCCGGCGGAGAGCAGCGAGTCAATGCGGCCCGCGCCCACCTCATCGGCCCGGGACAGCACGGCCAGCGCGTTGACAGTGCCGGACCTCCCCGATTCGGTGTCCTTGAACGATTCCAGGAACCGCAGGTCCGAAGCGTGCATATGCCGCATCAGGTATACGATCGCGTCGGCCTGCGACGGTGCGTCCGCCGGAGTGAGGAAGCCGGTGGCGAGGGCTGACACATCCTCGGACAGCGACGCGATGCCGGGGGTGTCGATCAGCGTCATGGTCCGCAGCGTGGGCGAGGGCCACTCGACCTCCAGACGCTCGGCGTCTTCGGCCCGGACGTCACCCAGGACGAACACCAGCCGCCCGTCCACCCGTTTCAGGGGCAGCGGCCTCGGCTCGCCGTCGCGCGGGTGGAGCATGATGCGGGGCGTGCGGCCGTACCGGTACCAGGTGACGATCCGGGTGCACTCACCGGTGTCCGTGGGCGCGATTTCCTCGCCGATGATGGCGTTCAGGAGCGTTGATTTGCCGGCTTTGACCATGCCGGCGATGGCTATGCGGAGCGGCTCTGCCAGCCGCTGCCCGTACCCCTCCAGCAGGGCCACTGCTGCGGGGTCGTCAGCGTAGACGTCCAGGGCGTCCCGGACCAGGCCCGCTGCCCCGGCAACGGTATCCGCAGTCATCCGGCCGCCGCCGGCGCCAGGGGCCGGGAAGCGGCCACTTCAGCCGCCACCGCGGCCGCTGCCGCGTGCAGGGCGTCCACTTTCTTGAGTTCTGCCTTGATGTCCCTGATCCGCACGTCCTTTTGCAGGGTGAACGTGGTGGCTGCCTTCTGGGCCACGGCCACGGAGTCGGACAGCGACCTGTGGTGTTCCTCGGCGATTTCGGTGAAGTGGTCCCGGATGGACCGCTGCACCAGCCGCAGGCGGTCCTTGAGCTGCTTTCCCACCTGGAACGTCACATCATCAATTTGGCGCCGGACCAGGGCCTTGGCCTCGCCCTGCCGCCGCTTGAGCCGGGCTTCCCGGTCTTCCCGGTAGGCCTTGCGTCCCAGCAGCAGGCCGGCGCCCACGGACAGCGGGTTGATCAGCGCCATGCCGAAGATCCCGGTCAGCAGGCCGAACATCAGCACACCGCCGTAGGAACCGCGCATGCCGATCAGGACTTTCTGTATGGGGTTGATGCGGCCCGGGTCAAGGGCCGGCATCTCCTCCACGGGGTCCAGGGCGTCGCCGGTGTCCGAAACCCGCAGGGCCGGGATCCTTACCTCGTCGGCGGCAAAGTGCTCGGCCACCTGTGAGGCCAGCCAGTGGGCCCGCTCGCTGGTCCACACGAAGGTGTCCGAAATGGCTGCGGCGGAGCATTCCTCCAGCCACTTGGAGAACTCGTTCCAGGTGGGCCCTGGGTCACCCTGGTCAATGGCTGCCTCGGCTTCCCGCTGGATCCGGCGGAGCCGGTCGCGGAGGTCGTACTCCATGTCCGCGATGAGGTCGCTGATGCCGTCGCTGAGCGTGATCTGCCAGCGGGCCGAACGCTTCCGGAGATCATCCGCTTCGGTCTTGGCCAGTTCCAGGCCGGCGATCATCCGGGGCGTGCCGGCGGGATTCTCGAGGGCATCGAGTTCGGACTGCAGGGACAGGCGCAGGTTTTCGGTGACCGAGAGCAGGTCCTGGCTGACGTGCCGGCGCTGGAGCCGCTCCGATTTGCCCACGATTTCATTGCGCAGGTGCCGGACCAGTGCAGGGAACCCGGACTCGCCGTTCAGCTCGGCGTCCTGCAGCCGGCTGGCCTCGAGCCGCAGGTCCGAGGACACCGGGAAGAGCGGGATGTCCGGTGCAACGGCGTCCAGGCGGGACCGGTCCATGTCCGCCACACGCCGCCACTCCGGGTAGAGGTCCGTCTTGGACAGGACACCCACCACGCTGGGGGTGATCCGCATTGCCTGGCGGAGGAAGCGAAGCTCGGGTTCGGTGTATTCCTGGGAGGCGTCGGAGACCAGCAGCATGGCATCGGCCGTTGGGAGCGCCGTGAGGGTGGTGAGCGTGTGGGAGGATCCCATGCCGCCCACACCCGGTGAGTCGATGACCGTCAGCCCTCCGGTGAGGATCTTCCGCGGCAGGTACACCTCGGCGGCCACCAGTTTCTTGCTGTTGCCGGGATTGCCCTGCTCGGAAACGTAGGCGGCGATGTCCTCGAGGGGGATGGCCTGGCGTTCAACGCTTCCCTCCTCACCGCCGTCGGAATCTGCTTTGGGAACAAGGATGGCTGCCGAGGCCGGTTCGCCGTGGCGGACCACCGTGGGCACTGAGGTGGCAATGTCGTCGTCAACCGGGCAGACCGGCGCGTTCACCAAGGCGTTGATCAGCTTGCTCTTGCCCTGCTTGAACTCCCCCACCACAATGACGCGGACACTCGGGTCCCGCAGCCTGCCCGCGGCCTGCTCCAGGCGCTTGCGGAGGTCGGCGCGGTCTGCCGTCTGGGCCAGCTGGAGGCCGTGCTCCACCAGCTTGATCAGCTGTCCCGCTGTCATCGGTGTTGGTTTTGCCGGTCCTGCTTCTGCCACAGTGTGTCCTTTGCGTCGGGCTCCGGGTTGGAGTGCGGGCTAAGCCGGGGATAGCCCGGCAGGAGGGTTTCCCCTCCTGCCGGGCGTTTCTGCCCGGACCGGGATCAGAGGATCACAGTGTTGTCCTCTACCTCGACGTCGGTGTTGATCTCGGAGTTGTCCTGGAAGGAGTCCTCCACCTGCAGCGAGTTGTCCTGGAAGGAATCCTCAACCTCCACCGAGTTGTCCTGGAAGGAGTCCTCGATCTCGACGTCGGTGTTGATGGAGTTGTCCGAGTTGTCGGTGGTGTTGGCGACGTTGTCCAGGGCGACGTCGATATCCGTGTTGGTGGAGTTGTCCGAGTTGTCCTGGAAGGAGTCCTCGATGTCCACGTCCGTGTTGATGGAGTTGTCCGAATTGTCGGTGCTGGTGGTGTTCCCCACGTTGTCCAGGTCGACATCAATGTCGGTGGAGTTGTCCGAGTTGTCCGAATTGTCGTTGTACGAGCCGTTGGTGGAGTTGTCCGAGTTGTCGGAATTATCCGAGTTGTCGTTGAACGAGTCGTCCACGTCGAGGTCCACGTCGGTGTTGAAGGAGTCGTCGATGTCCGTCTCTTCGTTCCCGATGTTGACGTCGCCGCCGGCGCGGATGGAGTTGTCGGTGGAGTTATCCGTCGAGTTGTCCGAGTTGTCGTTGTAGGAGTCTTCGATGTTGTTGGAGTCATCGACGTCGGCGTCGTCACCGGCTGCGATGGAGCGGTCGCCGGAGGCGATCACGGAATCGTTGTCGAACCACTGCTTGACGTCGCCGTCGGCCCAGATGTTCTGGTTCACGGACTGGTCAACAATGTTGTCCCGGTCATCCACCGTGGAGGTGTAGGAGTAGTTGTTCACGATGTGGTGCAGCTGCTGGATCGCGTGCCCATGGTCATCGTGGTCGTGGTCGTGGTGCCCGCCGTTACCGCCGCCGGCCGGGGGCGGGGTCACTGCGCCGGCGCCGCCACCGTTCTGGCCGGTTTCGGCGCGGTTGCCGCCGGTGTTGTACTCGCGGTCGAAGCGGGAAGCGTTGACCGTGATGGGGGCGTAGTCCAGCACTACGGGCATTGCGGCATCCACGTCAGCGGAGCATACGCCGCCCAGGCCGTGGTCTTCCAGGACGCGCTCCGGATCATCCAGGAAGTCCTGGGCCGCTTGGCGGTCGCCGAAGAGGCTCATCAGGAACTGGACGAGATCATTTGCGAGTGTCATTTCGTGGTCCTCAATCTTCTCTGTATTGCGGATCACCGGGCATCGTTGCCGGGTTGGAACCAACGTACGGGCCCCGTAGCGGCCCGGGCATCGGGCCGGTTCCCCCTACCGGCCGGTGCCGCGCCGGGGAACAGCGCCACCGTCCGTTAGGGGCATTAGGGGTTCACTGCTGCGGGGGATTTTCGGCCGCCAGGGCGAGCCGCAGCCGGGCCAGGAGGTCCGAACGGTTCTCCGCCCCCAGCCGGCGACGCATCCGGGCAATGTGGTGCTCGGCCGTGCGCGGGGAAATGTAGATGGCTTCGCCGATCTCGCGGTAAGTTTTGCCCTCGAGGACCAGCCGTGCCACCTCTTTTTCCCGCTCGCTCAGGCCCGAGCCGTCCGGATGCATGCCGTTGCCGGCCTCCGCCGTGGCCGCTGCCCGCGGTTCGCCCGTTCCGGCGCTCCCGTTGCCGGGTGCGTTTCCCTGCGGGTGGAGGTCCCTGGCACAGGACAGCAGGCGCACCATGTCCTTGCGTTCCCCAGCGCGCGCGGCCGCGTGTCCGGCGAGCCGGGCACCCTCCCAGGGCATGCCCATCCGGCCCAGTCCCCGTGCCGCCGCTTCCACATCGGCGGGCTGGAAATTACCGGCAAGGACGGAAACCCAGGCTTTGCCGGCCCCGGCCAGCACGGCGGCAAGGTGGCTGTTTCTAGCAGCCCGGGCCAGGGCCGTGGCATGCGGCGCCAGCGCGGCGGGGTTTTCGCTGAGGAGTGCTGCCTGCACTGCGGCCCAGTGGAACGGCACGGCCCACAGCGGCGGGCTTCCCAGCCGTTCGAGCAACTGGTTTGCCTCCTCGAAGTAGTGGGCGATCCGCCTCGTCTCCCGGAGCCGGGCAGCGGTGATCACCAGTTCACCCCACGGCAGCAGGCTGTAGAGGTCAACCGAGATGTGCAGCATCGCCTCACGGGCACGTTCCCAGGCCAGCACCAGCTCGGCGATTTCGCCGTTGCGCCTGGCCAGTCCCACTTCCAGGGCGGCGCGCAGGAACTCATCGCGTGGAACGAGTGGCCAATGGTTCGCCTTGGACGCTTCATTGATGGAGAGCCGTGCGTCCTCGAGTTTGTCCTGCTGCATGGCAGACCACGCCTGGAGCAGGAAAAGCCTCGGTTTTGCCGCGTTACCGCCCTGGCCAGCAGCGGCGGCTGCCCGGCACACGGTCTCTGCCAGGTAGGGTTCCCCACTGTGGAGGGCCAGGAGTGCCGCGAGGGCGGCAGGAGTATCCGGGAGCGGCAGCGCAGAGCCGGCCGCGTTCAGCATGTCTGAGGCGTGGATCAGGATGGGAAGGGCCTGTTGCGGATCCTCGGCCAGGGATTCCAGGATTCCCTTGCCCGTTCCGGCCAGCGCGGCCGCCAGCAGCGTGGGCGATTCCGGCGGGGCGTCGGCCCGGAACAGTGCATCCGCGCCGGAACGGTTGCCGCAACCCACCATCGCGACGGCGGCGAGCGGCGCCGAGGACCCCAGCCTGGGAGCACCCAGCCAGCTGTAGGCGTCGGCACTCCGCGCCAGCATTCCCCTGTGCGCCCAGACTGCTGCGGCCACGTCCACCCCACGGCGGACGTCAGGTGGATCTACGCTCACCAGGAGGGTGTCGATGATCCGGGTGGCTGAGTCCAGGTCGCCGTTGGCGGCAGCCGCCTGGGCACGGCGCGCAGCGGTGCCGGTTTCGTCCGCCCCGGCCAACAGGGCTTCTTCGTAGAGGCTGCACGCCAGGGCCGGATCGTGTTCGAGGGCCTTGTCCGCGGTATGTTCCAGTTCCGCGGCCACGCGCTGGTCCGCCAGCCCGCCGCGGGCAAGCTCCCGGGCGAAGTCGCCCATCGGTTGGCCGTCCGCGGCGTAGAAAGCGACCAGCTCACGCTGAAGTGCATGGACCTTGGACGTGGGCGCTGCCGTCAGCAAGGCGTTGCGGGCGGGCCCTACGACTGTTCCGTCCGTGAGTAATCCTGCCTGCTCCGCCTGGCCGATCAGCACATCGAGGCTTTCCACCTCGCCGGCGTCGATTCTGCGCTCCAGGTCCGCGGGCAGCGGTCCGGGAAGGACGAACCCCACTGACAAGGCAAGGAGCAGTTCCCGGACAGCGGCGTTCTCGCCTTTGAGCTGCAGGGCCATGGCCTCGGCCGCGTGGGGCGGGGGTTCGCTGTGGTTCATTCCTGAATGGTTGAGCCGGGAGCCCAGGAGTTCTGCCGCATCCTGGGGCCGCGGCTGGAAGCTGGCCACCCTAGGCCGCCGGTTCCGTGGTGGGAGCGTCGGAGCCCGCTGCCGGAACCGGCGTGGGGTCCGGAACCGGTGTGGGGTCCGGGACCGGTGTGGGGTCCGGCGCGGGAGCGCTGCTGGGCGCCGGTGTTTCAGGCACCGGCGGGTTCGTCGTGGGGTCCGGAACCGGCGGGTTGGTGGTCGGATCCGGAACCGGCGGGTTAGTCGTGGGATCCGGAACCGGCGGGGTGGTGGTCGGGTCAGGTGCGGGCACCACGGTGGCGGGGTCGGTGGGAACAGGTGCCGGCGTACCCGGGGCCGGATCCACCGTCCCCGCTGCGGTGGTGGGCGTCACGGCAGGAACGGACCCGGTTCCGGAGCCGGTACCGCCTCCGGTGGTCCCGGGTACGGTGCCTGTTCCCGCAGCCGGAGCCGGCCCGCCCGCTGCGGGAGCAGGTGAGCCGTCCGGAGCCTTGGTAGCCGCTGCGGAGGGTTTGCTGGTTGGCGAGGCCTCGACGTTCAGCCCGGGACCGGCGTCGGACTTCTTTTTCTGCACGCCGGCGTCGATGCCTGCCAGCGGCTGGGCGTCACCGGCAGTTCCGGCGGCCGCGGCACCGCCGCCACCGGTCAACGATCCGGTCCCGCCCGCCTGGGCAGGTGGACCGCTGTCGGCGCCAGCCTGGGGAACGAACACCGAGGTGAGGTCGCTGAGGCCGCCAGGGCTTTGGGCGGCGGTGGCGGACAGCACGGTGAACAGGGCGGCCGCGGCTGCGATGGCGGTGAGCCGCACCGTCGGCTTCGGTGCGTGCGCCCCGCCGTGGCTGTGGCCCGGGCCGTGGCCCAGCGCTGCAAAGGCGCCGGCCGCCGTCGTACCCTTCCGGGACCAGCTGGCCAGCCGCGGGCGAACGTGTCCGCCGGTGTCCAGAGGCTCGTCGCCGGACGCCGGTGCCGGCAGCTGCGGGGCCTCTGAAACAGGAGCCGCGGCACGCTCGGCGGCCGCGCGGGAAAGCACGGCCGATACCGCGGCGCCGAGGCAGATGGACGACTTAGGATCAGCGTCCACGGCGATGGGGCGGTCCAGCTGTTCGGAGATCAGCTCCGCCACGAGGGGTATCCGTGATGACCCACCGATCAGCAGGACGGCAGTGAGGTCCGCCGGAGCCAGCTTGAGCTGCGCGAGCGATTCCTCCAGCGCATCCACTGTTTCCCGGACGGGTTCCCCGATCAGGGCTTCGAACTCGGACCGGACCAGGCGTACCTGTTGCTGGTAGCCCGGCAGCAGCACCGGGATGGTGGCCTCGCTGTCCGATGACAGTGCTTCCTTGGCCTCCACGCATTCGCGCCGCAGCCTGGACAGGGCGGCCAGGACGTCCGGGTCCGCGGGGTCCAGGTCCGCCAGTGCTCCCCCGGTGTGTTCGGCGACGTAGCGGAACACGGCGGCGTCGAAGTCCGCGCCGCCGAGGTCGTCAATGCCCTCCGGACGCCCCACCGCTTCAAACCGGTCATCGGCAGCCTTCGTCAGCACGGCGGTATCGAACGTGCCGCCGCCGAGGTCATAGACGGCGATGGTGCTGCCTTCCTCAACCCGCACCTGCGACGCGTAGTGCAGTGCCGCGGCTTCCGGTTCGGTCAGGAGCGTCACGTCAGGCAGGCCCTTGGCCGCCAGCGCTTCCCGGACCGCGGAGGTGCGGTGGCTGCCCCACGCTGCGGGGTGGGTGAGGATGATGTCCGACGGCGCTGCCCCCTCGCGCTCGGCCGCCCGGTCTGCCACCCAGCGGGCAACGGTGGCGAAGACTTCTTCGGGGCGGACGGACAGGGTGCCAAGCGAAAGGGGCACGGCATCGCCGATGCGGCGCTTGAACTCCCGCACAACGCGTTCCGGGGTGGCGAGTCCGCGGCGTTCCGCAGCCTCCCCCACCAGGACGGGACCCTGCTCAGGGTAGTAGACCACGGAGGGCACTGCGGTGCCCCGAAGGCCCAGCGGCAGGCACTCCGGAACGGGTGGAACTCCCTGGTTGAAACGGACAACCGCGGCTGCGGTGAAACTGGTCCCGACGTCTACGGCGAGAACGTAGGTCATTGCTACCTCGGACAACTGGTGTTTCGCCAGCAAGCTTCATCACAGGCGAACGTCACCAACGTAGCATCACCAACAGGACCCGGAACAGCCCTGTTGGTACATCGAATGGTTATTTACCGGGTGTCAGAGGCCCGAGTAGGAGTGCAGGCCGTTGAAGAACTGGTTCACGATGGTGAAGTTGAAGACCACGCACAGGTAGCCAACGATCGACAGCCAGGCCGCACGGGTTCCGGTCCAGCCCCTGGTGGCGCGGGCGTGCAGGTAGCCGGCGTACACCACCCAGATAACGAAGGTCCAGACTTCCTTGGTGTCCCAGCCCCAGAACCGTCCCCATGCCTTCTCGGCCCAGATGGCACCGAACATGAGGGTGAAGGTCCAGCCGATGAAGGCGATGGCGTTGATCCGGTAGGACAGGTTTTCCAGGCTCAGGGCTGAGGGTACCAGGCGCATGAAGCCCAGCTTGTCCTCGCCGCCGGCGGCCACGGTCTTCTGCCGGTGCGACTGGACCAGCTGCAGCGCGGACATGGCGAAGGTGAGGGTGAACAGGGCCGAGGACATCACGGCGATGGAGACGTGGATGATCAGCCAGTAGCTCTGCAGTGCGGGGACCAGGTGGCCCACCGGGGTCCAGTACGCCACGGACGCGGCCACCAGCATGATGATGGCCAGGCCCACCACGAAGGTGCCCAGGAAGCGGAGGTCGCGGCGGATCAGGACCAGCAGGAACACGGCAATGGCCACAAAGGCGCCCGTAGTGAGGAACTCGTACATGTTGCCCCACGGCACGCGGCCGGCTCCGAGTGCCCGGGTGACTACGCCGGCGCCGTGGATCAGGGCGCCCAGGACGGTGAGGGCCACCGCAACGCGGGCGGGGGCGCGCCGCGCGGCGGAGTATTTCATGTCGGCGCCGGCGGTGATGATGCCGCCGCCCGCCGGGGTGCCTGATGCCGTGGACGACGACGGACGCTCGGCCCGGCCGGCCGGCCCGCCGACGCTGGACTCGGCACGGTTGCCCGCACCCACTGCGGCGGGAACCTTGGCCGGTTCAACGGCCTGTGCGGCCTTGAGGTCGATGGCCTGGAGGGCCCGGCTGCTCTTGGCCAGGTCCCAGGCGAAGGCAATGAAGGCTACGGTGTACGTGCCCGCCGCCAGCAGCATGAAGAGCTCGCTGTACTGGCCCATGGTTTCGTTGATTCCAAACGGCATTACTGGTCCTTTTCGGGCCCTGCGGGGCTTGCTGGGGTGGGGGTGCCTGCGCCATTATCGCCGAGGCTGCTGGGAGTTTGCTGGGACTGCGTGGAATCGTCCTGCCGGTCGCCGTCCTGCTGCGGATCGGCCGCGAGGCCCCATTCCTGGGCCAGCAGGGTGCGGATGGCGGCAGCTTCCCCGGCCAGGCGGTGGTCTTCGCCGCGGGCCAGGAGGCCGTACTCCACCATGGTCCGGCCGTCGTCGTGCGTGCCGGTGCGCACCCAGGCGCGGCGGCGGTTGACGTACAGGGAGAGGATCAGGCCGGCCACGGCCAGGAGCGCGAAGATCAGGGCGTACAGCTGGCCGGGGTTGTGGTGGATGTCCACGCCGACGTACCGCTTGACGCCGTCGAAGCTGATGGAGCCCTTGCCGTCCGGCAGCGTGTAGGTGGAGCCGGGTGACAGGGTGATGCCGCCGGCGTCTAGGTTGCGGGCGTTCAGCGGCGTGAGGTCCTTGACATCGATCTCGAAGACGTTCTGCGGCGAGCCGGTATCCAGTCCAAGGTCGCCGTAGTAGGAGTTCAGGGACAGCTGCGGGTTGAAGAGATCAGGATCTCCGCTGAAGGACACGCCCTGCTCCGTGACGAAAGCCGTCGGCAGGAAGAAGCCCTGGAACCCGAGCTGGTCCGGCTTGGCGTCGGGGACCTTGATGACCACCGAGGAGTAGTAGTTGTCACCCTGCAGCTTGGCCACCACCGGGCCCTGCATGGCCACGTTGCCGTCACCGTCGCGGATGGTCACCACCGGGGCGTAGCCGTTGCCGGTCAGGTAGATGCTGGTGCCGCCCAGGGTGATGGGGTCGTTGACCTTCAGCGTCTCCTTCTTGGCGGGCGCGTCAGGGTTTTCCTTGGTGGTAACGGCTGCCGAGAAGTCGATGGGCTGGCCGAACTTACCCTGCGATTCGCGGTCAAAGGTGATGTCGAACTTGTCCAGCTGCACAGAGTAGGGCTGCAGCTGCCTGGACTGGAAGTTGGTGCCCGGCGTGAACTGGTCATAGCCCACCAGGGTGTTCACAAAGGTGTCGCCCTCCACCAGGATCCGCTGGCCGCTGTAGCCAAACAGACCGCCGATGGCCACGGACACCAGGACCCCAATCAGGGAGGTGTGGAAAATCAGGTTTCCCACTTCTTTGGAGAGCCCGCGTTCTGCGCCCAAAGACGGCCGCGCGCCGTCGTCGTCCCTTACCTCAACGCGGTAGCCGCGCTTCCGAAGCAGCCCGGCGGCGCCGTGGATGGCGTCCGACGCCGGGATCCCCGCGTCGGCAGGAATGACCAGCGTGCCGTACTCGGGGAGGCGGGAGAGCCGCTTGGGCGTCCGGGGCGGCTGGGAGCGCATGGCCTTGTAGTGGGCGATGGCGCGGGGCACTACGCAGCCGATCAGGGAGATGAACAGCAGCAGGTAGATGGCGGAGAACCACACCGAGGAGTAGACGTCGTAGAGCTGCAGGCTGTCCAGCAGCTTGCCGTAGTCCGGGTGGTCCTTGATGTACTGCGTGACCACGGAGGGGTTGGCCGGGCGCTGCGGAAACAGCGATCCCGGAACCGCGGCCACGGCCAGGAGCAGCAGCAGGAACAGCGCTGTGCGCATGCTGGTCAGCTGGGTCCAGGCGAACCGCAACATCTCCTTGGCGCCCAGCGCAGGCAGCGCGGCGTCAGCCTTTGCCGCTGACACCTTGTCCGCATCCGGGGCGGGGGACTTCTTCTTTACGTTCACACGCTCGCTCATCAGATCGGCAACTTCACGTCGGTTTGGAACCAGTACTGCAGCTCGGTCACCCAGGTCCCCCAGACGCCGGTGGCCATCAGCACACCCAGCACCACCAGAATGCCTCCGCCGGTCCGCTGGATGGTGAGCCGGTGCTTGCGGAAAAATGCCATGACACCCATGCCGCGGCGCACAGCAAGCGCGATCAGCAGGAACGGGATGCCCAGGCCAAGGCTGTAGACGAACGCCAGGAAGGCGCCCTTCGCTGCTGACGAGCCGCCGGAGAGGCTGAGCAGCTGGACAGCGGAGTAGGTAGGCCCGATGCACGGCGCCCACCCCAGGCCGAAGGTCAGGCCCAGCAGCGGCGCACCCCACAGGCCGGCAGGCGGCTTGGCGTGGATCTTGGCGTCACGCTGCAGCCAGCCCAGGCCACCCATGAACACCACCCCCATGATGATGACCAGCACGCCCAGCAGCTGGGTGATCCAGGCGTTCTGTGAGCCGGTAATCAGGGTGCCCAGCTGCCCGAAGGCCCCGCCCAGCAGGACGAAGATCACGGAGAAACCCAGTACGAACAGCCCGATGCCCGCGAACATCCGGCCCCGCCGCTGCTTCTGCAGGTCAACGCCGCTGAGCCCGGTGACGTAGCCCAGGTAACCCGGGACCAGGGGCAGCACGCAGGGAGAGAGGAAGGAGACCAGGCCGGCCAGCAGCGCCACGGGGATGGCGAGCAGGATCGATCCGTTCAGGATGGTTTCGGCGAAGGGGCTGTTCACGGGACCGCGCCGCCGCTACTCAGCCACGGCGGCGGTGATCAGGGCTTTCAGGGTGCCCTTCTGGATTTCGCCCAGGACGCGGGAAGCCACGCGCCCCTGCTTGTCCAGGACCAGGGTGGTGGGTACCGCGCCGGGAGGAACCAACCCGGAGACGGACAGCAGCACGCCGCCGTCCTTGTCGTCGAAGCTGGGGTAGGTGAGGTTGAACGTCTTGTCGAACGCTTCCGCGGTTGCCTTCTCATCGCGGAGGTTGACGCCGTAGAACTGCACGCCCTGGTCCTTGAACTCCTGGTGGAGCTCCTCGAGGATGGGGGCTTCCACCCGGCACGGGGCGCAGGCGGCGAACCAGAAGTTCAGGATGGTCACCTTGCCCTGGAAGTCTGCCGGGGTCACCGTGGTGCCGTTGAAGAGGGTGCCGTTGACCTGGATGGCGTCCTTGCGGTCCGCGGCGGCGAACTCTGTGACGGAGCCGTCGCCGGCAACGTAGTTCTTGTTGTCGCCGGCCCTGGCCTGCTTCGCCAGGGCGTCTTCCTGGGCGCAGCCCGAAAGGCCCATGGTGAGCGCGGTCAGGACGAAGCCGCCGGCAGCCAGCACGCTGCGGCGGGAGGTCAGGTTGTTGTGGGTCACTGCTTAGGCTCCAGGGGTGCTGGCGGCACCGGGAAGAAGGGACGCCGCCGGTTCGCTGTACTGGACGCGCAGGAGGCTGCCGTCGTCGTCGAACACCAGGGACGTGATGGAGGTGAGGGTGCATTCGCGTTTCCGCGGGTCATGCCAGAGCGGCTTGCCCTCCGCGCTGAGGCGGGTGGCCCAGATGGGCAGCTGGTGGCTGACCATGATGGCTTCAGGGCCGTTGGTGCCGTAGTCGCCGCCGGCAAAGTCGATGGCGCGCAGGCGTGCGTCCTGGACCGCGTCCATGACGCGGGTTGCCTGCTGCTTGTAGGGCTCGCCCCAGGACGGCCGGAGCGGGTTGACCAGCCGAGGCCAGTGCGTCGGCCGGCGCAGTTCGGCCTTGGTGACCTTCATCCCCTCGAAGTAGTTTTCGGCTTCGATGATGCGAGCGTCGGTGTGGATCTGAAGGCGCAACGCTTCTGCCGTGGGGGCCGCCGTTTCCTGGGCCCGGTCCAGCGGAGAGGCAGCAAGATAGGTGATCCTGGCGCCGGCTTCCACCTGTTCCCGGAAGTGCCCGGCGAGCATGCGGGCCATCTCCCGCCCCAGTTCCGAGAGGTGGAATTCGGGCAGCCGTCCGTACAGAACGCCGTCGGGATTATGGACCTCGCCGTGGCGGAGCAGATGGACAGTGGCTTGGGGCATGTTTACCAGTTTCTCAAAGATGGCCTGCGATCCGAAATCTTCTACAAAGAGTAGAACTGAAGTTTTTGAAGAAATGTTCCAAAGACGGGAACAAAAGATGCAAATGCATGTTTATACTGGATGCAGCAAGTTAGTTGAGACTTCAACCGATGAAGCTTCAACGGCAGAACCCCGCAGGCACGCAGACACAAGGAGCAACATCATGGCACTTCCCGCAGACGTCACCACCGGCACCTGGACCCTCGACAACTCCCACAGCGAAATCGGCTTCACCGTCCGGCACGCCGGCATCAGCAAGGTGCGCGGGCAGTTCACCGACGCCACCGCCACGCTCGAGCTCGCCGAGGACGTAGCCCAGTCCAAGATCGCCGCCACCATCAACACCGCCAGCTTCGACTCCGGCGACGCCAACCGCGACGGCCACGTCAAGGGCGAGGACTTCTTCGACGTGGAGAAGTTCCCGGAAATGTCCTTCGCATCCAACGGCCTGGTGGCCAAGGGCAACAGCTACGAACTGACCGGCGACCTCACCATCAAGGGCGTCACCCGCCCAGTGACCCTCGAAACCGAATTCAACGGCGTGGCCGTTGATCCCTTCGGCAACACCCGCGCCGGCGTCTCCGCAGAGACCACCATCAGCCGCAAGGACTTCGGCCTGACCTGGAACGCCGTCCTCGAGACCGGTGGCGTACTGGTCAGCGACAAGGTTGCCATCAACCTGGAACTGGCGTTCATCGCCCCCGCCGCATAAGCAGCGAATCCTTCGGGCGAAACCCCGGCGCCGCCCCCAGGGCGGGCCGGGGTTTCCCGTTTAAGCAGCGTCCCTTACGCAGCGCCCGGCCCGGCACATGCGGCGCGGGAGCGCCAGGCCCGGCCACGCACGACGACGGCGCTACAGTGAACGCCATGAGCAACTCCCCCACCACTCCCCGCAGCGGGGCTGCCGCGATGTTTTCCCTCGCCGGGCTGCCCCTTGAACTCAAGGTCTCCTTCTGGATCTGGTTTGTGGGCGGTGTCCTGTCCATGCTGGGCGGCCTGCTGGGCATGCTGGCTTCGCTGGTCCTGTTCGCCGCCGCACCGGCGGCCGCCATGGGTGTGGTGGTGCTGATGCTGCTGGCCGCCGCGGTGGGGGTGGCCCAGATGGTCTTCGCGCTCAAGATGAAGGCAGGACGGTCCTGGGCACGGGTGGCCCTCACTGTGCTGGCGGCCATCACCCTTGGCCTCGCCGTGGTGAACGGCAACGCCGGTACCGGCCAGGCCGGGAACTGGGTGGCGTTCGTGGTGGCGCTGGCTGCAACCGTCCTGATGTGGTTACCGAAGGCGCAGGCCTGGTTCCGCGGAAGTCCGCGCCGGAATACCTCTTCCGAATGATCCCCAAGGGCAGCGGCCGGGGGTACGGTGGTCTTAAGTCATGCTGGGGGTAGGGGCACTGGACCGATCCTCGGCAACCCACCTGTAACCCGACATGAATAGAGGACCGCTCATGAGCACTCCCCCTGTCCCGCCGCCGGGATCAAACGATCCCCACCCCGGCAGTTCAAACACCGGCAACCCGAACACCAACGGCGATGCCGGCAACCAGCCGCCGCGCTTTGGCGAAAACGCCCCGCAGTATGGCCAGAGCGCACCCCAGTACGGCCAGAATGCGCCGCAGCAGGGCCAGGACCAGCCGCAGTACGGCCAGAACGCTCCCCAGTACGGGCAAAACGCGCCGCAACATGGCCAGCAGTTCAGTTCGCAGCCGCCGGCCACTCCGCAATACGGCCAGAATGCGCCCCAGCAGGGCCAGCAGTACGGCCAGGGTTACGGACAGCAGTTCGGGCAGAACGCCCCGGGCGGGCAGCAGTTCGGCCAGTCGCCGTACGGCCAGTCCCCCTACCCGTCCGAGCAGCCCCAGCCCGCCGGCAGCAACGGCGTTCCCCAGCTGGTCAACATCTCCTTCTGGCTCCTGCTCGCGGCGGCAGCCATTTACGTGATTTCCATGCTGACGGGCCTCGGCCAGCTGAACGACCCCGCATTCCGCCAGACGTTCGAAGACCAGATGGCATCGAGCGGCGCCGCCGGCGTGACGTACGACGACGTCCAGGGCTTCATCGGCGGCACCCTCGTGGCGTTCGCCATCCTCGGCGCCGGCCTGTACTTCCTGGTGGCCTTCTTTGTCCGCAAGGGCAAGAACTGGGCACGCATCCTGGGAACGGTCTTCGCGGGCCTGTCGGTCTTCGGGCTGTTCGGCATCCCCACGTTCGGTACGCTCGGCACCGTCCTGGGCATCGCGGCCATCGTGCTGCTGTACCTGCCGGCCGCTGCCCCGTATTTCCGGAAGCAGCAGCCCTTCGCCAACCCTTATGGTGGCGGTTTCAGCGGCCCGTACGGCCGCTGACCCTTTAGTTCCACTCCCGCGGGCGCGGGTTCCGGACCTGCCGTTTTCCTAGGCAGTCTGCTCCGGGGCCTGCGCCCGTTGTGCGTGGTAGGCAAGGATCTGCAGTTCGGTGGCCATGTCCACCTTGCGCAGGTTAACCCCCTCGGGGACCTGCAGCATCACCGGGGCGAAGCTCAGGACGCTCCGAACGCCGGCTGCCACCACACGGTCGCAGACATCCTGGGCCACGGATGCCGGCAACGCCAGCACCACCATGTTGGCCCCGGTCCGGTGCAGCACCGCCTCCAGGTCCGCGACATCGCTGACCCGCAGCCATCCCACTTCGTTTCCCACCACCATCTGGTCGGCGTCAAAGATGGCCACCACGTCGAATCCCCGGGACTCGAACCCGCCATACCGGGCCAGGGCCTTGCCCAGGTTGCCGGCGCCCACAATGGCAACTTTCCAGTCGTGCGTCAGGCCGAGGGCGGCAGCGATATGGCGGCTCAGGTACTGGACTTCGTAGCCCACTCCGCGGGTGCCGTAAGAGCCGACGTGGGAGAGGTCCTTGCGGAGGGTGGAGGAGCTTACTCCGGAGGCTTCGGCCAGCGATTCGGAGGATACCCGCTCGATGCCGTCGGCCAGCAGGGTGTTGAGGGCGCGGAGGTAGATCGTCAGCCGGGCCACCGCTGCGGGCGGAATCTGCTTGGCTGGCGTACCCGTGGCGTCCGGCAGGTCCGGGACAGCCTGGGGAGTTGAGTCCAGCGAAGTCACCAGCCCCTCCCTTGCATCGCGTTGTGCCTCCACTCTAGAGCCCCATCGCCGGTGCCAACAAAGCAGGTACCGTCACGTCGGACCGCTCCCCCTACTGCGCCATGGCCCGCTGCAGGACGCGTTCCAGCCTGGCTTCGTCGATCTTCCAGAAGTCGCGCTGCACACCGTCCACGAGGACCACGGGAATTTCCTCCGCATAGCGTTCGCGCAGTTCCGGCTGGTTGTCCACCAACTCTTCGCTCCACGTAAGGCCCAATGCGGCAGTGACCCGGCCGACGGCGTCGCGCGCGTCCTCGCACAGGTGGCAGTTCGCTTTGGTGACCAGGACAACATGGGGTGTGGGCATGCTTTAACGGTAGCGCCGTTGAAGCATGCCCACACCACGCCCGGCATGCCGACCGCGGCCGACCGGTGGATTGACTAGACTCAAGTCCATGCCCGAGGAGAAATACGTCGCAGTTGTGACCCGGCCGGTCGCTGCGCCGCAGCCGGGCGAGGCGGCGTTTTTCGATGTGGACAACACCCTCATGCGCGGCGCCAGCCTGTTCCATGTTGCCCGGAAGATGCACCAGCGGGGGGCGTTCACGCTGGCCGAGGCAGCCGGCTTCGCCTGGAAGCAGTTCAAGTTCGTGGCCCGCGGCGAGAATATCGACGACGTCCACGCTGTCCGTGATTCCGCGCTCACCCTCGCTGCAGGCATCGCCGTGGACGACATCAAGGCGCTGGGCGAAGAGGTCTACGACGAGATGATCGCCTCGCGGATCTGGCCCGGGGCCAAGGCACTGGCCGAACAGCACCTTAGGGTGGGCCGCCGCGTCTGGCTGGTTACCGCCACCCCCATTGAAGTTGCCACCGTCATCTCAACACGGCTGGGCCTGACCGGCGCGCTGGGAACGGTGGGCGAGGTCTCTGACGGGATGTATACCGGCAGGCTGGTGGGAGATATCCTGCACGGCTCCGCCAAAGCGGTGGCGGTGCAGGGCATCGCCGACGCCGAGGACCTGGACCTCAAGCGCTGCTGGGCCTACAGCGACTCCTATAACGACATTCCGCTGCTGTCCCTGGTGGGCCATCCGGTGGCCATCAATCCGGACGCCAAGCTGCGCCGCCACGCGCGCGACAACAACTGGCCGGTGTACGACTTCCGCGCCGGCCGCCGGGCTGCAACGTTCGGCCTCAAGGCCGCAACCATGGGCGGCGCCGTGTACGGCCTCTGGAAGGGCTTCGCGAGGATCCGCGGCCCCCGGGCGTAAGGCAGGCACCTCTGTAGGCAAAAGAAATGCCCGCCACCTCGGAAGGCGGCGGGCATTTCCACGCTGTTCGAAGTATCTCTACTTCTTATTGCGGCGCTGGTGACGGGTCTTGCGAAGCAGCTTGCGGTGCTTCTTCTTGGCCATACGCTTGCGACGCTTCTTGATAACTGAACCCACGAAAGTTCCTTACAAACTAGATGCAGTACCTGTCTGATGGAAATGGTCCGCGGACAAAGCTACGAACTGAACAACTGACAGATTCTTACAATGACGTAAAACGTTCCTTAACAGGGTACCGCTTCCGGGAGGCCGCTTCTAACCGGCACGGCGTTCACCCGGCACGAATACCGGATTTGCGGCGGGACTGGCTCAGGCGGTGCCTGCGTGCCCGTCCACCACGGCGCCCCTGAGGTACTGGTCCACAGCAGTCTCGGGCACGCGGTAGGAGCGGCCAAAGCGGACTGCCGGCATTTCACCGGAGTGCACCAGGCGGTAGACGGTCATTTTGGAGACGCGCATGACCTCGGCAACTTCTGCCACGGTCAGGAACTTCGCGTTCGAGAAGTTCTGTTCTGCGGACATTTCCCTATTTTCCTTTGCTGACGGATGGACACAGTGGACCCCAGGTTCGTACCAAATGCGGTGTTCCGATGCTGAGCCATCCACCAACCACCTATCCAGATACTCTAGATGTTCCTGTGGCAGAAGTGAAAGTAGTAGGGTCCCCCTATTTGCCCGGCGTACCACCCTTCCCGTGGGCCTCGTCAGCCGCGGCGCTTGCGGGCCGAGGCGGCCAGCTGTTCCAGCACCGATGCCGAGACGTCCCACTCCATGCACGCATCCGTGACACTCTGCCCGTAGACCAGCTCATCCCGGCCCGCAGCGTGCTCCACGACATCCAGGTTCTGGGCGCCTCCCACCAGGAAGCTTTCGAGCATGACGCCGGCGATCGCGTGCGCGGCGGGGCCGCCCTCTTCGAGCTGCGCGCCGATTTCCAGTGCCACCTCCGCCTGGCGGTGGTGGCTCTTGCCGCTGTTGGCGTGGCTGGCGTCCACGATCAGGCGCGGATTCAGTCCCTTGCCGGCCAGGGTGGCGGAGGCGGCTTCGACGTCGGCCGTCGAGTAGTTGGGGCCCTTGCGTCCGCCGCGGAGGATGACGTGCGTGTCCGGGTTGCCGGCAGTGGCCACCAGCGCGGCCCGGCCGTCGCCGTCGATCCCCAGGAACGCCTGGGCTGCCGCAGCGGCACCGCAGGCGTCGATGGCAACCTGCAGGCCGCCGTCGGTCCCGTTCTTGAACCCGATGGGCATGGACAGGCCGGATGCGAGCTGGCGGTGGATCTGGCTCTCGGTGGTGCGGGCCCCGATGGCGCCCCAGGAGATGAGGTCGGCCATGTACTGCGGGCTGATCGGTTCCAGGAACTCGGTGGCGGTGGGCAGTCCAAGGGCGGTGACCTGCTGCAGGAAGTGGCGTGCGGTGCGCAGGCCGGTGACCATGTCGTGGCTGCCGTCCAGCCGTGGATCGTTGATCAGGCCCTTCCAGCCCACCGTGGTGCGCGGCTTCTCGAAGTAGGTCCGCATGACGATCAGCAGGTCTTCCTTGTGCTTCTCAGCCTGGCTGACCAGCCGGCGGGCGTATTCCAGCCCGGCCTTGGGGTCGTGGATGGAGCACGGGCCCACGATCACCAGCAGGCGGTCGTCCACGCCGTCCATGACGGCGCGGACTTCATCGCGGCCGCGTTCGACGACGGCGGCCACCTGCGCGTCGAGGGGCAGGTCCGCGATCAGTTCGGAAGGGGTGGGCAGCGGGGTGAATTCGCTGACGCGCAGGTTCGAGGTGGATGGTGCTGCTGCGGCTGTTGCGGTGCTCATGTTCGGGTCCTGTTCCAGATGGGAAGCGGGCCCGGATTTCAGAACCCGCCGGAGAAACGGCGAAGGGCAGAGAATGATCTCTGCCCTGTTGGCTCTGAAGGAAAGTTGGATGCGTGTCAGTTAGACGCGGGCCCCTCCAGAGCCAACGAAAAATACGCATACCAACGGTTAGTCATGGGAAGACCATAGCCCCGGAATTGCTCCGGCCGCAAAACGTTACGCAGGATCACGCGCCAGTTCGGCCACCAGCTCGGCATGCCGGCGGTCCGTAAGGCGGTACCAGGACATGGTGACGACGGCGGCCAGCACCAGGATGGCCGGCAGCAGTCCCGCCGAAGCACGGATGGCCAGGAGGGCACCCTCCGCCTGTTCCCGGAGGCCGCCGTCGTAGGCTCCCCAGGCAAGGGCGTACGCCACCAGTCCCCCGCCGAAGCCCATGCCCAGCTTTCTGGTGGCCGCGAGGAGGGCATAGTTGATGCCCTGGACCCGCACGCCGGTCTTCCACTCGCCATACTCCACGGTGTCCGCGATGAGTGCCCAGGTGAGGATTCCCACGGTGGCGGAGGAGAGCTGGGCCAGGACGATGCCGCCCACCGCCAATGCCGGCAGGCTGGCAGGAGCCAGGAAGACCACCACCCCACCCACCACACCCAGGACGCACCCTGCCGTGAACACTGCCTTCTTGCCCCACCGTGCCACGGGCCTGGGGATCATGACCGCCAGGGTCAGGGTGATGACCACCTGGGTGGCGGCCATGACCGGAAACAGGTCCACGCGGGCCAGCACATCGCGCAGGTAGAAGAATTGGGCGGCGCCGGTGGCGGAGTTTCCGGTCACGAAGAGCACGGAACTGACGCAGAGCACCAGCAGCGGCGAATTGGACTTCAGGGCGTCGATACTTTGGCGCAGCGTGATCCGGGGAATGCTTGCCCCCGACTGTTCGCGGCAGGCACTGCCGGTGAATACGTAGAGAACCGAGCCGACCCCCACGAACACGAGGGTGAGGATGGTGAAGATCTGCTGCATGTCCCCGCCGGCGCCGAGCAGGGGTGCGATGACGAATCCCAGGACCGCCCCGGTGGAGAGGCCGCCGATGGTCCGGGCACCGGCCAGCCGTGCACGTTGCCGCGGGTCACGGGTCATGGCCCCCACCAGGCAGCCATACGGAACGTTGACCAGGCTGTACGCCAGGCACACCAGCCCGTAGGTGCAGTAGGCGTAGAGGAGTTTCAGGCCGGGATCCACGTCCGGGACGTGGAACACCGCTGCGCTGAGCACCAGTGGCACGAAGCCGAACATGAGGAAGGGCCGGAACTTGCCCCACCGTTTCCCCTGCACACGGTCCACGAGGCGGCCCGCGGCGATATCCGTGACGGCGTTGAACACGCGGGCCACCACCAGCAGGGTGCCCGCGGCGGCGGCAGCGATGCCGGCAACGTCGGTGTAGTACACCAGCAGGAACATGTTTGCGGTGCTGATGATCATGCTGTTGGCGGCATCGCCGGCGCCGTACGCGACGATGCTGCGCCTGGTGAGCTTCTTCATTTCTCCCTCGCTGCAGGCTTAGAAACCGCTTTCTCAGCCTGCAGGAAGGAAGTTACCCCAAAATCTTGCGCAGAAACAACAGCTGCCTGATCCACTGGTGTTCCTGGCCGCCTTCGTGGTTGTTGAACCGGTAGACCTCGATCTCCTTGGCCGCCCCGGTTCCGGAAGAACCGGCGTCACCCGCGCCGTAGGCGTTGAAGCTGGCGAAGACCGTGGACGGTGGGCAGATGTCATCCATTTGCGCCACCGAGTAGAGCGCCGGCACGGTTGCCCAGCGGGCCAGGTTCACGCCGTCGAAATACCGCAGGACTTCGAGGATGGAGTCGTAGCGGTCGCGGTGGCGGCCAAGGAACTGGGCGATTTCCGGGTAGGGGCCGCGGGGTGTGATGTCGATGGCGCGCGGGAAGTCCTGCAGGAAGGGGACGTCGGGCAGCGCGGCGATGACGCCGTCGAGCCTTCCGGCCGCAAGGCCTGCCGTGGCCACCACAATGCCGCCGCCCTGGCTGACGCCGGCCAGCACCACCTTGCGGGGGTCGACGCCGGGATGGGACTGCGCGGCCTCCACGGCCCGGAAGGCGTCCACGTAGACGCGCCGGTAGTAGTAGTCCTCCCTGCTTCCGGCACCCCGGGTCATGAGGCCCGCGTGGGCTACGTCCCCCGCGGAGGGGTGCGGGTCCGGCGTATCGCCGATGAGGCCGCCGTAACCCTGTCCGCGGGTGTCCATGATGAAGTGCGCGTAGCCTGCCTGGGCCCAGCGGGTGTCCTGGTTGACCAGGCCGCGGCCACCGGAGTATCCGGCATACTGGACCACCACGGGCAGGCGTGCACCCGGTTCGCGGTTGGCCGGCAGGTGCAGCCAGCCTTTGATGGGCGCCCCGCCGTACCCGGCAAATGTGGCGTCGAACGTGTCGATGAGGGTGAGGTAGTTCTCGACAGGTTCGAAGGTGGCTTCCAGCGGAAAGGCCCGCGCCTCTTCGATGGTCGTGTCCCAAAACGCTGCAAGGTCGTTGGGCGGTGTCACGTCGGAGGTATAGCCGCGGAGCTGGGCCAGGGGAAGGTCAAAGAGGGGCATGGCTAGATCCTATGACGCGGGAAGGTTCCCGGACTGCTTGATGATGATGACGTCCAGCCGGCGTGGCCCGTGGACGCCTTCGACGCGTTCGAGTTCGATGTCCGAGGTGGCGCTGGGGCCGCTGATCATGGTGAGCGGGCGGGTGCCGTCCAGGCGGCGGAGGGCTTCGGGGAGGATCTGGGTGATGTCGCGGCTGTGGACCACGCAGATGTGGTGGTCCGGGATCAGCGAGATGGCGCGGCGGCCCTGGTCGGGGCTGCCGTCCAGGATGATGGTCCCGGATTCGGCGACGGTCACCGCGCTGGAGGTCACGACGGCGTCGGTTGCGTCGAGTTCGGTGACGGACCGCGCGCCGTGCCCGCCGCCGTCGTACTTCACCCTGGAAGGTTCGGTTTCCCACGCGAGCCAGGCCGGGTCCAGCCCGGCGGGCACCACGTAGGAGCCCGCGCCGGCGAGGAGGCCCTGGATGGTGGCCGGAACGGCGGATCCGTCCACCACCGTCACACCCGCTTTATAGTCCTCCAGCCGGTCCACCAGCACGTCGATGCGTTCCTGCGCGTTGAGGTCCCCCTCCAGCCGGTAGTCCCGCGGGATGTCCGGGACGGCGGGAGCGTCCTGCAGCGCGGTGCGGACGGCGGCGAGGATGTGTTCGCGGGTGCTCATGATTCCTTGTGCTCCTTGGCCCACCAGTCGCGGAAGGACCGGGACGGGGGCGCGGGGATGTCGCGGCTCTGGGTCCAGCCGGCGGCGATCCCCGGCAGTTTCTTGATCTTCTTGTCCTTGCCGGCGGCGGCGCGGCCCAGGGGCAGGAGCTTTTCAACGGCGCCCAGCCGGCGTCCGTCGGACAGCGCCCAGGAGGCTGCCTTGAGCCCGACGTCCATTTGGGACGGGAGTCCGCCGCGGTGGGCGTCCACGTCCTTTCCGCGGAGGTGGACCAGGATGTCAGGGATGTTGATCTTGACCGGGCAGGCGTCGTAGCAGGCCCCGCAGAGTGAGGACGCGTACGGCAGTGAACCGTTCTCCTCGGCTTCGACGCCGGTCATCAGCGGCGACAGGATGGCGCCGATGGGGCCCGGGTACGTTGAGCCGTAGGCGTGGCCACCGGTGCGTTCGTAGACGGGGCAGACGTTGATGCAGGCGCTGCAGCGGATGCAGTGGAGGGCCGAGCGGCCCATCTCATCGGCCAGGGCGTTGGTCCGTCCGTTGTCCAGCAGGATGACGTGGAAGGTGGAAGGCCCGTCCCCTTCGGTGACCCCGGTCCAGAGGGAGGTGTAGGGGTTCATCCGCTCGCCGGTGGAGGAGCGCGGAAGGAGCTGCAGGAACACCTCAAGGTCGGAAAAGGTGGGCAGCAGTTTCTCGATGCCCATGACCGTGATGAGGGTATCGGGGAGTGTGAGGCACATGCGGCCGTTGCCTTCGGACTCCACGACGCTGAGGGTCCCGGAGTCTGCGATGCCGAAGTTCGCGCCGGAGATCGCCACTTTGGCGGTGAGGAACTTGGCGCGCAGGTGGGCGCGGGCGGCCATGGCGAGGCGGCGCGGTTCGTCCGTGAGATCCGGATCGACGCCGGGCATTTCCTTCAGGAAGATGTCGCGGACTTCGGTGCGGTTCTTGTGGATCGCCGGGACCAGGATGTGGCTGGGCTTGTCGTGGTCCAGCTGGACGATGAGTTCGGCCAGGTCCGTCTCGTAGGCGGCGATGCCGTGGTCTTCGAGGTATTCGTTCATGCCGATTTCCTGGGTGGCCATCGACTTGACCTTGACAACCTCGTCCACGCCCTCGGCTTTCACCAGGTCGTGGATGATGCGGTTGGCCTCGCCGGCGTCCTGGGCCCAGTGCACCGTGCCGCCGCGGGCGGTGACGTTGGCCTCGAAGGCTTCCAGCAGCTCCGGGAGTCGTGCCATGACGGAGGTCTTCAGGGCGCTGCCGGCCTCGCGCAGCTCCTCCCAGTCCGGCAGTTCCCCTGTGACGTTGAGGCGTTTGGTGCGGATGGTGGAGGTGGCGTGCTTCAGGTTGCGGCGGAGCTGGCTGTTTCCCAGCTCCCGCCGGGCCGCCGAGGGGAACTTTTCCTCAGCGAAGAGGTTCCCTGAGCCGGGCCGCAGGCCGGGCATTCCAAGTGCGGTGCGGGACATTATTTGACCACTACTTTCACGGTTTGCCCGGCGGGTCCTGGAACGGTGACGGGTTCGGCTTCGGTGCTGGCGAGGATCTCGGCCAGGTGGAGGGTAGCCACACCTGAGTCCTCCCGGGAGAGGCCGCCGCCGATGTGCATCAGGCAGGAGTAGTCCCCGCCCGCGCACACGGACGCCCCGGTGCTGCGGATGTTCGCCGTCTTGTCCGCCAGCATCGCCGAGGAAACGTCGGCGTTCTTCACGGAGAACGTGCCGCCGAACCCGCAGCACTGGTCCGCCTCGGGCAGGTCCAGCAGCTCCAGGCCCTTCACGCCGCGGAGCAGGCCGGCCTGCCGGTCACCGAGCTTGAGCAGGCGCATGCCGTGGCAGGAGGGGTGGTAGGTCACCGTGTGCGGGAAGTAGGAGCCCAGCTGTCCGGCGGGATCGGTGACGCCCAGGACGTCCACCAGCAGTTCGGACAGCTCGTAGGTTTTCTTCCCGACGGCGGTTGCCCGCTCCTCGAGCCCGGCATCACCTGCGCGGCGGGCCACCATGGGGTGCTGGTGCTTCACCGACGCCACACAGGACCCTGACGGCGCCACGGCGACGTCGTAGTCCTCCGATTCGAAGGCCCGGACGTGGTTGGCCACCACGGGCACGGCTTCCTTGAAGTAGCCGCTGTTGACGTGCATCTGCCCGCAGCAGGCCTGGCCCTTGGGGAAGACCACCTGGTGGCCCAGCCGTTCCAGGACCGCCACCGTTGCCTGGGCGGCACGCGGATACATGCCGTCCACGATGCAGGTGGCGAAGAGTGCGATTTTCATGGGTTCAATTCCGGGAGGCGGTAACGGGGAGGTCGAGGGGCTCGTAGCGGTGCAGGCTGGCTCCGGCGGCAATGATCCTGCGGAGTTCGGGCAAACCGCCTGCCACGGCGCCTGCCGCCCGGGCCTGCACGAGCACGTTGCCCAGGGCTGTCGCTTCCACGGGCCCGGCGATGACCGGGCGCCGGGTGGCATCGGCCGTGAGCTGGCAGAGGAGCGCATTCTGTGATCCGCCGCCCACCACGTGCACCACGCCCGCCGAGCGGTCCGCCAGGCGTTCGGCGTCCGCCAGTGTCCGGGCGTATCCGGCAGCGAGGCTGTCCATGATGCACCGGGTGATGGCTGCGGGATCGTTTGGCAGCAGTTCGCCGGTGCGCCGGACTGCCGCACGGATGCGTTCGGGCATGTTGTCCGGGGCGATGAAGTATGGATCATCAGCGTTGATCTGCGGTCCGCCGGCGGGTAGTGCTGCGGCCGCGGCCAGCAGGGCAGTCAGGTCCGGTTGGAAGCCTTCCGATGCCCAGGTGCGCTGGCATTCGCTGAGCAGCCAGAGCCCGCCGATGTTGCGCAGGTAGCGGATGGTGCCGTCCACGCCGCGTTCGTTGGTGAAGTTCGCCTCCCGGCTGGCTTCGGTGAGGACCGGGTGCGGCAGTTCCAGGCCCACCAGGGACCAGGTGCCGGAGGAGACGTAGGCGAAGTCCCCGCCGTCGGCGTCCGTATCAGCGGGAACGGCGGCAACGGCGGACGCGGTGTCGTGCGAGCCCACGGCCACCACGGGGGTGCTGGAGGGCAGGCCCACCTCCTCGGCAATGGCCGGGAGGAGGGTGCCGAACGTTTCGCCGGGCTGGACCAGCGGCGGGAACAGGTCCTTCCGCAGTCCCAGGGCCGCCAGGAACTCGGTGGCCCACTCCCCTGCCACGGCGTCGAACAGGCCGGTGGTGGAGGCGTTGGTGGCTTCGGTACGGCGGGCGCCCGTGAGCAGGAATGCGATGAGGTCCGGGATCAGGAGGGCCTGCAGCCCGTCGAGGTCCTTCTCGGTGGCCAGCTGGTAGATCGTGTTGAACTGCAGGAACTGCAGGCCGGTGGTGGCGTAGAGCCGCTCGGGGTCCAGTTTCCGGTGGACGGGCTCCACGGCGGCCCGGCTGCGGTCATCGCGGTAGCTGAACGGCTGGGCCACGAGGTTCCCGCCGGCGTCCACCAGGCCGTAGTCCACGGCCCAGGTGTCGATGCCAATGCTGGCGATCCGTTCGCCCTGCCCGGCGGCCACAGTGGCGGCCGTGCGGAGGCCTGCAAGCACCTCCGCGAAGAGGGCGTCGAAGTTCCAGCGGAGGCCGCCGTCGATCTCCACCACGCCGTTGGGGAAGCGGTGCACGGTTTCCAGCGACACCCCGGACTCCGGTGAAACACGGCCGAGCATGACGCGGCCGGACGAGGCCCCGATATCGACGGCGGCGAACACACTGCCGGCGAACAGGCCAAGGGCGGTGTCCGCGCCGTCGATATCGTGTGACAACGTGCTCACCGGAGGAATGCTGCGGCTACTCCGGCGTCCACGGGGATGTGCAGGCCGGTGGTGTGGGACAGCTCGTTGCTGGTGAGGACGGCGGCAGCGTTGGCCACGTGCTCGGGGAGGACTTCGCGCTTGAGCAGGGTGCGCTGGGCGTAGTACTCGCCCAGTTTCTCTTCGTCCACGCCGTAGACCGCGGCGCGCTTGGCGCCCCAGCCGCCGGCGAAGATCCCGGAGCCGCGGACCACGCCGTCGGGGTTGATGCCGTTGACGCGGATGCCGTGCTCGCCCAATTCGGCGGCGAGCAGGCGCACCTGGTGGGCCTGGTCGGCCTTGGTGGCGGAGTAGGCGATGTTGTTGGGGCCGGCGAACACGGAGTTCTTGGAGGAGATGTAGATGATGTCTCCGCCCAGGCCCTGGGCGATCATGACCTTCGCAGCGGCCTTGGCCACCAGGAAGGAGCCCTTGGCCATCACGTTGTGCTGCAGGTCCCAGTCCTTTTCGGTGGTTTCCAGCAGCGGCTTGGAGATGGACAGGCCGGCGTTGTTGACCACCAGGTCCACGCCGCCGAACGCGAGCACCGCGGCGTCAATCGCTGCTGCGACCTGCGCTTCGTCCGTCACGTCGGCCTGGACGCCGACGGCGACATCCGCGCCGCCGAGTTCCTCGGCCACCTTCTGCGCGTTCTCGAGGTTCAGGTCGGCAATGACCACGCAGGCGCCTTCCGCGGCGAGGCGGGTGGCGATGGCCTTGCCGATGCCGGACGCCGCACCGGTCACCAGGGCGATGCGGGTGGCGTGCGACTTCGGCTTGGGCATCCGGGCCAGTTTGGCTTCCTCCAGGGCCCAGTATTCGATGCGGAACTTCTCGGATTCCTCGATGGGGGCGTAGGTGGAGATCGCTTCGGCGCCGCGCATCACGTTGATGGCGTTGATGTAGAACTCACCGGCCACCCGGGCGGTCTGCTTGTTCGCCCCGAAGGAGAACATGCCCACGCCGGGAACCAGCACGATGGCCGGGTCCGCGCCGCGCAGCGCCGGGCTGTCCGCGTCCTTGTGCCGGTCGTAGTAGGCCTGGTAGTCCTCGCGGTAGTCGGCGTGCAGCTCATGCAACCGGGCGATCGAGTCTTCGATGGAGGCGTCGGCGGGCAGGTCCAGGATCAGCGGCTTGACCTTGGTGCGCAGGAAGTGGTCAGGGCAGGAGGTGCCCAGCGCGCCCAGCCGCGGGTGCTCGGCGGCTTCGAGGAAGTCGAGGACCACGGCGTCATCGCTGAAGTGCCCCAGCTGCGGTTTATCCGTTGAGGCAAGGCCGCGGATCACCGGTGCCAGGGCGGCGGCCTTCGCACGCCGCTCCGCCTCGGGCAGGGCTGCGTAGCCCGGCAGCTTGGCACCGAAAGGTTCGGCCGCGCCGTTCTCGGCGATGTACTGCTCGGCCTGGTCGATGATCCACAGCGAGTTGGCCTCGGCCTCGTCGCTGGTGGCGCCCCAGGCGGTGATGCCGTGGCCGCCCAGGATGGTGCCGATGGCCTGCGGGTTGGCTTCCTTGATCGCGGCGATGTCCAGGCCCAGCTGGAAACCGGGGCGGCGCCACGGAACCCAGACCACCTTGTCGCCGAAGACCTTTGACGTCAGCGCTTCGCCGTCCACCGCCGTCGCGATAGCGATGCCGGAGTCCGGGTGCAAGTGGTCCACGTGCGCGGCGTCCACCAGTCCGTGCATGGCGGTGTCGATCGACGGCGCTGCGCCGCCCTTGCCGTGCAGGCAGTAATCGAAGGCGGCCACCATTTCGTCTTCACGGTCGACGCCCGGGTAGACGTTCTTCAGCGCGTTCAGCCGGTCCAGCCGCAGCACGGCAAGGTTCTGGGCCTTCAGCGTGCCCAGGTCACCGCCGGAACCCTTCACCCACAGGAGTTCAACGTCCTCACCGGTGACCGGGTCCTTCTCGGTGCCCTTGGCGGAGGTGTTGCCGCCGGCGAAGTTGGTGTTCCGCTTGTCCGCGCCGAGGCGGTTGGAACGCGAAATCAGGTCTTCAACAGTCTTGTTGCTCATAGGAATTAAGCGCCCCATCCGGCTTGCTGGCCGCCTGCGCGGTCCTCGTTGATCTGTTTCTGGTAGCCGCTGGCCTTGTAGGCGGCCATCGGGTCCGCGGGCAGGCCGCGGGATTCACGCCACTCGGCCAGGGCGGGACGGACGTCCGTGTAGAAGGCGTCGTTGAAGATGCCGTTGGCGGCCAGGACGTCCCCGGCGCGCTGGGCCTCGGTCAGGGCAGCGGTGTCGATCAGCAGGGCGCGGGCCGTCATTTCCTGGACGTTCAGCACGGACCGGATCTGGCCCGGGATCTTCTCTTCCAGGTTGTGGCACTGGTCCAGCATCAGCGCGACGCCGGAGTCCTTGCCGAAGCCTCCGCCGCGGATAACCTCGTGCATGATGCGGAAGAGCTGGAACGGATCGGCGGCACCCACAATGAGGTCGTCGTCGGCGTAGAAGCGCGAGTTGAAGTCGAACGACCCCAGCTTGCCCAGGCGCAGCAGCTGCATCACGATGAATTCGATGTTGGTGCCCGGGGCGTGGTGGCCGGTGTCCAGGCAGACGAACGCCTTCTCGCCCAGCGCCAGGGTCTGGGCATAGGACGTGCCCCAGTCCGGAACATCGGTGTGATAGAACGCCGGCTCGAAGAACTTGTACTCCAGGACCAGGCGCTGCTCGTCCCCCAGGGCCGCGTAGATCTCCTGCAGGGACTCGGCCAGGCGGTCCTGGCGGCCGCGGAGATCATCCTGGCCCGGGTAGTTGGTGCCGTCCGCCAGCCAGATCTTCAGGTCGCGGGAGCCCGTGGCGTGCATGATGTCGATGCAGTCCAGGTGGTGTTCGATGGCGCGGCGGCGCACGCCCTCGTTGGAGGACGTCAGGGAGCCGAACTTGTACTCGTCGTCCTGGAAGGTGTTGGAGTTGATGGTGCCCAGGCCAACACCCAGGCCCGCGGCGTACTCCTTCAGGGCGGAGTAGTCGTCCACCTTGTCCCACGGAATATGCAGGGCGACCGTGGGCGCGAGGCCGGTCAGCTCATGGACCTTGGCGGCGTCGGCCAGCTTCTCCTGGACCGTCCGCGGCGTGCCGGGCGTGCCGAACACCTTGAACCGCGTGCCTGAATTTCCATAGGCCCACGAAGGGACCTCGATGGCAAGCTCTCCGAGCCTGCCCAGCGCCTTTGCTACGTCATTCATGATGGTTCTTTCCGGTGTCTCGTGCTGCTGTGGTCTGTTGGGTAATGCCCCGCTGCAGGAGCTGGGCTTGGCTTTAGTTACTGGGGCATGGAACTACTGGGTTGTGGAGCCTGCGCCCGCAAGCTGGCCGTCAAGGTTGAACACCTCTTCCAGGACCTGGAACCCCTCGTCGGGCGCCTGGCCGGTGTCCTCAAAAAGCGTGGCCATCTCGGCCTGCCAGCGCGCGTTGACGTCGGTCAGGGCCATGCGGGCACGAACGGCGTCGAAGTCGTCGCATTCGACGTAGCCCACCAGGAGCCCGTCCTCCGCCAGGAACAGGGAGTAGTTGTTCCAGCCCGCTTCCTTCAGGGCAAGAAGCATCTCCGGCCACACCGCGGCGTGGCGCCGCTTGTACTCGTCGATCAGCGCCGGCTGGATCGAGGACCGGAAGCACACCCTCATCTGGAACTCTCCTGAACTCGCGGATATTTGAATCGTTTCATTGGTACGATTCAAAGTACTCTTGAACCTGAGTAGGTGTCAAGCATTTCCACCCGGCCCCAGCAAATGGCCCGTGGAAGTCAGGGCATCCGGACCAGCAGCTCGGAGAATCATGAACCGCACCGCCAGTATCAAGGACGTTGCCAACCACGCCAGCGTTGCCGTGGGCACCGTCTCCAACGTGCTGAATTACCCGGACAGGGTGTCCCAGCGCACCAAGGAACGCGTCCTGAAGGCCATCGACGAACTGGGGTTTGTCCGCAACGACGCCGCCCGGCAGCTCCGCGCCGGCCACAGCCGCACCGTGGGACTGATTGTCCTGGACGTGGGCAACCCGTTCTTCACCTCGGTGGTGCGGGCAGCTGAGGATGCCGCCAGCGTCCACGGCAGCGCCGTCCTGCTGGGCGACAGCGGCCACGACGCCGGCCGCGAAGCCAATTACATCGATCTCTTCCAGGAGCAGCGGGTCCAGGGCCTCCTCATTTCCCCCGTTGGCGACGTCACCGAGCGGCTGGACCTCCTCCGCGAGCGCGGCGTACCCACGGTCCTGGTGGACCGCCTGGCGGACGAGTCCAGGTTCAGTTCGGTTTCCGTGGACGACGACGCCGGCGGGTACCTGGCCGCGCGGCACCTGCTGGACACCGGCCGCCGCCGGCTCGCGTTCGTGGGCGGCCCCACGTCCATCCGGCAGGTATCGGACCGCCTGCAGGGTGCACAGCGCGCCGTCAAGGAGGAGCCCGACGCAACACTGGAAGTGCTGGCGTCGGAGGGGATGACCGTCCTGGCCGGCCGCAGCGTGGGAAACATGCTGGTGGAACGCAGCCCGGAGGAGTTGCCCGATGGCGTTTTCTGCGCCAACGACCTCCTGGCCCTCGGCGTCATGCAGTCCCTCACCATGACCCATACCTTCCGCATCCCAGAAGATGTGGCACTGATCGGCTACGACGACATCGACTTTGCCGTCTCGGCAGTGGTTCCGCTGTCCTCCATCCGACAGCCCACAGAGGCGCTGGGCCGCACCGCCATCGAGCTCCTCACCGAGGAAGTGGAGTCCCAGAACGCCACGCACCGCGCGGTGGTGTTCACGCCGGAGCTCGTGGTCCGGCAGAGCACCGGCAAGGCGTAGGACGCGTCAGCGCAGCTTCTCCACCACCAGGTTCCGGTAGGCGGCCCGCAGCGGGGCCATCTGCCGGAACCCGATGTGGCCGCCGCCGAGGACCTTGCCCGAGGAGTCTGTCCACTCGAACAGGGTCAACCCGTTGATGGCAAAGGACACCAGCGGGCCGTCCTTCACCACTTCCAGGCGGTAGAAGTCCACCGCGTCTTCAGTGGGCGGCAGCGGGTCAGCGCCCTGCGCCACCAGTTCGAAGCCTGCACTCTTGCGGAGGTTGCACGTCCGGAAGGCCCGCTCTGATTCGTACTTGTGCCGGAAATACGAGACGTGCAGGGCATCGATGTCCCCCGAATGGTACTGCGGATAGAACCCGGTCCGCGGGGCCAGGTCCGGGCTGAAGAGGTCCAGGCCGCCCTGGCCGGCGGCTGCGAAGAACAGCATGGCCAGGCCCGGCTCTTCGAGCGGCCGGAACTCCCAGCTGATGCGGATTCCGTCCGGAAACTCCTCCGGGCACCAGAACGTCCAGTGCGCGTGGTCGCCGAATTCGGCGTCGTCCAGTGCACCGGACAGCTCCAGCGCCCCGGAGTGGGTGCCAAGGTTCAGCGGCCCTTCGGCCACCCAGTCCGCGACGTCCGCCGGACCGCCCAGCGCATTGCTGTACAGCACCCCGGCACCCCCTGTGGCGGTGCCCACTCAGGCGCGTCCCGCCGTCGTACCCGCAAAAGCCGGGGCGGCGAGCCCCAGCTCCGCAAGCCCGGCTGCCACGTGCTCCGCAACCACTGCGGCACCTTCCTGGGAGAAATGCGTGTTGTCCGCCAGCCCGTCCGGCCAGTAGGCGTGCTCCCCCGGCGCGAAATGGCAGAACAGCGCCACGGATCCCTCCCGGCCCAGACGGACGTAAAGCTCCCGGGTCCAGGCATTGAGGTCGATCACGGGGACGCCGAGCTCCAGCCCCAGTTCGCGCACCACCTCGGGGTAGTCCTCCAGGCTTTCCTCCAGTACGTCGCCCATGCCGGCGGACGACGACGGCGCGTCCCGGAAGTGCCGCCGTTCCACGGAGGTGCAGAGCACCGGAGCCGCGCCCAGGGCACGCACCTCCCCCACCATGGTGCGCAGGTTGGCCGCGTAGCCGGTGCGGGCTGCCAGGTGCTGCTTCTTCTGGTCGTTGTGGCCGAACTGGATGAGGACAAGGTCGCCTTCGCCGGCCTCTGCCAGCAGTGCCGTCCACAGCCCTTCGCCGCGGTAGGACTCGGTACTGGCCCCGCCCTTGGCGAAGTTGTGGACCGCTGCCCGCCGGTAAACGTGCGGGGCCAGCTGCGCGCCCCACCCGCTCATGGGGTACTCGTGCGTGAGACAGTTGGCGACGGTGGAATCACCGGCGAGCAGGATCTTCATGGTCTTCTTTCTGTGAGTGGGGGTTTCTAGCCCTTGACGGAGCCGATGAGCATGCCCTTGGCGAAGTGCTTCTGCAGGAAGGGGTAGAAGATCAGGATGGGCAGGGTGGCCACCACGATCACGGCGAACTTGATGCCCTGTTCCGGCGGAATGTAGTTGGGGTCCACGTTGCCGGTTCCCAGCAGGTCCGAGGCCGCAGTGACCTGGCGGAGGTACATCTGCAGGGTCCACTTGGAGTTGTCGCTGAGGTAGAGCAGGGGCGACATGAAGTCGTTCCAGATTCCCACGGCATAGAACAGGGCGAACGTGGCCAGGACCGGCTTGGACAGCGGCAGCAGGATCCGCCAAAGGATGCCGATCTCCGTGGCGCCGTCCATCTTGGCCGATTCCTCCAGCTCCGCCGGGAGCTCCTGGAAGAAGTTCTTGATGATGATCAGGCTGAACGGGTTGATCGCCGCAGGCAGGATCAGGGCCCAGTAGGAGTTGAGCAGGCCGAGGTCCTTGACCAGGAGGAAGGTGGGGATCATGCCGCCGGAGAAGACCATGGCGAAGACCACCAGGGACAGGATGAGCTTGCGTCCCCGGAGGGTCTTCTTGGCCAGCGGGTAGGCCATGGTCACCGTGAACGCCAGCTGGACCACCGTGCCGACGGCGGTGACCAGGATGGTGGTGATGAGCGCCCTGGTGAAAGCCGGCGTCGAGAAGATGTACTCGTAGGAGCCCAGGCTGAACTGCTCGGGCCAGACGAAGAACGCCCGCCGGGTGATTTCCGCTTCGGTGGCGAACGAGCCCGCGAAGACGTAGACGAACGGCAGCAGGGTAAGGATGCCCACCAGGGACAGGAAGAGGTAGTTGGCGGCGTCGAACACCCGGCCGCCGGTGGTGTTGTGGATCTTCATTAGAACAGTCCGCTCTGGTTGAACCGCTTGGCCAGCCAGTTGGTGCCGAAGATCAGCACCAGGCCCACCAGGGATTTGAACAGGCCCACCGCGGTGGAGTAGGAGTAGGCGCCCTGGGTGATGCCCACGAAGTACACGTAGGTGTCAAAGACATCCGCGACGTCCCGGTTCAGGGCGTTGGTCATCAGGTAGATCTGTTCGAATCCGGTGTTGAGCATCTGCCCGATCGCCAGGATCAGCATCACGATGATGGTGGACCGGATCCCGGGCAGGGTGATGTGCCAGACACGCCGGAACCGTCCGGCGCCGTCGATGATCGCGGCCTCGTACTGGTCCTGGTCCACCGTGGACAGGGCGGCGAGGAAGATGATGGTTCCCCAGCCGGTGTTCTTCCAGATCTCCTGCAGCACGATCAGCGGCCTGAACCAGGCGGGATCGGACAGGAAGTCGATGTTGGTGCCCATCACGTTGTTCAGGAACTGGAACATCGGGCCGATGTCCAGCGCGAACAGCAGGAAGCTCAGCGACGCCACGATGGTCCAGGACAGGAAGTGCGGGATGTACACCAAGGTCTGGACCGTGCGCTTGAGGACGGAGAGGCGGACCTCGTTCAGCAGCAGGGCCAGCACGATGGTCAGCGGGAATGCGATGCCCAGGTTCAGGAACGCCAGGATCAGCGTGTTGCCCAGCAGGCGCGGGAAATCCGGGTTGGAGAAAAAGTCCTCGAAGTGCTGGGTCCCCACCCACCGGCTGCCGTTGACGCCGAGGAACGGGACGTAGTCCTTGAAGGCGATGGACACGCCATACATGGGGCCGTAGCGGAACACCGCAAAATACAGCACGCCCGGCAACAGCAGCAGGTACAGCCACTTGTAATGCGCGAAGTGGACGGAGAACTTGGCGTTCTTCCGCTCCCGGGCGGGCGGCCGGCTGGCCGCCCGCCCTGAGGCCTCAGCCTCGACGACGGGGGCTGCCATTTACTTGTTGTCCTGCCAAAGCTTGTTGATCTCTTCTTTGACCTTGTTGCCGCCGCTGGTGTCCCAGAGCTTGATGGCGTCCTTCAGGCCCTGCTCATCGATCTGTCCGGCGAGGTACTTGATCCGGGCGTCCGCCACGATGTTGTCCAGCTGTGCGCCCTTGGCCACGTAGGTGGCGGAGACGTACGGGGCGGCGGGGTTGTACACGGCGCTCTTGAGGTCCTCGGCCATGACTTCGGTGCGCTTGTCGAAGACCTGCTGCTCGTAGTCGCTGGCCTGCTTGACCGGGTAGAAGTTGTTGCCGGCCACGTTCATGCCCAGCTGTGCGTAGCTCTTGATGTCGGTGCTGACGGCCTTGCCCTCGGGGGTTTCGGGCTTGATGGTGGCGGCCTTACCGTCCTCCACGGTGAAGTTGACGCCTTCGATGCCGTTGTTCAGGAGGGTGGCCACTTCCTTGCCGTTCAGGGTGTTCAGGACCTCAAGGACCTTGTCCAGCTCGGCCTCGGTGCGGACGCTGGACTTGGGGACGGCCAGGAAGCCGGAGTAGCCGTCGGTGGGGTGGGCGTGGAGTTCGCCGTCGGGGCCTTCGAGGTTGCCCACGAAGCCCACCTTGTTCTGGAAGTTGTTGGGATCGGCCTGCTTGAAGAGGTTGACCAGGACGCTGACGCGGGAATCGACGTCCACAATGATGCCGCCCTTGCCGTTGAAGAACGGCTCGTTCCACTTGGTGCCGTCGAACGTGGCAAAGTCCGGGTTGATGAGCTTCCCGTCCACCATCTTCTTCACGAACCGGTTGGCCTCAAGGAACTCGTCGGTCTCGAAGCTGGGGATCAGTTTCCCGTCCTTCTCGGTCCACCGGTTGCCGGCGCCGTACCATTCCTCGATCAGGTCGTAGGGGCTGTTGGTGCCCAGGGCTCCCCACTTGGGGATGGTGATGCCCCACGTGTCATTCTGGCCGTTGCCGTCCGGGTCCTGCTCGGTGAACGCCTTGGCCACCTTGTAGAGGTCCTCGGTGGTCTTGGGCGGCTGGAGGCCCAGCTTGTCCAACCAGTCCTGGCGGAACATCACCGCAGCACGCATGGGCGCACGGCCACGGTAGACGCCGTAGACCTTGCCGTTGATGCTGGCGTTCTCCTGGATATCGGGGAACGTGGTCTTGAGGTTCGGATACTTGTCGAGCTTATCCGTCAGGTCCCAGAAGGCGCCCGCTTCGGCGTTCTTGACGAAGCCGGGGGTCTTGCCCTGGATGACCATGATCTGCGGGATGTCGGAGCCTGCCAGCGTGATGTTGGTCTTGTCCTCGTACGAGGAGTTGGGCGTCCAGTTGATGTTGATGTCCTTGCCGGTGAGTTCTTCCAGCTTCTTCTGGACGGCGCCGTCCGCGCTGGGCGGCTGGGCCTCGAGGAACGGGGCCATGATGGACACGCTGGTGAGGTCCGCGGCGGGTTCATTGCCGCCGCCGCTGCAGGCGGTGAGAGATATGGCGGAGATGGTGACGACGGCGGCCGCCAGGGTGAGTTTCCTACGGATCATGGCTTTTCCTTTTCCACTTCTTCGGGGTTTCGTTGGTCATTCAGACGGGGTTGATACGTTTCATTTGTGGACGTGCGGGCAGGACGAGGGTGCGGGGTGGTGCTGGTCAATGGGACGGGCGCTCCGGGGGGCCCACCGACGTGGGGCTGGGCCGGGAGACGCGCCGCCGGTCAGGCGGTCAGCCGGTCAAGCCGTGGATACGGCGGCGGGCACGGGTGCGGCGCCGGCAGTTGCCGGTTCGGCATCGGCGGCAACCGACTCGTCATTGGCGGTGAAGAACCGGTCGCAGAGCCAGCCCGTGGTGTAGAGCCACGCGCCGATGCTGAAGAACGGAATGAGTCCGGGGACGGTGGTGCTGGCATACACCACGGCCGCCGAGACGAACAGGAGGATGACCGTCCCAGCCAGGTGCCGCATGGCAAAGCGGGACGAGAGCATCAGGTACTGCCCCAGGGGCAGTTCGTAGCGGGCATACATCGGGAACACGTAGCAGGCCGCCCCCGCCAGGAAGATGGCCGCCACAAAAATTCCGGCCGCCATCAGCTGCGGGAAGAGGTCCCGCCCGCCGGAGAAGAAGTTCCAGTTCATTGCCAGCGCCACTGCCACTGCCAGCAGCGGCAGGGCAAGGACGTTGGCGCGGCCGAAGTTCCGGAAATACTCCGCCGCGAACCCGCGCAGCAGTGGCGCCGCTTCCCCCCGGGCCCGCTTGCGCACCAGGATCTGCGCCGCCGCAGTGGCAGGTCCGATCCCGCCTACGCCCAGCCCGAGGAGGGTGAACACCAGCCACAACAGGTTGAGGCATGCGATCCACAGAAGGGTGTCAAAGAACGAATAGGCCCGAGCGGCGAAGGTTCCGGACAGCATGGCACTTCCCTTCCGTTTCTCCATCGTTGCAGAGGCGAGGGCGCGAGTGGTCCGCGTCACGCCGGTAATCGGTTTCTCGAAAATCTAGACCCAACCCGAGTGTGGGGTCAAGCCATTTTTTGAATCGTTACATAACTGGACTCTGCTGCCAGGGGTGGCGCACACTAATGGTTGGAAAGCGCTTGCTGCTAAGCCAGCGCGCCTGTAAGCGTGCCCTCGAGGGCAGAATGGAGAACCCATGGGAACGCCCGCTGGCACCCACCTTCCCAACGTTTCCGCCGGTAACGCTTTTACCGGTGAGGCGGCCGAACCGGCAGGTGTCCGGACCATCCCGCTGGGCTCCGGCCCGGCAGCCCGGATCGCGCTGGTAGGCGTGCACGGCTTCGGCACCCACCATCTCCGGAACCTTGCGCGCCTGCAGGCAGCCGGCGCCGTCGAACTGGCGGCCGTCGCGGATCCGCAGCCACCGGCACCCGGCTCCGTGCCGCCGTCGGCCGCGGTGTACCAGGGACTCGAGGACCTGCTGGCCGCAACGGAGAACCTGGACGTCGTCATTGTGGCAACCCCCATCCAGACGCACGCTCCCCTGGCGCTGGCCGCCCTGGCCACGGATGCCGAGCTCTACCTGGAGAAGCCGCCCGTGGCCTCGTTGGCGGACTACAACCGGCTGTGCGACGCCGCGGCAGCGTCCGGGCACGGCGTCCAAATTGGTTTCCAAAGCCTGGGCTCGCATGCGCTGACGGCCATCGCGGAACTCCTGGGCGCCGGCACCATCGGCAACCTGGAAGGCATCTCCGCCACTGGACGCTGGGTCCGTGACCGGGCGTATTACGAACGGTCGCGCTGGGCAGGCAAGCGCAACATCAACGGCGTGGACGTGGTGGACGGCGTGGCCACCAACCCGCTCGCGCACGCCGTGGCAACGGCGCTGCGGATCGCCGGCGCCCGCACCGTTGCCGATGTCGCGTCCGTGGAAACCGAGCTGTACCGGGCCAATGACATCGAGTCTGACGACACCTCGGTGATCCGCATCCGCACCACGGCCGGACTGCCCATCACCTGCGCCCTGACCATCTGCGCCACCGAATCCGTTGAGCCGTACGTGACCCTCCACGGCTCCGCCGGCACTGCAGTCTTCCACTACACCGAGGACCGGCTGGTGGTGGAAACAGCCTCCGGCACCACCGAGCAGACCTACGGCCGGGACGACCTCACCGAGAACCTGCTCAAGCACCGCAGCGCCGGCACCCCGTTGCTGAGCTCCCTCCTGGACAGCGGGGCGTTCATGCTGGTGCTCGAGGCAGTCCGGACCGCGCCGCTGCCAGCGCCGATCGATCCCACCTACGTGCAGTGGGAGGGTGAAGGCGAATCCGCCCACGCCGTGGTGGCCAACATCGAGGACGCGCTGGAGCGTGCCGGGCGCGAACATTCAACATTCAGCGAGCTGGGGCTCCCCTGGGCCACGTCCACGCCGGTCTCCTTCCCGGTGCCGTCCGCCTGATGTCCCCTTCAGGCGGCGCAGCGCCCACCACAGCGGACACACCACAGGAAGCTGCCGGGGCTCTGCTCGCCACGGGTCTACTGACCGACGGCCTGGCCGAGTGCCTCACGGCGTCCGGGCAGCCCACGTTCAGCTGGCAACTGGCCCAGCCGGACGGCGCCGACCCCTCCCGGGCCAGCCAGGCGGCGTACGAAGTCTCCGTGCAGGACGCCGGCGGCCACCAGGTGTGGAGCTCCGGGGGCGTGCCCTCAGCTTCGCAGCGCGGTACCTATGGCGGGCCCGTGCTCGACGACGACGCGGACTATTCCTGGCGGGTGCGCCTTCGCGACGCAGCCGGCGTCCAGGGCAGGTGGTCTGCCTGGCGCACCTTCGGCACCGGGCTTTCCGACTCCGCCTGGGAGGCCGACTGGATCAGGCGCGCCCCGGGCGGCCGCGCTCCGCTGGAGATCCTGGACAACGCCCTCCGGGTGGCGGGATCCCCCGGGCTGCCACTGCCGTGCCCTCCGGTCCGCGACTTCCGGCTGGAGGCGCGGGTGCGGCCCGTGATGGGCTGGGCCGGCCTGATCCTCCGCAGCACCGGCCCCGGAACGGGGCTGCTGCTCGAACTCAACACGGCCGGCGAACTACTGCTGCGGCAGGTGCCGCAGTGGGACATTCCCGCCGCCTCCACGCCGGACACCCCCGTCCTGGCCAAGGCCAGCGCAGACCGCACCCACACAGTCCGGCAGGAACGGCTCCCGGGCAAGGACCTGGTTCCGGGGACGTGGCAGGACCTCACCGTCACCGATGACGGGCACACCATCCGCGCCTCCCTGGACGGCGACGAACTGCTGGTGTTCGAGGAGCCGCTCCCGGCAGGCACTTCGGGCAGGCTGGCCCTCCACCAGGGTCCCCGGAGCCAGGCCGAGTACGCGCGCCTCCGGGTTTCGGAGGCGGGCACCGACGAAGAGACCGGCGCCGTCCTGTTGGACCACCGGTTCGATGCCGGCGAACACCACGCACACGCTGCCCTGGCGCACTGGCCACGCACCACAGCACACCGCCAGCCAGACGAATGGACCCTGTTCCGCACCTCGATCCGGCTCAGCGGCACCGTCCGGCGGGCACGGCTCTACGCCGCCGCCCGGCACCATGCCCAGCTGTCCCTCGCAGGCACACCCTGCCTCACCACCACGTCCTTCGGCTACCCCGGCGAGGGCTACTACGATGCCGCGGACGTGACGGAACTGCTGGCATCCCGGCAGTCAGGCGGGGACGCACCAAACGGCACGGACATTCCGCTGGTGGCCCTGCTGCACTGGTACGGCCCGGGACAGGGACGGGCCGCGGGCCTTCCCGGCCTGCTGGTCCGGCTCAGCGTGGACTATGCGGACGGCCGCCGCGACGTGTTCGGTTCGGGTCCGGGCTGGCACGCCGCCGAGGGCCCGTACGGCCAGGCCGGGTACCGGAACGACGAAGGCGACCCCGTTGAACACCTGGACGGACACGCTGCCGCGGCACTGGCCGCCACCCCCCTGCAGGACCTGCCGCCCGCCGTCGGTTGCGGGAGCCACCCCACCCCCGAAAGCCCCGCGCTTCATCCGCGCCGGACGTCCATGTCGGAGGAATTCGTTGCGCCCCGCGCCTTCCTGACGGCCGACGACGGCACGCTGGTGGCGGACTTCGGCCAGGTGCTTCCCGGCCGGCCCGAGGTGGATTTCCTCGACGGCGTGGCCGGCCGCACGGTGATGATCCGGGCCGGCTACAACCTCCGGGGCAACGGCCGGGTGGACACCGGCAAGACACCCACCCAGAACACCGATATGTCCTTCCCGTACACCCAGGCCGCCGGGCCGCAGCAGTACCGGGCCACCGTGCACCTTGGCTTCCGCTACCTGGAGCTTCCCGGTGTGGACGCCGCGGACGTGTCCCGGCTCGGCGCCGTCGTGGTTCACGGCAGGCACCCCGCCGAAGGCAGCTTCAGCAGCTCGGACCCCACACTGGACGCCGTCTTCGGCCTCCTGCGCGACTCGGCGCTGTACGGCGTGCAGGAGCAGTTCGTGGACACCCCCACCCGGGAAAAGGGCCAGTTCCTGGCGGACGCCGTGAACATCTCCTACGCCACCATGTCGCTTTTCGGCGAGCACGCCTACACGGCCCAGGCGCTGCGGGAGTTCGGCTGGTCGGCGGGCAGGTACTGGACCGCGGGCGGGGACAGGGGCCGCTACAACGCGGTCTATCCCAACGGTGACGGCAAACGCGACATCCCGGATTTTTCGCTGATGCTGCCGGAGTGGGCCGAGGAATACCACCACCGCACCGGCGATCTCGCCCTGGTTCGGGAGCTGCTGCCGCACCTCTGCGATACGGCCGACTACGCGCTGCGGTACATTCCGGCGGAAGGCCCGACGGCGGGGCTGGTCACCAGGCTGGGCGGCGGGTCCGGCCCCTACCTGCACGGCATCGTGGACTGGCCGGCACCGGGGCGATTCGGTTACGACATGGAGTGCGCCGCCAAGACCACCGTCAACGTCCAGGCCTACTCCGCACTGTTGTCCACCGCCCGGCTCTGCGGCGTTGCGGGCCAGCACGAAACCGCCGCCCGCTACGCCGAGGCTGCCCGCACGCTGGCGGCGGCCATCCGTACCCGGCTCCGGGTGGACGGCATGATGGTGGACGGACTCCACGGCGACGGCTCCCCCAGCGCCCATGCTTCACAGCATGCGGCATCGTTCCCCCTGTCCCTGGGCATCACGGACGCCAGGTTCGCTGAGGCCGACTCCCGGCGGATAGCGGACATGGGGATGCGGCAGGGGCCACTGACGGTCCACCGCCTGGTCCGGGCGCTGCTGGCACAGGGCCTGACTGACGCGGTCCTGGACCTTCTGACCTCACGCGACCAGCCCGGCTGGGCGCGGCTCCTGGAACGGGGCGCCACCTTCACCTGGGAGGCCTGGGACCTGGAGCCCGGCACCGACTACAGCCAATCCCACGCCTGGTCCGCCTCGGTGGTCAAGGAAATCCTCGAGCACCTGCTGGGCATCCGCTTCCAGTCCCCCGGTGGCAGTGAACTGCTCATCCAGCCGCCATTGTGCCGGTTGGAGCACGCCCGCGGAAGCATCCCGGTGGCCAACGGCTACGCGGAGACCAGCTGGCGGCGCAGGGGCGGCCTGGTGGAGCTGGAATGCACCGTCCCCGCCGGCGTCACAGCGGTTGTCCGTTTGCCCGCCGGCACTTACGGAATTAAGGGACCGACGCCGGATGCCGCCGTCGTGCGTTCCCTCCCGGACGGCGCGAACACCGCCGCGACGCGCGACTTCCGCGTGCACACCGGCACCTGGAGGTTCGAACCGCAGGCCTAGCCGAAACCGGTCAGAGCAGCGCGCTCTTCGCTTCGTCCAGGGCCTTCTTCGCTGCCTCCTGCGGGGAGAGCCTGTTGAAGTGCACTTCCAGGGAGTAGCGGGTCAGTGCCTCCACCGCGGCGCTTCCTCCGGCCGGCGGAACCGGAACGGCGCCGCCCAGTTCGCTGGAGATCTCGTCGATGAACTTCGCCGTCTTGGCATCGGCCGGGGTCAGCTTGGACACCACCGCCGCACGGATATCCGAGTTTGCGGGAATGCCGCGGTCTGCCAGGCCGATCTCGCCCGCCTTGGCGTTGTTGGTCACGAAGTCAATGAACTTCTGCGCCTCAGCGGGGTGCTTGGTCCGTGAGCTGGCAGACCAGAACATGGACGACTTATAGAACTGCTGGGCATCCGCCGCCTTGCCGTCCACGCTCGGCGGCCGGCGGATTTCCAGGTCCTGCCCGGAGGCCTTGCTGAGGGCGCCCAGCTGGTTGGACCAGTACATGTTCATGGCGAACTTGCCCGTGGACAGACCCTGCTGGTCAATCGAGGCGGTGGCGTCTTCGGTGATGACCGAGGCCGGCGGGACGGCCTTGGAATCACGCATCTTGGCCTGGTATTCGTACCATTCGGCCAGGTCCGACTCATCGAACCCGAGCTTGCCGTCGCCGGTGAAGAGTGATTTGCCGTGCTGCCGGAACCACAGGTTGGCCGCGGCGTCGGAATTGACCTGGCCCGTGCCGTACACCTTCCCGCCACTGGCCTGGGTGATCGCCGCAGCCGTGCTGTCCAGCTGGTCCCAGGTCCAGGTCTTGTCATCGGGAAGTGCCACGCCGCTGGCAGACACCAGGGCCGGGTTCGCCATCACCACCATGGCGTTGACGCCGCTGGTCACGGCGTACTGCTTGCCCTCCACCTTGCCGGAATCGGCCACAGGCTGGTCAAACTTGGAAAGGTCAACGTCCTTAAGCTCCAGCAGTGCGCCCCGCCCGGAGTACTCGCCGAGGTACGCGGCGTCCATCTGGATGATGTCCGGGGCATCCTGCGATGCCACCTGGGTGGCCAGCTTGTCCCAATAGCCGCTCCAGTCGCCGTATTCCCCCTTGACCTTGATGTTGGGGTTCTCGGCCTCGAACGCCTCGATCAGCTTTTCGGTCATCTTGTGCCGGGTATCCGAGCCCCACCAGCTGAAGCGCAGGGTCACCGGGCCGTCCGAAGCCTGCGGCGAGCCTCCGCAGCCCGTCAGCGTCAGCGCGAGGACGGCCGCTGCGGCAGCAGCTTTGGGCAGCAGGGGCTTTCGGGCGCGAAACATCATCGTCTGTCCTTTGGCGTCGGGATGCTGGTACCAGATAGAAACCGGTTTCCCACAGCGTAGGTGTGATCCAGCGCACGCGTCAAGGACTGCTCAGGACTCCGTCAACCCGGCTTCCCGGGCCTTCGCAGCCCTGCCGTGCCGCCATAGCAGGAAGCCGATGGCAGCTGCGGACAGCATGCACAGGCCGCCCGTAACCACCAGTCCGGTGCGGACGCCAAACTGTTCGGTGAGCCACCCGGCCAGAAGGCCGCCCAGGGCGTGCCCTCCCAGCAACAGCGGCAGGTACAGGGCCATCACCCGGCCGCGGATGGCGGGGCCGGCTTCGAGCTGGACGGCTGTGGCGGCGCTCGTCAGGAACAGGAGCGTCATGAGTCCCACCACCACCAGCATGGCGATGAACAGCGGGAGCGTGGGCATGAGGGCTGCCACCAGTTGGGACAGTCCGAACAGGCCGGCCGCGGCCACAATCCCGCGCCTGCCCATGTTCCGGAGCCGGGCCGCGAGCAGGGCACCGGCAAGCGCGCCTACGGCACTGACGGTGTTGAAAAGGCCGAAGCCTTCCACGCCGTTGTGCCACACCCGTTCCGCGAAGGCTGCCAGGACTACCGGCCCGTTCATGCCGAAGGCACCCAGCAGGCCCGCGAGCAGGATGAGGAGCAACAGCCGGGGCCGCTCCCGCACATACGCGAAGCCGGCCAGCAGCTGTCCGCGGCCCCTGGCAGCGGGAATGCCGGGAAACAGCTCAGCGGTACGGATGGCGGCGATCAGGCCGAGGACCAGCACACCAATGGCAGCGTTCGCGGCGAAGGCCGCGGCGGGGCCGGCCTGGGCGATCAGCACCCCGCTGAGGGCGGGACCTGCCATGGCACCGAGCTGGCTGAGGGCATTGTTGAGGCCGATGGCTGGCCGCAGGGCGGCGTCACCCACCACTTCGTTGACGAACACCTGGCGGGCGGGGCCATCGATGGCTGACGTAACGCCCAAGGCGACGCAGCTCGCGTACACGGCCCAGACGGTGATGGTTCCGCTGGCCACCCACGCGGCAAGGCCCAGGGCAAGGACCACGATCACGGACTGGCACACCATCATGATCCGGCGCTTGGGAAACAGGTCCACCACCAGCCCGGACAACGGCCCCACAATCAGCATGGGGAGGAACTGGAGGGCGACCGCGACGCCCACGGCCGCGGGACTGCCTGTGAGCTGCAGGACCATCCAGTCCTGGGCGAGGCGCTGCATCCAGACGCCTACGCTGCCCGCTACCTGCATGCCCAGAAAGAGCCTGTAGTTGTGCCTGGTCAGCGGCTGGTACCACCGCGGCTGGCTGTCGTGGGAAAGATGGACGGACTGCTCGGAATTCGGGCGGTCGGAAGGCACGTCTGACTCAACTCGGTTATGGGGCGGAAGGTGTGGTGGTGCGGTTGCGCCGGGGGCGGGTCAGGTGTGGCGGGCGGAGCGGATCTTGACGGCCGCCGAGGCGAGGATCAGGGTGCCCGGAACCACCACGAAGAGCGCCACGAGCATCCAGACGAACACTGCGGCGCCGAACACTGCGGCGGCGAGCAGGGCCGAGCCGGACCAGTCCCTGAGGAACAACGCGCGGCCCGTTTCCAGCGCGGACGTCCACCGCTCCTTCGCCTGCGAGCGGTCACCCGGGAAATCGGACCACGCCGCGGCAGTACGCAGCAGCAGGATGGCGCCGCCGGCCGCCAGGACCAGGGTGGCAGGGAGCACCACTTCGCGGCCGGGCAGCTGGCCCACCCATGCCAGCAGCAGGTTCATGACGATGACGACGGCGGCTCCGGCCGTCAGCCCGCCAAGTTTCCAGCTGCCGGGCAGGGCAGCCTTGAAAGTCCCCCACAGGCTGCGGACGGAATCGTCGCGGCCGTCGAGGTGCCGCTCCAGGTGGGCGATCCCCGCCGCGTAGGCCGCGGGGATCGTCACCAGGGGCACGGACAGCACCAGCACCAGTACCCCTGCCAGGAGGGTTTCGGAGAACAGGGCGAACCGGTTCACCGGAATGGGTTCGTGGTGGTTCGATGCGGGTGTGGTGCGGTCCATGATGCTCATTTCCTTCGTGCTCCCTTGTCCCGTTAGCCCTTGAGGCCCTGGGTGGAGACGCCTTCAACAATGTAGCGCTGGAAGATCAGGAAGAAGATCAGCACGGGGAGCAGGGCCAGGACTGACATGGCGATCATGGCGCCGTAGTCAGAGGACTGGGTCTGGTCCTGGAAGAGCCGCAGCGCGAGGGGCAGCGGGTATTTTTCCGGAGTGTTGAGGTAGAGCAGCGGGCCGAGGAAGTCGTTCCAGCTCCAGATGAAGGAGAAGATCGAGGTGGAGATCAGGGCCGGTTTCATCAGTGGCAGCATGATGGAGCCAAAGATCCGCACGTGTCCGGCGCCGTCGATCCGTGCCGCTTCGTCAAGCTCTGCGGGCAGGCCGCGCATGAACTGGACCATGAGGAACACAAAGAACGCGTCGGCGGCGAGGAACTTGCCGATCAGCAGCGGGATGTACGTATCCACCAGGCCCAGCTGCTGGAAGATGATGTACTGCGGAATGATGACCACATGGAAGGGCAGCAGGAGCGTGGCGATCATCATGCCGAAGAACACGCTCCGGCCCGGGAACTTGATCCGGGCGAACGCGTAGGCCGAGACGGACGCGGAGAGGATGGTGCCCACCACCGCACCGAGGGCCAGGATCAGCGAGTTGGTGAAGAACTGCATCGTGGACACCCCGCCGATGCCGTCCAGAGCGGTGACGAAGTTATCGAAGCTGAAGTTCTCTGACCACAGCGAGGTGTTTCCGCCGCCGATTTCGGAGTTCGGCTTGAACGCCGAGGCGATCATCCACAACCCCGGGTACAGCACGATGCCGGTCAGGATGAGGGCAACGATGTGGAAGACGGTGCTCTTGGCCCGCTTGGCGCCGACGGACTCGGATTTCGGGTTGTACACCGGCGTGCCGGCGTCCGGTGCGGACTTGGTAGGCGTTGCCATGGTTGTCATTTCGAATCACCGCTGTAGTGGACCCAGGACTTGGACGTTTTGAAGAAGATCAGGGTAATGATGCCCACCACGATCACCAGCAGCCAGGCCATTGCCGAGGCATAGCCCATCCGGAAATCGCTGAAGCCGCGCAGGTACAGGTAGAGGGTGTAGAAGAGGGTGGAACCGGCCGGGCCGCCTTCACCGTTGGAGATGATGAACGCCGAAGCGAAGATCTGGAAGGCGTGGATGGTTTCCATCAGCAGGTTGAAGAAGATCACCGGGGAGAGCATGGGCCAGGTGATGTTGAAGAACTTCCGTACCGGCCCGGCACCATCCATCGACGCTGCCTCGTAGAGTTCGTTCGGGATCTGCTTGAGCCCGGCGAGGAAGATGACCATGGGTGCACCGAACTGCCACACCGTGAGCAGGATAAACATCGGCATGGTCATGGTGGGGTTGCCCACCCAGCCGCCGAGGTTGATCCCGAAGAAGGACAGGCCCTGGTCCACCGGGCCCGAATCGCCGAACATCGCTTTCCACACGATCGCGATCGATACCGAAGCGCCGATCAGCGAGGGGGCGTAGAACGCGGAGCGGTAGAAGCCCTGGCCACGGCGCTTGCTGTTGAGCAGCATCGCTACCGCCAGCGCGGCGGCGAGCTTGAGCGGAGTACCGAAGACCACGTAGCCCACGGTCACGCCGACGGACTGCAGAAACCGTTCGTCCTGGAACAGGGTGATGTAGTTATCCAGCCCGATCCACTTGGGCGGTTCGAAGAGGTTGTAGTTGGTGAAGGACAGGTAGAGCGAGGAAATCATCGGCCCAACAGTGAGCGCGATGAATCCCAGCAGCCAGGGCAGCAGGAAAGTGTAGCCGGCGCGGGCATCCACCCCGCCCCGCCTCGACTTGCGAAGCGGGGCAGGACCGGATGGCGTCGAACGCCTGCTCAGGGTTGGGCTTTGAGTCACGAGTTCAGTCCGTCAGTTGTGAAGCCTGTATCAGGCGTTCTGCTTGATAAGGTCTTCGGCTTCCTTGAACCAGGCATCGGTGGCACCGTTGATGTCCAGCTTGCCGTAGTTCAGGTCCGAGGCGATGCGCTTGAAGGAAGTCTCCAGCGTGCCAAAGCCGACGATGGGCGGCTCGGGAGCGTCCTTGAGGTACTGCGAGATGGACGTTTCGTAGTCGACGACGACCTTGTCCGTACCTTCGAAGGTGGTGCCGTCACGCTGCGTCTTGGATGCAGGCACGCCGCGGGAGGTCTTGAAGATCTGGCCCACCTCGGGGTCATTGACCATGAAGTCGATGAAGCGGGCGGCGGCGTCCTTGAACTTGGTCTTGGCGCTGGCCACCATCAGCATGGAGGGCTTCAGGAACAGGCCCAGGTTGTCCGCATCGTCCGACGGGACGGGAACAAGCTTGAGTTCCTTCGCACCGCTGTCGCCGAGGTAGCCGGCCATGAAGTTGTCCCAGGTGACTTCGGTGGCGGTGACATTGGAGCCGAACGGCGACTTCGGGGCCAGCTGCGTGACGCGCTCTTCGGAGACGATCGCCGGGGTGCCGCGAAGATCAGCGGTGAGGTTCCACCACTTCTTCAGGTCGTCCTTGCTGAAGCCGAGCTTGCCGTCGGCGGTGAAGGCCTCGATGTTGTTCTGCCGCAGCCAGACGTTGAACATCCACCAGACGCCCGTGTAGTCGGTGCCGCCGAAGAGGGCGCCCTTGCTCTTGCTGCCCACCTCGGTGAGGAAGGTGTTGAATTCCTTGTAGGTCCAGCTTCCGTCCGGTTCAGCGATGCCCAGGGAGGCCAGCTTGGCGGGATCGTAGTAGACGGCGAAGGCATTGGTGCTGGTGGGGATGCCGTAGGTCTTGCCCTTGATCTGGCCGGAAGGCAGCAGGGACTTTTCGAAGGCATCGGTGTTGATCTTGACCGTGCCCAGGTCCAGCAGCTGGTTGCGCTGGCCGTAGTCGCGCAGGTAGGAAAGGTCCCACTGCATGACGTCGGGCAGGCCGCCGCCGGCAGCTTCCGTGGCACGCTTCTGCCAGTAGCCGGCGAAGTCGGTGAAGTTGCCGTTGACCTTGATGTCCGGGTTCTTCGATTCGAACAGGGCAATGGCCTTGCGGGTGCGCTCGGCACGGTCGTCGTTGCCCCACCAGGTGTAGTTGATGGTAACGGGGTTGTCCGCCGAACCGGTCTGTCCTGAGGTGCTGGATCCGGTTCCGCACGCCGCCAGTACGCCGGCAGATGCGGTGCCGACGGCTACGGTTGTAAGGAAATGCCTTCTGTTGATCACGGGAGCCTCCTTGCTCAATGTGTGCAATCCCTGATCTCATCTACAACGTAAGTAGTGAGCTGGCTTACACGGCTTCTGAAACGATACAATATCGGCATTCCGGGAATTGGGCAAGCGTTTTCCAATCCACAGGTTTTCCCATCCCGTTCCACTGGTTCAGCAGACATAGGAGTCCCATGGCAACGCAGGAAATTAACGGTCCGGCAAGTGTTTGGAGCAACGTCGAAGGCCTTGGATTCGGCGGCGACTACAACCCCGAGCAGTGGCCCGTGAGCGTCCGGCTGGAGGACCTCGAGCTGATACAGGAAGCCGGAGTGAACTTCCTGAGCGTGGGGATCTTCTCCTGGGCGCTGCTGGAACCGGTTGAGGGCCAGTACGACTTCGGCTGGCTTGATGAGGTGCTGGACAACCTTGCGGGCATCGGCGTCAAGGTTGCCCTCGCCACCGCAACCGCCGCTCCCCCGGCGTGGCTGGTCCGCAAGCATCCGGAAATCCTGCCCGTCACGGCTGACGGAACCGTGCTGGGACCGGGCTCACGGCGGCACTACACGCCGTCGTCGGCCGCCTACCGGCGCTACGCCACGGGCATCACGCGGGTCCTCGCCGAACGCTACAAGGACCATCCGGCGCTGGCTCTCTGGCATGTGGACAACGAGCTGGGTTGCCATATTTCCGAATTCTACGGCGCAGAGGACGCAGCCGCGTTCCGAAGCTGGTTGGAACGGCGCTACGGCACCATCGGCGCGCTCAACGCGTCCTGGGGCACCGCATTCTGGAGCCAGAACTACGCGTCGTTCGAAGAGATCCGGCCGCCATCGGTTGCCCCCAGCACGCTGAACCCCGGGCAGCAGCTGGACTTCCAGCGTTTCAATTCCTGGGCGCTGATGGACTACTACCGCGAGCTCGTGGCCGTGCTCCGCGAGGTGACCCCGGGCGTTCCCTGCACCACCAACCTCATGGCCTCCAGCGCCACGAAGTCCATGGACTACTTCAGCTGGGCCAAGGACCTGGACGTCATCGCCAACGACCACTACCTCGTGGCCGCCGACCCCGAACGGCACATTGAACTCGCGTTCAGCGCGGACCTGACCCGGGGAATTGCGGGCGGTGACCCGTGGATCCTGATGGAACACTCGACGTCAGCCGTCAACTGGCAGCCCCGCAACCAGCCGAAGATGCCCGGCGAAATGCTCCGGAACTCGCTGGCGCACGTGGGCCGCGGCGCGGACGCCGTGATGTTCTTCCAGTGGCGGCAGAGCTTCGCGGGGTCCGAAAAGTTCCACTCCGCGATGGTGCCGCACGGCGGCCGCGACACCCGTGTATGGCGCGAGGTGGTGGACCTGGGTGCGGCGCTGAAGCTGCTCGAACCGGTCCGCGGTTCCCGGGTGGAGTCCCGGGCTGCCATCGTGTTCGACTACGAGGCCTGGTGGGCCAGCGAGATCGATTCGAAGCCGAGCATCGACGTGAAGTACCTGGACCTGCTGCGGGCGTTCCACCGTTCGCTGTTCCTGAAGGGCGTCTCCGTGGACATCGTCCACCCGTCGGCGCCGCTGGAGGGCTACGACCTGGTGCTCGTCTGCACGCTTTACGCAGTGTCCGACGCCGATGCCGCCAACATCGCCGCGGCAGCTTCTGCGGGTGCCACCGTCCTGGTCAGCTACTTCAGCGGGATCGCGGATCCGCAGGACCACATCCGGCTGGGCGGGTATCCGGGAGCTTTCCGGGACCTCCTGGGCGTGCGGGTGGAGGAGTTCCATCCGCTGCTGGCCGGGTCGCAGCTGAAGCTCGACGACGGCACTGTCTCTTCGGTGTGGAGCGAACACGTGCACCTGGCCGGCGCCGAAGCGGTTCAGGCTTTCACGGAGTTTCCGCTGGAGGGCGTCCCGGCCCTGACCCGCCGGTCCGTGGGCAGCGGTGCCGCCTGGTACCTTGCCACGTTCCCCGACCGCGACGGCATCGATGCACTGGTGGACAGGCTGCTGGCCGAATCGGGCGTCTCCCCTCTTGCCTCAGCTGACGCCGGCGTTGAGCTGGTCCGTCGGCGCTCGGACGACGGGCAGGGCTTCCTGTTCGCCATCAACCACACCCGCTCCTCCGCCGCCGTTTTCGCCACCGGCACCGATTTGCTGACCGGGGAGCCCTTTGGCGGCTCCGTTCCGGCGGGCAGCATCGCGGTGATCAGGGAGGGCTAGGCGCGTTCGCTTTACATACGTACGACGGCGGCGCCTCCTTGGGCGCCGCCGTTTTGCTTTCGTGAGGGTCAGGGACGCAGCTCTGGACGCTACCGACTCTTGGCAGCGTTCTCTTCCAGCCGTACCGTGGCGGCATGTCGATGTTCCTGGATGCGGTCGGGGCTGTCATTCAAGCCCTCGCAGAAGCGGTCGCCGAGCTTCTCTGGCCGGGCGGCGAAGAAAGGCAGCAGGACGACGACGTCCCGGACCCTTAGCCACTCCGGTGCCGGTTTGTAGCACCTGCTGGACGGCCCTGTTGCCTCTACTTCGGGCTGCAAAGTCTTGTTTCGGGTTTTATCCACATAGGGCTTTGGGGGCGCCGGAAATGTCGGTGGGTGCTGGAAGACTTTGGTCATGGAGACGGTTGGCGTGGCAGCAGCGGAGGCGGGGCATGCAGCTGCCGCGCCTTCTGCTTTCCAGGCCACCTCCGCGCCTGACTCAGGTGTCCATGGTCCTTCTCTTGCCGGTCCCGCGGGTGTTGCTGCCCCGAGCGTGGTTGATGCGTTGAGGATTTTGGCGGTGGTGCCGGTTGCTGGTGATGGTGCGGGGATGATTGATCAGCTCCGGCTGCTGGAGGATGTGAAGGTTGTTGCGGCGGCGAGGCAGGCCGAGATCACTGTGGCTTTTGACCTGGCCCAGCGGCGGGAGCATGCTGCTGCCGGTGTCCCGGCCGACGAACAGGGCGCCGGGGTCGGGGCGCAGGTGGCGCTGGCGCGCCGGGAATCCCCGTCCCGGGGCGGCCGGCTGCTGGGGCTGGCCAGGGCCCTGACCGGGATGCCCCACACTTTCGCGGCGTTCCGTTCCGGGCGGTTGAGTGAGTGGCGCACCACCTTGGTCGTGAAGGAAACCATCTGCCTCTCACCCGAGGACCGGGCGAGGGTGGATGAGGAACTCGCCGCCGACACCGGAGCCTTTGATGGTGTCGGGGACCGGACCATCGTCTCCGCGGTCAAGGCCGCCGCGTACCGGCGGGATCCTGCTTCCGTGGCCAGGCGGGCCGCCAAAGCCGTGGGTGCAAGGACTGTGAGCCTTCGCCCGGCGCCGGACACGATGGCCCGCCTGACCGCGCTGCTGCCGGTCGCCGAGGGCGTAGCGGTCTTCGCGGCGCTCACCAGGGAAGCCGGCACCCTCCGTGCCTCCGGGGACGGCCGGTCCACGGGCCAGGCCATGGCCGACACCCTCGTCGAACGGATCACCGGGACCCCGGGCGGGATCAGCGGGGTCGAGGTCCAGCTCGTCATGACCGACCGCACCCTCCTCCAGGCCGACTCCGAACCTGCCCGACTCGCCGGTTACGGCATCGTCCCCGCCCAATGGGCCCGCGAACTGGCCACCGGACACCACCCCGACTCCGCGATGGCTGTGTGGGTCCGGCGGCTCTACACCGCCCCCGGCAGCGGTGACCTCATCGGGATGGACTCCAAAGCCCGGCTCTTCCCGGCCGGACTCAAACGCTTCCTCCAAACCCGCGACGACACCTGCCGCACCCCGTACTGTGACGCACCTATCCGCCACCACGACCACATCAACCCCTGGCACACGGAGGAGACACCACCGCCGCCAACGGCCAAGGACTCTGCGAGGCCTGCAACCACACCAAAGAAAGCCCCGGCTGGAGTTCAACACCCGTCCCAGTGCCCGAAACCGCGCAGCTTCCTTGCCCCGCACTTTTTCCCGACGGACCCCGAGATCAGGCAAGTCGCGCGCCACACCGTGAAGCTCCGGACCCCCACCGGCCACATCTATCACTCCACCGCACCGCCACTGCCCGGGACAGCCTTCACCCACGCCAGCAGCCCGGGCAAACATGCAGGGGCAGCCCGAGCCGCGGCGCGGGCAGCGGGCAGGGAGCCATCACCAAGACCATCCGTCCAAGTCCTGGGCCGCGTCATCCAAGCAGCCCCGGCTTAAACAGCTCCGTCCCGGGAGGAACCAAAGGATCCTCCCGGGACGGAGCTGCCACCCGCCGTCGGACGCCTGGCCGGAGGAGGCTTCCTGCCAGGCTGTCCAGAGCCGTGTTGGCGGCGTGAAATCTGGTTGCTGCGGGATTAGCTGCTGATGGCCGACTTCATTTCGTCGACGGCCTTCTTGCCTGCTTCATCCGTGGACAGCCGTTCGAAGAGCACCTCGGAGGTGTACCGCTTGATGATCTCCTGGATGGCACCTGCACCCTTCGGCGGCGGGGCCGGAGCCTCACCGAGTTCGTCCTTGATCTGGTCAATGAACTTGACCACCTTCACGTCCGCCGGGGTCAGCTTGGATTCGATCGCAGCACGGACTTCCGAGTTGGGGTAGACGCCACGGTCTGCCAGGAGGGTCTCGCCGGCCTTGACGTTGTTGGCCAGGAAGTTGATGAACTTGGCAGTTTCCTCAGGGTGCTTGGTCCGGGAAGATGCGGACCAGAACTGGGATGCCTTGTACCAAAGCCCGGCGTCGGCCGAGGATCCGGTCTTGGAGGGGAACCGCAGGATCTTCAGGTCCGCACCGGATGCCTTTTCAAGGGCGGGTGCCTGGTTGGACCACCAGAATGCCAGCCCGTTCTTGCCCGTGGCCAGGCCGCTCTGGTCCAGCGGTGCTGCCTCGGCCTCAACCACCTCGGATGCCGACGGCACTGCCTTGTTTTTGCTGAGGTCCTTCAGGAATGCCCACCATTCGCTGATGTCGCTTGGCTCGAAGCCGAGCTTGCCGTCGGAGGTGTACAGGGACTTGCCGTTCTGGCGGAGCCAAACACCCAGGGAAGCCTCGTCAGTGCCGTAGGCGGCAGCTCCGTAGGTGCCCTTGGGCGACTTCTCAGTCACCTCGGCGGCGATGCGGCCAAAGTCTTCCCAGGTCCACTTGGAGTCGTCCGGCAGCGGAACACCGGCAGCTTCGAACACCTTGGGGTTGGCCAGGATGGTGGCGGCGTTGATGCCGGCAGGAATGCCGGTCAGTCCGTCGTCGCCCTTACCGGCGTTGAGGGCGGCTTCGTCCAGCTTGGACGTGTCGATGTCGTACTTGGAGAGGTCCAGCAGCGCACCGCGGCTGGAGTATTCGGTGATGTACTTTTCGTCCATCTGGATGATGTCCGGTGCGTCGTTGGCGGCAACCTGGGTGGCCAGCTTGTCCCAGTATCCGCTCCAGTCGCCGAACTCCGGCTTGATCTTGATCTTGGGGTTCTCTGCTTCGAACTGCTTGATGGCTTCCTGAGTCAGCTGGGCGCGCTTGTCGCCGCCCCACCAGGAGAACCGGAGCTCGACCGTTCCGTCGGCACTCTGCGGGGCGGATCCCCCGCCGCAGGCGCTGAGGGCCATGACGACGGCGGCTGCCGCTGCGACGGCGCCCGTCTTGCGGAAACGGCGGGCCGGGCGGGAGGAAGGGGTCTCTGCAGGCTGCCGGGCAGCTGCAGGACGGGGAAATAGCGGCACTGGGTACTCCGATCTTCGTTGATCTGTGGTGCTGGGGATGATGCTCGTAGGTGCTGTGATGCGAGCGGAAGGGCGCCTCCGGGAAGCCTGGAATCAGATCCGGGAAAACGCTTTCTAGATGCAATGCTACAAGTGCCGAACTTGTAGTACAAGATGTCCGGGCAAGAACTTTTGTCTCAATTTGATAGAGGGTTGCCCCGGCAATGGGGAACGGCCCGCCGCAGGGGACGGGCCGTTCCAGGGTAGTGCGTGAAGCGTGTGCGGTTATTTGATGCCGGTGGTGGCGATGCCTTTGATGAGGAATCGTTGGCCGAAGAGGAAGACCAGGAACACCGGGAGCAGGGACACGATGGACATGGCGAACAGTGAGCCCCAGCTGGTGGCGGACTGGGAGTCCACGAAGGCGCGCAGGGCCACGGGGACGGTGAACATGTCCGGGTCCGTGAGGTAGATCAGGGCGCCGAAGAAGTCGTTCCAGGTCCAGATGAACGTGAAGATGGTGGTGGTGGCCAGGGCCGGGACCATCAGCGGCAGGATGACGCGCAGGAAGATGCGCGGGTGGCCGGCGCCGTCGATGCGGGCTGCCTCGTCCAGGTCCTTGGGGATGCCGCGGATGAACTGGACCATGAGGAACACGAAGAACGCGTCCGTTGCGAGGAGTTTGGGGACCAGCAGCGGCCAGAAGGTGTTCACCCAGCCGATCTGTGAGAACAGGATGTACTGCGGGACGATGACCACGTGGAACGGGAGCATGATGGTCAGCAGCATGATGCCGAAGAACAGCTTCTTGCCGGTGAACTGCAGCCGTGCGAACGCGTAGGCGGCCATGGAGCACGAGATCAGGTTGCCCAGGATGGAGCCGATCACCACGATGGCCGAGTTGAGCATGTAGTGGCCGAACGGGTGGGTCAGCGCGGACCAGCCGGAGGTGTAGTTGCTCATCTCGAGGCTGTTCAGCCACAGCCCGGGTTCGCGGAAGATCAGTTCGTTGGGCCGCAGGGACGAGACGACCATCCACAACAGCGGGTAGATCATCAGGCCGCCGGCGAGGATGAGGACGGCGTGCTTCATCAGTGACTTGGTCCGCTGCGCCCGGCTGAAGGCCAGGGTGCCGCGGGACTCGCGGGGCTTGCGGTGGTTCGTAGGCTTACCGGATCCTGCGGACTTCTTGTCCGAGGCGGGCAGCGTCTCCAGGTTAGTCGTCATAGAAAACCCAATACTTAGAAGCGATGAAGTTGATGGCGGTGAAGACACCGATGATGAGCAGCAGGACCCACGCCATGGCGGATGCGTAGCCCATGTCGAACTGGCCGAAGCCCTTCTGGTACAGGTACAGCGTGAAGAACATCGTCGAATCCGACGGGCCGCCGTTGCCGCCCGAGACGATGAACGCCTGCGTGAACGACTGGAACGAACCGATGATCTGCAGGACAAGGTTGAAGAAGATGATCGGGCTCAGCATCGGCATCGTGATCCGCCAGAACTGCTGAAGCGTCGAAGCACCATCCACCCTGGCCGCCTCGTAATACATCACCGGGATCTGCCGCAGGCCCGCCAGGAAAATGATCATCGGGGCACCGAACGTCCACACGTGCAACAGGATGATCGACCCCAGCGCGGTACCGGGATCAGAGATCCAGCCCGGACCCTGAATACCGAACATCGCCAAAACCTGGTTCACCAGGCCGGTAGTGCCGAAGATCTGCTTCCAGAGAATCGCCACCGCCACCGAACCACCCAGCAGGGACGGCAAATAGAACACCGAACGATAAAACGGCAAACCACGCAGGCCCTTATCGAGCACCAGCGCGATCAGGAGCGCCACCGCCAACTGCAGCGGAACACCCACGAACACGTACGTGAACGTCACCCGCAACGAGTTATGCAACCGCGCATCGGAAAGCATCCGGATGAAGTTATCCGCCCCGGTCCATTCCGGCGGCTGGAGCAGGTTGTAATCAGTGAAGGACAGATACAACGACATCAACATCGGGCCGATAGTGATGGCAACCAGGCCCACCAACCACGGCAACAGGAAAATATAGGCGGCCTTGTTATCCCGGCCGTTGGCCTTCTTCTCCTCGGCAGTGGCCTTGCCCTTCCGCCGGCTGATGGAACTCAGTTCGCTAATAGCGCTCACTGCTGCTCCCCCGCTCCGGGCGTCAGGCCCGCCGCACCCGGCATTCCTGCCGGGCACAGTGCCCTGGGTATGTGCTTTACGGCCATGTGGTCTCCTTTGGTCATCGTGGCCTCCACGGTGTGGTCATCGCCTGGGCGATGAGTGTCAGCTCCCCGCGCCGTCCCGGCGCCGGCTTGGAAATCGGCTGGGACCGGCCGCAGGTGGTGCTGAATGAAAAAGCGGCTCCGTACCAAAGTAAACGGTTTCTTGACTCCTGTATAGCCCTTTGTTAGTTTTTGAGAAAGCGTTTTCTGTAATGGGCATCACTCAACTGTAGAACACCACCTGAGGGGCAGGACAATGAGGTTTCGTCGGAAGAAGACAGTAATGGGGGTTGCTGCGGCAACGGCGGTCCTGGCCTTGGCGCTGACGGGCTGCGGCAGCAGTCCGCAGGCCGCAAAGGTGGGTACGGCGGAGGATCCGGTGACCATCCGCTTCGCCTGGTGGGGCAACGATTCCCGCGCGAAGACCACCCTTGAAGTCATCAAGGACTTCGAAGCGGCCAACCCCACCATCAAGGTGCAGGGCGAGAACACCGAGTTCAGCTCCTACTGGGACAAGATGGCCACCCAGATTGCCGGCGGCACCACCCCGGACGTCTTTGCCATGAGCGGTTCCTACCCGAGCGAGTACGCGTCCCGCGGAGTGCTGCTGGACCTCGACAAGGTCAAGGACCAGATCGACACGTCGAAGTTTGCCGACGGCACCGTGGAACTAGGCCAGCTCGATGGCAAGCAGTACACCATCACCGCAGGCGTGAACGCCATGTCCATGGTCCTGGATCCCACGGTGTTCGAAGCCGCAGGCGTACCGCTGCCGGACGACGAGACTTGGACTTGGGACGACTACGTCGATATCGCTGCCAAAATCAGCAAGAACTCGCCGGCCGGCACCTTCGGCACCACGCCGATGTCCAACGATTCGTTCGTAGCAGTATGGGCACGCCAAAGCGGCGAAGAGCTGTACACGGATGACGGCAAGAAGATGGGCATCAGCGAGGGCACCCTCGCCAAGTGGTTCGAGTTCAACAAGAAACTCATGGAAACCGGCGGCGCACCTTCGGCTTCGCAGACCGTCGAGGACGGCTCCGCACAGCCGGAACTGACGCTTATGGGCCAAGGCAAGCAGGCCATGAAAGTCTCGTGGAGCAACCAGATGACCTCATACTCGGGTGCTCCCCTGACCATGGTGAAGCTGCCCGGCGAGAGCAAGCAGCCGGGCACCTGGCTGCGGTCCTCCATGGAATACGCCATCTCGGCCAAGTCGGCCCAGTCCAAGGAAGCTGCGCTGTTCATCAACTACCTGGTGAACAACATGGACGCCGCCAGCAAGATCAAGAGCGACCGCGGCATGCCGGCCAACACCGAACTGAAGGCCGGCATCACTCCCCTGCTGAAGGAAACCCAGCAAAAGGAAGCCGCGTACCTGGACCGGGTTGCCGAGCTGAACGTTCAGCCGCCCAAGCCGTTCCCGGCAGGTTCCTCTTCCACGCTGGAAGTTTTGAACCGATACAACACCGATGTACTCTTCGGAAAGATTTCACCGCAGGATGCGGCGAAGGGCGTCATCAGCGAGGTCAACTCGAACCTGGGCTAAGCCCGGTACCGGCCGCGGTCAGCCCGACCGCGGCCGGTTCTTCTTCACCCCACGGCATTTCAGCAGACAGGAGGCAGGCCAGTGGCAGCCGATACAAAGGAATCCAGGCCCAGCGCCATTGCCGGCCATGAGGACTGGCCTGCCTATGTCCGCAATCATCCGCGGTACACCGCCGCCACTCCCGCCGCGCAGGGCCTGGCAGACGCGCTGGGCGTCCCCGGCGCATCCGGCCGGCCGGACGTCACGGTGCACTGGGAGGTAACGCACGACGACGTCACCACCTCCCAGCTCAGCTGGCAGTTGGGCTTCGGCCCGCGGACCACTGGCTGGCTGGCACGTCCGGCCGGAAGTACGGAGACCCTGCCGGGCGTCCTGGCCCTGCACTGCCACGGCGGCAACAAGTTCGGCGGGGCGGACCGGCTGATGGACCTTCCTGACAGCCACCCGTCCGCTGCTGCAGCCCGCGCGGGCCACTACGACGGCCGGTCACTTGCCTCCGAGACCGCCCGCCAGGGTTTCGCCGTGCTGGCCCATGACTCCTTTGCCTGGGGCAGCCGCCGCTTCGACCTCTCAACCCCGCCGTGGCGCACCGCCTCCGCACTGGAGGCGCGGCAAGCGCAATGGCGGCAGGACGGCGTCGTACCTTCCGAAGCGGACCACTACAACGCGGCAGCCGGGTTCCACGAGGACACCGTGGCCAAGACCGCCGGACTGCTGGGCACCAGCCTGGCCGGCATGGTGGCCCACGACGACCTTGCCGCCCTGGACATCCTCGCCCACCTGCCCGGCGTCGACGCGGACCGCCTGGGCTGCGTAGGCTTCTCCGGCGGCGGCGGCCGGTCCCTGGCCCTCGCCGCCCTGAGTCCCCGCATCCGCGCCTCGGTGGTGACCTGCATGATGACCACCTTCGAATCCCTGCTGCCCGCCTACCTGGACGCCCACTCCTGGCTGCTGCAGACTCCGGGCCTGTGGAAGCTGGGCGACTGGCCGGAACTCACGGGCGGCTCCGCCGCCCGGTTCCTGGTGCAGTACGCGCTGGCCGACGAACTCTTCCCTGAGGACGGCATGCGCCAGGCCCACCGAACCCTTGAAGCACTGAACGGCGGCGGCCGCTACACCGGAAGTTTCTGGCCCGGCGGGCACGTCTTCACTGCGGCCATGCAGGATGAAGCCATCGGATTCCTGGCCGCGTCCCTTGCCCTTGCAGCGTCACCCGCCTCCTGACCACCCCAACCCCACAAGGACCCTTTGATGATTTCGCACTCCGCCACCGCGGAACCGGGCAGCCGCCCCGAGGACCGTGCCGCTGCCGGCACCGCAGTCCCCCGCATTGCCCTGGTGGGCGTCCACGGCTTCGGCGAACGCCACCTTGCCAACCTGGCCCGGCTGGAAGAGGCAGGGGCACTGGAGCTCGTGGCCGTCGCCGATCCCAACCCGCCGGCGCCCGGCCGGCTCAAGGACACGGTGGCCGTCTTCCCGGACCTCAACAGCCTCCTCGCAGCGCAGACAACTGCCGAAGCGCGCGCAGACATTGTCATCCTCGCCACCCCTATCCAGACCCACGCGCCGCTGGCCACCGCCGCCCTCGCAGCCGGGCTGGATGTGTACGTGGAGAAGCCTCCCGTAGCGTCAATGGCCCAGTTCAATGACGTTCTGGCCGCGGCAGAGTCCTCGGGCCGGCTGGTCCAGGTGGGCTTCCAGAGCCTGGGGTCGCATGCCCTCCCGGCCATCAGGAACCTCGTGGAGTCCGGCGGCATCGGGGAGGTGCTGGGCCTCAGCGCCAGCGGCCAGTGGGTGCGGACCAAGGCCTACTTCAAGCGGTCCCGGTGGGCCGGCAAACGCAGCCTGGACGGCATCGACGTGGTGGACGGTGTAGCCACCAACGCGCTGGCCCACGCCGTAGCCACCGCCCTGCACATGGCCGGGGCGCACACGCTGGCCGATGTGGCCTCCGTGGAAACAGACCTCTACCGCGCGCATGACACCGAGAGCGACGATACGTCGGTGATCCGGGTCCGAACCGCCCACGGCACCACGCTGCTGTGCACCCTCACCCTGTGCGCTCCGGAGCAGGTAAACCCGTCCGTCTCCGTCCACGGTACCCGCGGCGAGATCACGTTCTTCTACACCGAGGACGAGGTAGTGGTCAGCACGCCCGACGGCGAGCGCCGGGAGAAGTACGGCCGCACCGACCTGTTGGAAAACCTGCTCGAGGCCCGCTCAACCGGAGCCCCGCTCCTGTCCGCGGTGGCGGACACGGGCGCCTTCACCTCGGTCCTCGAAGCCATCCGCACGTCGCCGGCGCCGGAGCCGATTGATTCCGCGCACATCACCTGGGAGGGCGAAGGCGACGACGCCCACCCCGTGGTGCACGGCGTCGTGGACCTCTTCGACCGCGCCGCCAAGGCTCAGGCCACGTTCGCCGAACTCGGCGTTCCCTGGGCGCGGCAGCTTCCGCCCGTCCGGACGCTGACGGTGGACGGGCACCCCGTGGCCGACTACCAGGACGGCAGCCACATCCGCGCCGTCTCCTCGCCGCGCCCCTACCTGCACCCCGTCCGCACCCTGGCCGGGACCGTGGTCACGGACCACCAGCCGTTGGACCACGTGTGGCACCTTGGCGCCGGCGTGGCCCTGCAGGATGTGGACGGCATCAACTTCTGGGGCGGCCGCACCTACACCCGTGAAGCCGGGCAGTACGTTTGGCGGCCAGACCACGGCAGCATCGCCGTCACCGGCACTGATGCCGGGCAGGATGGCCGCCTTGAGGAACTACTGACCTGGAACGGGCCCGACGGCGGCCCGATCCTCGTGGAGGAACGCCGCTGGAGCTGGTCCGGCGTCAACGCGTCGGCCTGGCGCCTGACCCTCGACTTCGCCCTCTCCCCCGCCGGAGACCAGCCGGTCAGCCTGGGCAGCCCGGGTTCCAACGGCCGCTTCGAGGGCGGGTACGGCGGATTCTTCTGGCGGCTCCCGGAATGCGGTGGCGCAAAGGTCTGGTCACCGGCCGGGACCGGTGAAGCAGGGGTCCACGGCACGGTGTCCCGGTGGCTTGCCTGGACGGGATCCTTCGGTGCAGGAACGGAGCGGGCCAGCGACGCCACGCTCGTGTTCTTTGCCCCGGAATCCTCCACCGACCCCTGGTTTGTCCGGGTGGACGGCTACCCCGGAGTGGGCCAGTCCCTCGCCTGGGACTCGCCTGTTATCGCAGAACCCGGCAGCCCCGTGCGCCGGAGCATTTCCGTCCTGGTGGCCGACGGCATCCTGGGCACAAACGACATCGAAGCACTGATCACTCAACAGGGGGACCTCTCATGACCCAGACAACAGCTGCACCGCCGCAGGCTGTCCGCATCGCCCCGGCCTCGGTCCGGGACCGCGCGGTGAAGCGCCGGCGGGTGCTGGACATCCTGGACGCCTCGGGCAAGGACGCCCTGCTCCTCACCACTCACACCGCCCTGACCTGGTACCTGGACGGCAGCCGCGTCCACATCAGCCTCGCCGGCGATCCCATCGCCGCGCTGCTGGTGGACCGCTCCGGCGACCACCTCGTGACCTTCAACAACGAAGCCGGACGCATCGCCGCAGAAGAACTGCCCGAAGGCGTGGCCCTCCACAGCGTGCCCTGGTACGGAAACCTCCACCAGGCCGCGGCCGCCGTCGGAAGCGTCCCCGGCGGATCCCTCCTGGCCGAAGCCGACGCCGCCACCGAGCTGCGGGCGGCGCGCCAGCAGTTGCTCCCGGCCGAGAGCGCCCGCTACGCCCGGCTGAGCGCCGACGTCGCCGCCATCATGACCGATGTGCTGTCCTCGGCACGGCCGGAGACCACGGAGTTCGAGCTGGCGTCGGCGCTGGCGGCCCGGGTGGTTTCCGTGGGCGCTGAGCCCCTGGTGCTGCTGTGCAACGGCAGCGGCCGCAGCGAGTTCCGGCACCCGCTGGCCACGCACGCGCCGCTGGGCCGCCGTGCCATGGCGGTCATTTGCGCCCGCCGCGACGGCCTGGTTGCCAACATCACCCGCTGGGTAAGATTCGACGCCGGAACACCGGAAGAGCGCGACGCCGAGTCCCGCATCGCGGCAGTTGAAGCCGACATTTTCGACGCGACGGTTCCCGGCGCCCGGCTGGACCGCATCTTCACCGAGATCCAGGCCGCCTACACCCGGCACGGCTTCGGCGCCGACCAGTGGGAACAGCACCACCAGGGCGGCCCGGCCGGCTACGCAGGCCGCGATCCCCGGGTCACCGCCGCAGCCACGGACACTGTGGTTCCCGGCCAGGCCTTCACGTGGAACCCTTCCGGCCCGGGCGTCAAGATCGAGGACACTGTGCAGCTCACCGAGAACGGGCTCCAGGTCCTGACTGTCGATCCCCGCTGGCCCGCCACCACCGTGAACGGGCTGGACCGGCCCGCGACACTGCAGCTGTAAGGGCAGACGCGCGCTCACATCATGCGCTTAAACCCCAAACGCCCGCTCACTAGTGGCCGCTAAGACGGCCCCCGGTGAGCGGGCGTTTCGGTTATACCGCCATCAAGTGAGCGGGCGTTTCAGGGACACACCTGCGTCCCGTTAACCCTGCAGCTCTAAGGGCAGACGCGCGCTCACATCCTGCGCTTAAACCCCCAACGCCCGCTCACTAGAGGCCGCTAAGACGGCCCCCAGTGAGCGGGCGTTTCGGTTATACCGCCATCAAGTGAGCGGGCGTTTCAGGGAAGCACCAGTTCGCCGTCCACGCGGCGCGGAATGCCCAGCGGGTTGTCCTCGCGCAAGGCGGGGTGGAGCACCGTTTCCGGGGCGTCCTGGTAGGCGACGGGCCGCTGGAAGCGGCGGACCGCCGTCGCGCCCACCGAGGTGAACAGGGACGTGGTGGCCGGGTACGGGCCGCCGTGCTGCTGCGCCCAGTTCACGGCAACGCCGGTGGGCCAGCCTTCGAACAGGACCCGGCCCGCGAGACCGGACAGCTGCTCCACGAGCGCACCGATCTCCTCACCGGGCTGGGCGTGGAGTGTGGCGGTCAGGCTGCCCGGTACCTTGGCCAGGACCGCTGACAGTTCTTCCTGGTCCGTGTACTCGATGAGCATGGTGGTGGGGCCGAAGCACTCCTCCAGCAGCTGCTCCGGGCGTTCCAGCACCTTCGCGGCAGTGGTGGAGAAGACCACCGGCGCCGCACCGTTGGCCGCAGCGTCCTGGTCCACGGTGCCGCCCACCACGTCCACGCCGTCCACCGACGCAAAGCTGCGCAGGCCATCGGGGTAGGCCTCGGCGATGCGGCTGGTGAGCATGCCGTGGGCCGGCTTGTCCTTGCTGGCCTCGGCCACGTCCGCGGCGAAGGACGTCCCGGCCGGGATGAACACCAGGCCCGGCTTGGTGCAGAACTGTCCGGCGCCCAGGGTGAAGGAACCTGCCAGCCCGGTGGCGAGTTCGCCGGAGCGTTCCTTCAGTGCGGCGGCCGTGATGACCACCGGGTTGAGGCTGCCCAGCTCGCCGTAGAACGGAATGGGCTCCGGGCGGGACGTGGCGAGGTCGAACAGTGCCCGGCCGCCGGGGATGGAGCCCGTGAAACCGACCGCCTTGATGGCGGGGTCCTGCACCAGTGCCGTCCCCGCTTCGCGGCCGCTGACCAGGGCGAAGAGGCCTTCCGGTGCGCCGGCGCCACGGAGCGCGTCAGCGACAATTTCCGCCGTCCGCTCCGAAAGCCGCACGTGGCCGGAGTGGGCCTTGACGATGACGGAGCAGCCAACAGCCAGGGCCGAGGCTGTGTCGCCGCCGGCAACGGAGAAGGCGAACGGGAAATTCGATGCCGAGAACACGGCCACCGGGCCAATGGGCTTCAGGATGCGGCGCAGGTCGGGCTTTGGCGGGGTGGAGGACGGGTCCGCGTGGTCGATGATCGCTTCGAGGTAGGAACCCTCGGTGATGACGCGCGCAAACAGGCGCAGCTGGCCGGTGGTGCGGGCCACCTCCCCGGTCAGCCGGGGAGCGCCCAGGCTTGTCTCGGAATCGGCGATCTCCACCAGTTCCGCGGCGTTCGCGTCCAGGGCGTCGGCCACTGCATTCAGCCAGCCCGCCCTCTCGGCGTCGGAAGCCGCTGCCGACGTGCGGGCGGCGTCGGTAGCCGCCGCGGTCAGTTCGGACAGGGAAAGCGTTGCAGTTGTCACGTCAGGTACCTGTTCTGTTTATGTACGTTCTTCGTTACAGTGCGTGGTTGCCGTGTGCTCACACAACATCCCGGAAACGGAAGCCCAGTCCGGGCCGGTCCGCCAGCGTCACCCTGCTGTTGCTGAACCGGACCGGCGACGGCCCGTCCAGGATGCCCAGCTGTTCGAATGACGCCTCTTCAACGTCCTCCACCAGCGTGGGCTCCGCCAGGGTCAGCGCCAGCTGCCCGGACAGCTCCGGCAGCAGGTGCGGCATCACCTTGATGCTGTTGGTCCGTGCCAACTCCACGATCCGCCGGAACGGGGTGATCCCGCCAACCCGGATGATGTTGGGCTGGATGATGTCCACCGCCTCCGCCTCAATGAAATCGCGGAACCGGTAGATCGTGTGCAGGTTTTCGCCGAGGGCGATGGGCACCGGTGAGTGCTTCCGCAGCCGGCGGTAGGCCCAGAGGTCGTCCGCGCGGAGGGGTTCCTCCAGCCAGTCCAGCCCGTATTCGGAGAGCACCTCCAGTGCCCGGAAGGTGGTGGGCAGGTCCCACCGCTGGTTGGCGTCGATCATGAGCCGGCGGTCCGGTCCCAGGACGGAACGGACGGCGGCCACGCGCTCAGCATCTTCGCGGAGGTCCGGTTTGCCCACTTTGATCTTCACCGCCTGGTGGCCGGCGGCCACCCAGCGTTCGGTCTGGGCCACCAGTTCGTCCAGGGTGTAGTGCAGGTTCACCCCTGATCCGTAGACCTCGGCGGACTCCTGCCGCTGGCCGATCAGGCCGGTCACCGAGGTGCCGGCCTTGCGCGCCTGCAGGTCCCACAGGGCAAGGTCAAGCCCGGCCATCGCAATGGTGGTCAGTCCCCCGCCGCCGGCCTCATGCAGCCGCTTCCACACCGCGTCCCACACCGTTTCCGGTTTGGCCGGAAGGCCGGTGACGAACGGTGCGATGTCGTAGTCCAGCAGCGCCTTGACCGCCTGCGGGCCAATGGTGGGGGTCCAGGAAAAACCGAGCCCCGCGCCGCCGTCGTCCGTGTGGATCTCCGTGGCGATCACGTGGTTCTCCGGCGCCTCCGCACCCCAGTGCCGGCGGAGCGGGACGGTCAGGAGCCGGGTGGTCAGCCCGGTGATCCGGGGAACGGTGCGGACGGCAACGGCTGCGGGGGCACTCATCAGCCGGCCAGCTCGTAGCCCCTGGCCAGGATGGCCTTGAGCTCCACCAGCTGTTCCTCGGTGGGATCCACCAGCGGCGGACGGACCGGGCCCACGGGCAGGCCGCCCAGGCGCAGGCCCGCCTTGATCAGCGAGACGCCGAAGCCCGGGGTCTGGTCGCGCAGGCGGACCAAGGGAGCGTAGAAGCCTTCGAGCAGTGCATTGCGCCGGTCCTCGTCACCGGAGACGTAGGCGTCGTAGTAGGCCTTGGCGATCTCCGGTGCCATGGCGAACGCCGCCGAGGAGTAGAGCGGAATGCCCAGGCCGCGGTAGGCGCCCTGTGTGAGCTCGGCGGTGAGCAGGCCGTTGAAGAAGGCGAAGTCCTCGCGTCCGGTGGCCCTGACGGCGGAGACGATCTCCTGCGCCAGGCCCACATCGCCCAGTCCGTCCTTGAAGCCGACCACCTTGGGGTTGGCGGCCAGGCGCACCATGGAGGCGGCCGTGAACTTGGCGTTGCCACGGTGGTAGACGATCACCGGCAGGCTGCTCGCGTCGGCAACGGCTTCAATGTAGGCCACCAGGCCGTCGGTGGGGCCGGTGACGAGGTAGGGCGGCAGGACCAGGAGGGCGTCGGCCCCTGCTTCCTCGGCTGCCCTGGCGGCGGCGAGGGCGTGGCCCAGCGGCCCGCCGGCACCGGCAACCACGGGAACCTTGCCTGCCACGACCTCGACGGCGGCCGTCACCACGGTGCGGACCTCCTCGATGCTGAGGGCGTGGAATTCGCCGGTGCCGCAGGCGGGGAAGACGCCCCCGGGGCCGAACGGGAGCCGTGAAGCTATGTGCTCCTTGAGCAGGTCCACGTCAACGGCGCCTTCGGCCGTGAACGGTGTGACGGGGAAGAAGAGTACGCCGTCGAATTTCATGATGTCTCCTTGGTTCCGCTGCCGGCGGTCACCAGCGCGGAGGTCTCGTCGTTGAGGGTTTGGTGGGACTTGAGTTCAGTGCGCCAGCTGCGCTTGGGCTGCCAGCCCAGCAGTTCCTGCGCCTTGGCGATGGAGAAGGCGGGGCTGGTGCCGGTGAGGCCGCCGCTGATGGCGTCGCTGCCGGGCAGGAACCGGGGCATGAGTTCTGCCAGGGGCGCGGTGGCCAGGGCATCGGCTGCGCCCACGAAGAAGGTCTCGCCGTTCGGGATGGACTCCATCCTGTCCAGCAGCAGGTCCAGGAACTCCGCCACATCACGTGCGTCCACGTAGTTGAACAGGGCCGGCGCGGACAGTGCGGGATCGGCAAGCCGCTCGGCAAGGGTGTGGCCCTGCTGGGTGGGAGCGCCTTCCCATTCCTCAGGGGAAATCACGAAGCACGGGCGGAACGCCGCGTAACGGATCCTGTCCCCTTGGGCTGCGGCGAACATCTGGACTGTCTGCTCCGCGATGAGTTTGGACAGGGCATAGGCGTTCCACGGCTTGGCAGGCGTGCGCTCATCCAGCGGGAACGACGGCGGGAGCCAGCCCGCGGGCGACCCGTAGCCGAGCACCGTGGGGCTGCTGGCGGTGATGATCTTCGGCACGCCCAGCTCCGTCGCCGCGCTGACGACGGCGAAGGCGAGCCGCGTGTTCGTGGCAAAAATGACGTCCTCGGGTGCGCTGAAAGGCACGGCGATCGCGGCGAGGTGGATGACGGCGTCGGGCCTGGCGTCCCGGAGGAGGCGAAGAGCCTCCCCCGGTGCCAGCAGGTCAGCGGTTGCCTGTTCTACGCCAGCCGGCAGCAGCTCGGCCGGCAGGGCGTCGCGGTCCACCGAGATGACGTGGTGGCCGGCTTCGGCGAGCCCCGCCACCACACTGCGTCCCAGCCGGCCGGAGCCGCCGGTGACAAAGATCCTGCTCATGGTTGTTCCTTAGGGTCCGGTGATCGTGGGTGCGGGCATCAGGGGGCGCGCCGGAGGTCGACGCCGAGGTCCAGGTCCTCGATGCGCACGGGCAGGGATGATTCGAGCGAACGGTTGCCGGCGATGCCGACGGAAACCGAGCGGAGGCCGTCCAGGTAGCCGGAGGGCCGGCCCAGCGGGTCCTCGCCGGGGCCGTTGAAGAGGTCGGAGAGCAGGAGGGCGTCGCCGCCGCCGTGGCCGCCTTCGCCGTTGACGATGGGCACCTCGTAGGCAGGCTCCCAGTGGCGCTGGACCACCAGGCGCTCACCGTTGCGGCGGACGGCGTCCTCTTCCTCGACAGGTGTGGCGCTGGGATCAACAACGGTCTTCTTGTCCGTGCTGTGCAGGACGGCGGCGCGTTCCACCACCTCGAGTTCGGCCCGGCCTTCGGTGCCGTTGACCGCCACGCGGTAGCCCTCCCAGGGGCTGTGGGCGTTCATGGAGTAGCTCAGGCGGGGACCGCCCTGGTACTCCACCACCAGTGCCAGGTTGTCCTCGATGGTGATGCCGCCGGTGAAGACGTCCTGGTCGCGGCGGTAGCCGTCGTAGTGCTCGTTGTCCAGGAAGAGGGCCTTGAGCCGCTCATCATCACGCAGGTCGAGGGCGAACGGATCCCGTTCGCCGGCAGGGGTGTCCGCAGCCGGGGTGCCGCGTTCGGGACGGGCGCCGAGTCCCCGTTCAGCGGCATTCGTGTCACCGTAGAACTTCAGGCCGCCGGACGCGAAGACACGCTCCGGGACGTCGTCGATCCACCAGTTGACCAGGTCGAAGTGGTGGGAAGCCTTGTGGATGAGCAGGCCGCCCGAGTTCTTCTTTTCCCGGTGCCAGCGGCGGAAGTAGTCGGCGCCGTGGACGGTGTCCAGGACCCAGCTGAAGTCAATGGAGGTGACCTTGCCGATCACGCCGCTCTGGATGATTTCCTTGAGGGCGCTGTTGCGCGGCGAGTAGCGGTAATTGAAGGTGACCACCACGTTGCGCCCGGTCTCCTGCACGGCCTGGGTGATGCGGCGGCAGCCTTCGGCGTCGATGGTGAGCGGCTTTTCGACGACGACGTCGGCGCCGGCGCGCAGCCCCTCGACAATGAAGTCGGCGTGCGTGTAGTCCGGCGTGGTGACCACGACGCGGTCAATGTTGTTGGCCTGGACGAACGCCGTCAGGTCCTTGGGGTCGAACGAGGCGATGGGCCCCGGGGCGCCGAGTTCCTGGATCAGCTTCTGGTAGAACTCCACCCGGCCGGGGTTGACGTCGGAGAAGGCCACGAGTTCCGCGGTGTCGGCGTGCTTGCCGAAGATGGCGCGGATGTACATCTCGGAGCGTCCGCCGGTACCGATCAGGGCGAAGCGGGCCTTGCCGCCGTTTCCGGGGTGGGCTCCGGTGGCCACTGCTGGACTCGATTCGGCTGTGTTGACCATGGGGTCCCTTTCAAAGACTGGTGCCCGGCCTGCTAGGTGATCCGGGGAGGTGGCGCCGGCGCACTGCAGCACCGTTGAGAAAGCGTTTTCTCGGTTCGCTATATGATTTGTATCAACAGCACCATGCTTCCGTCAACCATTATGGGCATTGGGAGAAAGCGTTTTCTACCCTCGGCACGTCCATGGGTTCACGGAAAAGCGGGAAAAGCGTGGGAAAACACGGGAAAACAATAGAAATCGCTTTCCCATCGCGTTATATGCTGTCTCTCAACACACCGCCATTAGGCGGCCGGAAGCTGCTGCAGCGCCGGCAATCCGGCCGGGGACCCGAAGTCCGTGGCGCTAGGAAAGGTTCCCTATGGTCAGGAAATCGGCAACCGGCCGAATCGGCATCGCAGATGTCGCCGTGAAGGCGGGCGTCTCGCACGCCACGGTTTCCCGCGTCATGAACGGCAACTACACGGTGGACCCGGAGATCGCCTCCCGCGTCCGCGCGGCGGCGGCCGAGTTGAAGTACCAGCCCAACCCCGTCGGGCGCAGCCTGGCGCTGGGCAAGACGGACACCATCGGGATTGTGGTGCCGGACCTGGCCAACCCCACTTTCCAGGCGATCCTGCGCGGGCTGAGCCGCGCCGCTGCCCAGGATGGTTACCGCGTTTTGATCGCCGACTCCTTCGAGGTCTCCAGTGAGGAGGCCATCCTCGCCGGTGAGGCACGCCGCCGCTGCGACGGCCTCGTCCTGTGCGCACCCCGCATGACGGATGCCGAGCTGGAAGAAATCGCGCCGTCCCTGCACCCGCTCGTGCTGATCAACCGCACCACCGCCACCACTGGCGTGCCCAGCCTGGTGGTGGACTACGGGCAGGGCGTCCAGGACCTCGCCGAACACCTGGTGGAGCTGGGCCACACCAGGCTGGCGTTCCTGGCAGGGCCGCCGCGGAGTGCCTCCAACGGCATGCGCCTGCAGGGCCTGGAAACGTTCAAGACGGCCCACCCCCACGTGGATGTCACCATGCTTGAAGGCGGCTCGGACTTCGATACCGGCCACGAGGCCGTGGACGCGGTCCTGGAATCAGGCGCCACAGGCATTCTGGCCTTCAACGACCTCGTGGCCATGGGGCTCATGAGCGGCCTGCATGAACGCGGGATCAACGTCCCGGGCGACATGTCCGTCACCGGCTTTGATGACATTCCTTTTGCCAAGTACACGACGCCGGCCCTCACCACCGCGGCTGTGCCCATCACCGAGCTGGGCGAGCAAGCCTGGCGCCAGCTCCGGGCCCTCATCCGCAAAGAGGAGAACGACGCCCCGGGCAGCAGGTACCAGCCGCGGCTTGAGGTGCGTTCCAGCAGCGGCCCCGCCAGGGCAGCGCGGACTGCTGTCCACGGCTGAGCGGGGTCAGCGGCCCGGGGCCAGCCCGGCTTCCTGGTAGAAACCCTCGATGTGGGCAGCAACCAGCAGTGCCGCGGTCCCGCCGTCGCCCGCCCTGATGGCGGCAAGGATGTCCCGGTGCTCCGTGCGCAGCCGGCATGACGTGGCTTCCCAGTCCGGCAGGTTGGCGGTGAGATCAGCCGCGTAACCCTGGATCGATTCCCGCAGCGAACCCATCATGGCGCTGACCACCGCATTTCCCGCGGCATCGGCAAGCGCCAGATGGAACCGCACGTCGAGGGCCAGGAAGTCGTTGGCGGGGAGGCTTTCCGCCGCCATGGCCTCCAGCAGCGCCGCAGCCTCATCCAGCACCGGCGCGTCCGGGAGCGCTTTGGCAGCTGCCCAGGACTCCAGCAGCACGCGGGTCTCCACGATGTCCGCCACCGGCAGGTGCCGGGTTGCCACATGCAGCCGCAGCGCGGAGCCGAGGGCCGCGGCGGGGTCCGAAATCACCACCGTGCCTGCCTCCGGCCCCGATCCCACGCCGGCCCGCACCACCCCCATGGCTTCCAGGACCCGGATGGCTTCACGCACCGACGTCCGCGAGACCTTCAGCAGCTCGGCGAGGCTGCGCTCGGCCGGCAGCCTGCCGCCCACGGCCAGCCTGCCGGCTGAGAGTTCGTTCTCGATCCAGTGCAGGACCAACTGGTGGGTGCGCATGGATGAATAGTACTTGATGTGGTTGGACCACAGAGTCTAGAGTGTGGTTAGACCACAGGAGGACGACATGACCCACACCATCCAACCCAACAATCCGGACGCCACCCCCGGCCCGGAGGCCACGGACATTCCCGCAGCCCAGGCACCTGCCGGGGCTCCGCCGTCGTCCGCCCCTGCCGGTTCCGCCGCCGCTGCCCTGCCTGCGGCGCTGCGCCGCCGTGTCCCCAAGTACTCGGACCTGGCACCGCTCATGCAGTTCAAGAAGCCGGACTTCAGCAGGGACGCCCGGCTCAAGCGGGCCAGCACCATCTGGGAACTCCGGGACATCGCCAAGCGCCGCACCCCGCAGGCGCCCTTCGACTACACCGACGGCGCAGCCGAAGGGGAAATCACCCTCCGCCGCGCGCGCCAGGCTTTCCTGGACATCGAATTCCGGCCGGGCATCCTCCGGAACGTGTCCGCCATCGACCTCAGCACGGACATCCTGGGCAAGCCCTCCCGCCTCCCGGTGGGCATCGCGCCCACCGGCTTCACGCGGATGATGCAGTCCGAGGGTGAGTACGCCGGTTCCCAGGCGGCCGAGGCTGCGGGCATCCCCTACACGCTGTCCACCATGGGCACGGCCTCCATCGAGGACGTGGCCGCTGCAGCGCCGAACGGCCGCAACTGGTTCCAGCTCTACCTGTGGACGGACCGGGACCGGTCGCTGGAACTCATCGAACGCGCTGCGAAGGCCGGCAATGACACCCTCATGGTCACCGTGGACACCGCCGTGGCCGGCGCCCGCCTGCGGGACGTCCGCAACGGCATGACCATCCCGCCGGCGCTGACCCTCAAGACCGTCCTGGATGCCTCGTACCGGCCCGCCTGGTGGTTCAACTTCCTCACGCACGAGCCGCTGACCTTCGCCTCACTCTCCCGCTACACCGGCACCGTGGCAGACCTCATCAACTCCATGTTCGACCCCACGCTCACGTTCGAGGACCTCGACTGGCTCAGGGAAACCTGGAAGGGCAAGTTGGTGGTCAAGGGCATCCAGACGGTGGAGGACGCCCGCCGCGTGGTGGACCACGGCGCCGACGGAGTGGTCCTGTCCAACCACGGCGGCCGGCAACTGGACCGGGCACCCATCCCCTTCCACCTGCTCCCAGAAGTCCGGCAGGCCTTCACCGCGGACAACACTGACGCGGCCATCATGCTGGACACGGGAATCATGAGCGGCGCGGACATTGTGGCGGCGCTGGCACTGGGCGCCGACTTCACGCTGATCGGCCGGGCCTACCTCTACGGTCTGATGGCTGGCGGCCGCACTGGCGTGGACCGCACCCTGCAGATCCTGGAAAAGGACATGGCCCGCACCATGGCGCTGCTCGGCGTGAGCCGGATCGCCGACCTGACGCCGGAGCACGTCCGGCTGCTGGGGAGGTAGGCCCTACTTCTTGCGCCCGAACTTCGGCAGGTTGGGGAGGTTGGCCAGCAGGTCGGCGGCCCGGGTGGCGGCACGCCCCACCGACCTGCCGATCTGCTGCGGAACGCTGTCATCGCTGAGCGGCGCCGAAGTGCCGCCCGGAATGACGACGGCGGGACTCAATTCTGCGCCGTCCCGCACCAGGACGTCAGCGGACACAGCGCCGGCGGGGACCGCTTCGGGCATCCGCTCGCCGACGCTGGCTCGTTCGGTGGCAGCGGATTCGGCGTCGGCGGTTTCGGCGTCGGCGGATTCGGCCGGAGCAGATTTAGCCGGGGCAGATTGAGCGGCGGCAGGTTCCGGGGCAGCAGTGGCCGCGGCCGGCTTCTGTGCGGCGGATCCGGCGGGCATCGTGCTGGCTGTAGCTTCGGTCGCGGCGGCGGCTTCAGGCACCGTGGCGGGAGCGCCGACGTCGAACATCCCCAGCCAGCTGGCCACGCCCTCAAGGGGCTTCCGGTTCAGCGCGTAGTAGCGTTTTTGGCCCTGCGCGCGCATGCTCACCAGCTGCGCCTCGCGGAGGACTTTCAGGTGCTTGGAAATGGTGGGCTGGCTTGCTGCCAGTTCCTCCACCAGTTCGCCCACGGCTTTGTCCCCGTTGCACAGCGAAACCAGGATGTCCCGCCGGGTTGATTCCGCAATGACGGCAAATACGTCGTCTGTCACCATGACTCCCACCCTAACGACATATACGCCGAAAGGCATCAACTATTTCGGGGTCTGGAGGGAATGGGACGGAGGCCACGTCAGTCGAACCAGGGGTCCAGTCCATGCAGCGGAAAAACGGCCTTGCGGGTGGCCATCACCGTGCGGTCCACGGCGTCGTTGGGGTCGAACCCGACCTCCCAGGAGCGCCACCACAACTCGACGTCGTCGCCCATCAGCTCCGGCGCGGTGGCACCGTATTTGGCTTCGACATAGTCGCGCCAGTCCTGCGGCACCGGGGTGCGGAGGGGCACCGGACGGCCCGCCGCGATGGCCACGAGGTGGCTCCAGGCGCGGGGCACCACGTCCACCACGTTGTATCCGCCGCCGCCGGTGGCGATCCACCGTCCGCCACAGAATTGCGCAGCGAGGTTAGCGACGGCGGACGCGGCCTCACGCTGGCCGTCCACGCTGAGGTTGAGGTGGGTCAGCGGATCCGTCCGGTGCGAATCGCAGCCGTGCTGGCTCACAATCACCTCCGGTGCAAAGGCGGCCACCACCTGGGGAACCACCGCATAAAACGCCCGCAGCCAGCCGGCATCCCCGGTTCCCGAGGGCAGGGCCACGTTTACTGCCGTCCCCTCGGCCTCCGGGCCGCCGATCTCGTTGGCGAAGCCTGTACCGGGGAAGAGGGTCATTCCCGATTCGTGCAGCGAGAGTGTCAGCACCCGGGGATCGTTCCAGAAGATGCTTTCCGTTCCATCGCCGTGGTGGGCATCGACGTCGATGTACGCCACCTTGCGGACGCCGCCGTCGAGCAGCTTCTGCACGGCCAGTGCGGCGTCGTTGTAGATGCAGAAGCCGCTGGCCCTTTCCCGGGCGGCGTGGTGCATGCCTCCACCGAAGTTGACGGCGTGCACGGCCGAGCCGTCCAGGATCCGGGAGGCCGCCAGCAGCGAGCCGCCGGCCAGCCGGGCGGCGGCCTCATGCATGCCGGCAAACGCGGGGTCGTCCTCGGTGCCCAGGCCCCTCGATTCATCGGGGGTGGACGGATCGGCGCTGACCTTCCGCACCGCTGCCACGTAGTCCGCCGAGTGGACTGCTTCGAGTTCACTGTCCGTTGCCACGCCCGGCGCTTCCACCGCCACATGGTCCAGGTGGAACAGGCCCAGGCTTTCCGCCAGGCGCGCTGTGAGCTCCATCCGCGCGGGCGCCATGGGGTGCCCGTGGCCAAAGTTGTACGCCGTCATGTCAGCGCCCCATGCCACCATCGTTGGCGGCGCGGGCTGGCGGAGGCCGGGCAGGTATGTCATCAATCACAGGCTACCTGAGCACAGCACCCTGCCGGCCCGGCCATGACGCGGCCTTTAGTGGTTTACTACTGGGGGAAGCAGATTCGACCGAGGAAAAGCCACACATGACGCAAAGCCAGTCGAGGCCCCGGACCCCGGCCAGCTGGCACCCCCCAGCGCAGGAGCGGGAGGGCCTCTGGATCTTTACCCGGTTGCGCGACTTCATCGACGACATCGCCAACACCTCCCCCGCCCGGCTCGCCCTCAGCGCATTCGCCGGGGTGTGCCTGGTGTTCACCTTCCTGCTGTCCCTTCCGGTGTCCTCTGCCTCCGGCACAGCCACGCCGCTGCACCAAGCCCTGTTCACGGCCGTTTCGGCGGTCTGTGTCACCGGGCTGACGGTGGTGTCCACTGCGGTCCACTGGTCCTTCTTCGGACAGCTGGTGATCCTGGTGGGCATCTTCATCGGTGGTTTGGGCACCCTCACCCTGGCCTCGCTCCTGGCGCTCATGGTCAGCAAGCGGCTCGGCGTGCGCGGCAAGATTATCGCCGCCGAGTCCATGAACAACGCAGGGCGCCTGGGCGAGGTCGGCACCCTGCTCCGGATCGTCATCACCACGTCGGTGGTCATCGAAGGCATTCTGGCCCTGACCCTGATCCCCCGCTTCCTCACCCTCGGCGAGGGCTTCTGGCAGTCCGTCTGGCACGGCATCTTCTACGCCATTTCAGCGTTCAACAACGCCGGCTTCACGCCGCACTCGGACGGCATCGTGCCCTACGAGACAGACTTGTGGATCCTGATTCCCCTCATGGTGGGAGTCTTCCTGGGCAGCCTCGGCTTTCCGGTGGTGATGGTCCTGCAGCAGAACGGGCTGAACTGGAAGAAATGGAACCTGCACACCAAGCTCACCATCCAGGTCTCCTTCATCCTCCTGGCCGCCGGAGCGTTCCTCTGGGCGCTGATGGAGTGGGACAACGCCCGCACCATCGGGCCCATGGGGCTCGGTGACAAACTGACCCATTCCCTCTTTGCCTCCGTCATGACCCGATCCGGCGGCTTCAACCTGGTGGACCAGAACCACATGGAATCAACCACCAAGCTGCTCACGGACGCACTGATGTTCGCCGGCGGCGGCTCGGCATCGACGGCGGGCGGCATCAAGGTGACCACCATTGCCGTCATGTTCCTGGCCATCATTGCCGAGGCGCGCGGCGACGCGGACGTGAAGGTGTACGGCCGGACCATTCCGCAGGGCACCATGCGGGTGGCCATTTCCGTGATCGTTGCCGGTGCCACACTGGTTTCCGTCTCCGCCTTCCTGCTTCTGCAGATCAGCGGCGCGTCCCTGGACCGGGTACTGTTTGAGACGATTTCGGCCTTCGCCACCGTTGGCCTGAGCACCGGGCTCAGCGCCGAGGTGGCGCCCGAAGGTGTCTACGTCCTCACCGCGCTCATGTTCGCAGGCCGCGTGGGCACCGTGACCCTCGCCGCTGCCCTGGCCCTGCGCCAGCGCAGCCAGCTGTACCACTACCCCGAAGAGAGGCCCATCATTGGCTAGTTCGTCAGAAGCTTCCCGGCGCCCCGCCCACAACGCGCCGGTGCTGGTTATCGGGCTGGGCCGCTTCGGCTCGTCCACGGCCGAGCAACTGGTCAAGCAGGGCCGCGAGGTCCTGGCGATCGAGCGGGACCGGAGCCTGGTGCAGAAGTGGGCTCCGCTGCTGACCCATGTGGTGGAGGCGGACGCCACCAACATCGACGCCCTGCGCCAGCTCGGTGCGCAGGAATTCAGCTCGGCAGTGGTGGGCGTGGGCACCTCAATCGAGTCCTCGGTGCTGATCACGGTGAACCTGGTGGACCTTGGCATCGAGCACCTGTGGGTGAAGGCCATTACGCCGTCCCACGGCAAGATCCTGACCCGGATTGGCGCCAACCACGTGATTTATCCGGAAGCGGACGCCGGCGTCCGGGCGGCGCACCTGGTGTCCGGCCGCATGCTGGACTTCATTGAATTCGATGACGACTTCGCCATCGTCAAGATGTACCCGCCACGCGAAACGGTAGGCTTCACGCTGGATGAATCGAAGGTCCGCTCGAAGTACGGCGTGACAATCGTCGGTGTGAAGTCCCCGGGCGAGGACTTCACCTACGCCCGCCCGGAGACCAAGGTTTCCTCCCGCGACATGCTGATCGTCTCAGGCCACGTGGACCTGCTGGAGCGGTTCGCGGCCCGCCCTTAGCCGAGCTGCTTGGTGATTTCCGCTGCCCGGTCCGCTGCTGCCCGCGCGCCGGCCGCGATGATGGACGGAATGCCCTGTTCATCGAAGGTGGCAATGGCGCGTTCGGTGGTGCCGTTGGGGCTGGTTACTGACTTGCGGAGCGCCGACGGATCCGCGCCGGGCTCTGCCAGCATAAAGCCGGCGCCCGCCACGGTCTCCCGTGCCAGCAGCACTGCGAGATCGCGGTCCAGGCCCAGCTCTTCCCCTGCCGAGGCCATGGCCTCAGCCAGGTAGAAGGCGTAGGCGGGGCCGGAGCCGCTGATGGCCGAGAGCGCGTCCACCTGTTCCTCGGGCACTTCGACGACGGTCCCCGCACCTTGGAAGAGGTCCTTCACCTGCTGGAGCTGGCCGGGTGTGCAGTTGGTGCCGGGCGAGACGGAGATGACGCCGCGGCCCAGTTTCGCCGGGGTGTTGGGCATGGTCCGGATAACGGGCTGCCCCGCCGGGAGGGCGGCTTCAAGCTGGGCGATGGAGACGGCTGCGGCAACGCTGACTACGATCGTGTCCGGGGTGAGCGCGGGGCTGATCTCCCGGGCAAGGTCCGCAATGCCCACCGGCTTGACGCCAAGGATCGCGACGGCGGACCCTTTCGCGGCCTGCCGGTTGTTGTCCGGTTCCTCCTCGCCGGCGATCGCGGTGATGCCGTGGTACCGCTCGGCCAGTTCAGCGGCACGCTCGGCCCGGCGGACTGTTGCCACGATGTCTGCCGGGTTGGTGCCGGCTTCCACCAGGCCGCCGAGGATGGCTTCGTTCATGGACCCACAGCCAAGGAATGCGATTCGGTTGCTCATGGCTCCATCATTGCAGGCTGCCCCCATTCACAGGCAACTCCCATGTTCAGTGCAGGGAGCGCACAACTTGCGGTCCTAATGTAGTTATTACCTCATTGAGGGTGCGAGTGATGCGGCAGGCATGGGGATGCCTGCCAGGGCACCGGCGGTGGCAACAGGTTTTCCCCCATTTTCCTGTTGCCACTGCCGGTGCTTCCGCTTTTAAGTGGTCCTTTAGAAAGTGGGCTGCACGGCCGGCGGCGCCGCAATGTGGGGCGCAGGCTCCAGTGGCCCGGCGAACACCAGCTGGTCCAGCCGGCGCAGGATGAGGCCCTCACGCAGGGCCCACGGGCAGATCCGGAGCTTCTTGAACTTGAACAGCTCCAGGGCGGCCTCCGCCACCAGCGCACCGGCCAGGAGCTGGTGGGCCCGAGCCTCGGAGACGCCGGGCAGGTGCAGCCGGTCCTCGGCCTTCATGGCGGAAATGCGCTGCGCCCAGACGCCGAGGTCCGTGGCGTTCAGTTCCCGTTTGACGTAGGGGCCGGCTGCGCTGGGCGCTGCACCGGCGATGCGGGCCAGTGAGCGGAAGGTCTTGGACGTTCCGGCCACCAGGTTGGCCCTGCCCAGGCCATCGAACTCGCGGACCGCAGGCTTCAGCGTTGACCGGATGTACCGCCGCAGTTCCTTGACGCTCCTGGCCGAGGGCGGGTCCTCAGCCAGCCAGTCCCGGGTGAGCCTGCTGGCGCCCAGCGGTACCGAGGTTGCGACTTCGGGGAGCTCGTCCTGGCCGAAGGCCATTTCGAACGAGCCGCCGCCGATGTCCAGGTTCAGGATGGGGCCGGCGCCCCAGCCGTGCCAGCGCCTGACGGCAAAGAACGTCATGGAGGCCTCTTCGCTGCCGGTCAGTTCCTGGAGCGTCACAGTGGTTTCGTGCTTGACGCGCGCCAGGACCTCGGGGCCGTTGGTGGCCTCGCGGATGGCCGAGGTACAGAAGGCCAGGAGGTCCTCGGCCTTATGGCGGGCGGCGAACTCCCAGGCTTCCAGGACAAACTCGGTGAGCTCGTGCTGGCCCTCGTCGCTGATGCTGCCGTCCGGTTCCAGATACTGCACCAGGGACAGCGGCCGTTTGTGCGAGGCGAACGGCAACGGCCGCGCCCCGGGGTGGGCATCCACCAGGAGGAGGTGGACAGTGTTTGACCCGATATCGAGGACGCCTAGCCGCATGGTGACATTATTGCTCGTCAGCGCGCTTGAAGTCGCGTTTGATGTTCGCCACGCCTTCCGGGTTGATCTCAAATCCGTAGGCTGCGCCGGGGTTGATCACCAGGCCCAGTTCCTCGCCGATGTTGGCGATGATGGCCGCGCCCTGGGTTCCCAGCACGTTGGGCGCTGCATCCAGGTACTGCTGGTCCACCCGGGTGGGGTGCGAGAAGACGGCCAGGACGGGGGCGCCCTCGGAATTGCCCAGGACCAGGGGCTCCACCTGTGAGTCCTCGCCCTCGATGCCGTCGGAGCTGATGATGTAGACCTCGCTGTTGAGGAACGACAGGATGACGTCCACTGGGTTCGCGTCGGGATCGTTGCCCGTGGCGAGCTTCTCCTCGAGGTCGTTGAGCGGCGTGGGATCGGCGATTCCGGTCTGTTCAGTCATTCCCCTAGCCGATCACGATACGGTGGCCGGCGCAAACGCGCCGGCCCCGCTGCTACTTCTTGGCCGTTGCCTTCTTCTTGGCCGGCGCCTTGCGGGTGGCGGTCCGCTTGACCGGGCCCTTGGCGCGTTTCTCGGCGAGCAGCTCCACCGCCTGTTCGCGGGTGAGCTCCTCCAGCGAGGTGGCCCGCGGAACCGTGATGTTGGTGATGCCATCGGTGATGTACGGGCCGAACCGCCCTTCCTTCACCACGATGTTCTTTTCCGACACCGGGTCCGGACCGAACTCGGCCAGCGGCGGCACCGCGGCACGGGCACCGCGCTGCTTGGGCTGCGAGTAGATCTCCAGCGCCTGTTCGAGCGTGATGGTGAAGATTTCCTCTTCGGTCCCGATGGAGCGGGAGTCCGTTCCCTTCTTCAGGTACGGGCCGAACCGTCCGTTCTGGACGGTGATGAGGTTTCCTTCGGAGTCCTCCCCCAGTGCCCGGGGCAGGCTCATGAGCTGCAGCGCCTCGTCCAGGGTGACGGACTCAACCGTCATCGACTTGAACAGCGACCCGGTGCGCGGCTTGGCCTTGACCGGCTTCTTGGGCGGCTTGGGCTTGCCGTTCTTGTAGTACTCCACCGGCTGGGCAGCGATCTGTTCCTCGGTCATCTCGGGAATGACCTCGGTGACGTAGGCGCCGTAACGGCCATTCTTGGCGACGACGGTGTGCCCGGTGTGCGGATCAGCGCCCAAAACGCGTTCCTCCGGCGCCGCCGTCTCCATCAGTTCCACGGCCTTGGCGGCGGTGAGCTCGTCCGGGGCCAGGTCCTCCGGGACGTTGGCACGCGGGGACTCGACGATCTCGCCGGTTTTGGGATCAACCGTGGCCGCAGAGCTTTCCAGGTAGGGTCCGAACTTGCCCACCCGCAGCGTTATTTCGTCCGTGATGGGGATGGAGTTGATCTCGCGGGCATCGATCTCACCGAGGTTGTTCACGATGCTCAGCAGGCCGGGGTCCGAGTCTTCACCGAAGTAGAAGTGCCGCAGCCACGAGGTTCCGGCGGCCTGGCCGTTGGCGATCTTGTCCAGGTCGCCTTCCATGTCCGCCGTGAACTCATAGTCCACGTAATCCGAGAAGTGCTGCTCGAGCAGGCGGATCACGGAGAACGCGATCCAGCTGGGCACCAGCGCGGAGCCCTGCTTCCGGACGTAGCCGCGGTCCTGGATGGTGGAGATGGTAGAGGCGTAGGTGGAAGGGCGGCCGATGCCCTTCTTTTCCAGCTCCGCCGTCAGGGACGCTTCGGTGTAACGCGGGGGCGGCGAGGTTTCGTGGCCCACTGCCACGATGTCCGAGGCCTTCAGCGTGTCGCCCTTGGCCACGTTGGGCAGGCGGCGGGCTTCGTCGGAGTCGTCGTCGCCGCGGCTTTCGTCCTTGCCTTCCTCGTAGGCGGCCAGGAAGCCGGGGAACGTGATGACGGTGCCGGAGGCGCTGAACTCGGCATCGCGGCCGGCAGCGTCGCCGCTGACAGCCACGGCACCCAGGCGGATGGTCGCCGTCGAACCCTTGGCGTCCGCCATCTGCGAGGCGACGGTGCGCTTCCAGATCAGCTCGTAGAGGCGGAACTCGTCGCCGCGGAGCTGGGAGGCAACCTGGGCGGGGGTCCGGAAGGAGTCACCGGCGGGGCGGACGGCCTCGTGGGCTTCCTGCGCGTTGGCTGCCTTGTTGGTGTAAACCCGGGGCGAACCGGGAATGTATTCGGGACCGTAAAGCTCGGAGGCCTGGCGGCGGGCTGCCGTCAAGGCTTCGTCGCTCAGCGCCGAGGAGTCGGTACGCATATAGGTGATGTAGCCGTTTTCATACAGACGCTGGGCGATCTGCATGGTGCTCTTGGAGGAGAAGCGCAGCTTGCGCCCGGCCTCCTGCTGCAGCGTGGAGGTGGTGAACGGCGCGGCGGGGCGGCGGGTGTACGGCTTCGTTTCAACGGACCGGACCGTGAAGGGGGCGTCCTGCAGCCCGGCGGCCAGGGACGCGGCCAGCTCCTCGTTCAGGTGCGCCACGTTCTTGGACGTGAGGACGCCGTCGTCGTTGAAATCGCGGCCGGAGGCAACCTTGGCGCCGTCCACGGAGGCCAGCTTCGCTTTGAAGGAGCCAGAATCCGCGCCGAACTGTCCGGTCAGGTCCCAGTAGGAAGCGGACTTGAAGGCCATGCGTTCGCGTTCGCGGTCCACCACCATGCGGGTGACCACGGACTGCACCCGGCCGGCGGAGAGGCCGCGGGCCACCTTGCGCCACAGCACGGGGGAAATTTCGTAGCCGTAGAGGCGGTCCAGGATGCGGCGGGTTTCCTGGGCGTCCACCAGGTCCTGGTCCACGTCGCGCAGGTTGCCCATGGCACGCTGGATGGCTTCCTTGGTGATTTCGCCAAAGGTCATCCGGTACACGGGGACCTTGGGCTTGAGCACTTCCAGCAGGTGCCACGCGATGGCTTCGCCTTCGCGGTCCCCATCGGTTGCGAGGTAAAGTTCGTCGGCGTCCTTGAGCGCAGCCTTGAGCTCAGTCACCTTTTTCTTCTTGTCCGGCGACACCACGTAGTAGGGCTTGAAGTCGTGGTCGATGTCGACGGCGAACTTGCCTACCGAGGTTTTCTTGAGTTCGGCGGGGAGCTCCGACGGCTGCGGCAGGTCGCGGATGTGACCGATGGAGGCCTCAACAATGAAGCCCTCGCCGAGGTACTTGGCGATGGTCTTGCTCTTGGCTGGAGACTCCACAATCACGAGTTTCTTGCCGGTTTTGGCCTTGCTTGGCACGGTGCTCCTACAGAAAAAGGTTGCTGGGGCAGATGAGCCCATATTGGCCTAGTTCACCATATTTTGGACAATCCTGCGCATTCATGTGGAAAACGGGGGGTACCAAAAGGGGTGCGGAGACCACGGGTGGATGGTCAGTTTTCGGCCGGCAGGAGGAAGCCGTCGCGGACCAGATTTTCGACGTCGGCCAGCAGCCTCCCGCGGAAGGAGTCCTCTCCGGATCCGCCCTCCCCGCTGCCCAGCAGCGCCTCAAGGGCGCCGGCAATCTGGCCGGCGGTCAGGTCGCCGTCGCACGCTGACACGAACCCGGCAAGTTCGGTGCTGAGGAGGTTGGTACGCCGCAGCCCGGCACCCTGCCGCAGCAGGATCACGCCCGGGTGCTCGGCACCGGGCCGCTGGTGGCGCTCCTCCGTGACATCGCCGGCCACCAGCAGGTACGTGTCCGCCACAGAGTGCGCCGCCAGCCAGTCGCTGCGTTCGACGGCGGCGCCCAGGTGGGGGCCGACAGGCTGCTCGATGGGGTAGCTGATTTCCTCGAAGCGGCGGAGCACGGGCTGCGCGTCCGCGGCCGGGCGCCGGAGCCACACCATGCCGAAGCCGATGCCTTCGACGTTCCGGGAGGCGAAGTCGGCGAGGTACGCCCCGTAGGCGTCGCGGTAGTGGTCGCGGTCCCTGCCCTCGGAAGCGTCCTGCAACCAGGTCTCTGCGTACTGTTCGGGGCTGACCTGCTCGCGCTGGATGAACCAGGCGTCGGTGCCGGGCCGGACCCATGACTGCGGCCGTTCGTGCCAGTCGGTGCCGGCTGCCACTTCCCAGTTGCCGAGCATCTGGGCCGTGGCGCCCGGCGCCAATACGGCGGGCAGGTCCGCCACGAGGGAAGCGACGATTTCGTCGCCCGGCAGGCCGCCGTCGCGGTAGGTGAACTGGTCCGCGGCGTCCTCGCCGGCGCTGCGCGGGGTGATGACGAACGGCGGGTTGGACACCACCAGGCCGAACTCCTCGCCCGCCACTGGCTCCAGCAGTGAGCCGAGCCGCAGGCTCACGCGGTCGGCCAGCCGGCCGGGGTCGACCGAGAGGGCCTCGGCGTTGAGCAGGATGTTGAAGCGGGTGAACGCCAGGGCACGTGCTGAAATGTCGCTGGCCGTGACGTGCTCGCAGTGGTGCAGCAGGTGGAAGGACTGTATTCCGCAGCCGGTTCCCAAATCCAGGGCGCGGGCGGTATGCCGGCGGACGGTGGTCTGCACCAGGGTGGTGGAAGCCTGCCCGATGCCCAGGACGTGGTCATGCCGCAGGACACCGGCCTGCTGGTGCGCGGCGAGGTCGCTGGCCACCCACAGTTCGGCGCCGCCGCTGCCGTCTTCATTCTTCTCCCAGCCGTAGGGCCGCAGGTCCGCCTTGGCGGACAGCCGGCCGGTGCCGGGTACGGGCTGCAGCAGCCCCAGCTCTTCCAGGCCTTCCGCGCGGATCCCCGGCAGGGCGGCGTCGAGCGTTGCCCTGTCCTGCGGTTCTGCCAGGAGCCAGAGGCGCACGACGGCGGCCAGCGGCGCCGCGGCGGCGTCCTCCCGGACGGCGCGGTCCACGGCCAGCATCGCAGGGATGATCTGGTCCCGGTTCAGCGCGGCGGACGCTGACGGGCCCAGGAGGCCCGCGACGCCGTCGAGCGTGTAGTCCAGCCGCCGCAGGTCCGCGGCAAGCGCCCGCAGCAGGTGGGGCAGGTCGCTGCGGGGAGCGTCGGGAGTGTTGCCGGCAGTGAACTCAAAAGGGGTTTCAGGCACCGGACAAGTTTAGTCCGGGACCGGACAGCAGGTAGCGTTGAGGCATGCCTTCCAGCCTTCCCTTCCTGGCGCGTGCCCGCGTGCGGTCCGCCGCCCACCCTCCGGAACGGTCCGGCGGGCCGAAGCTGAAGGCCCTCGCCGCCGCTGCTGCCGCGCTGGCTGCCCTGGCCCTGGCTGGCTGCTCATCAGTTGTTTCGGTGGAAAACGCCGACGTTCCGCAGTGGCGCACCACGGCGCTCCCCACGGCCCCGGACTCGGTGCTTGACGACGCCGGCAAGATCCTCAACCGCGACCGCATCGTGCAGGAGGCGGCCGACGTCCCCGCGGGCAATTACACGCTGACGGCCACCTGCGACGGCGGCGGAAAGGCCTTCTTCGCGGTCTCGCTGAACGGTGCCGCGATCACCGAGGCGGGGGCTGCCTGCAACGGCAGCAAAGAGACGTCCAAGGTTGCGCTCCCCGAAGCGGGCCGGCTCGAAATCAGCACTTCAAGCGTTGATGCGCCGCTCATTTATGCCTACCAGCTGGCTCCGGCGGCAGCGCGTTAATACGGTGGTTCCTGCTCTGGCAGGCGGGCGCCCGCAGGCATAAAGTCGGGATATGCCCAGTGTGCGGAGATTCTCCGTGCCCCGTCCCGTGGGAGTACCTCGCGAAGCGACAGCACGAGCGACAGCACGGGCGACGCCAGCGCGGAAGCCGGCCGGCGCCGTCGTTGGCGTTGTGCTGGCGGCCGGCCTGGCGCTGGGCGGCTGCGAATACACGTACGACGACGGCCGGAGCTACGCCGCGTCGGCGGGGGCCGAAGCGACCGCCGACCCCGGTCCCCTCTTCACCAGGGACCCGCTGACGCGCGACCCCGTGGGCCAGGATGAGCTGGACGGGTGGGTGGCCCGCACGCTCCCGGAGGCCCCGCAGCCCGCTATCCACATGGGCGCGGGCGTGCTGGCCGCCGGCGAAGTGCGGTCCGATGCCTCGCCCGCCCTGGGAACAGGGACCTACGCGTTGACCCTGGCCTGCCGGAGCCAGCGCCGCGTGAACTTCACCGTCCGCAGCGACTCCCTGACCCTGGTGGATCTGGGCCTGCGGTGCGGCATCAACCGTGAGAACGTCATCTACCTTTCGGCACCGACTGCCCTGACCGTCACGGTGGAGGCCAGGACCGGGGCCAACTACGCGTTCCGGCTCCGCAAGCTGTAAGACGGCGGACTTTGGTGGTGCAGCCGGGTCAGGCCGCGCAGCCCCCGGGGCAGCGGAGGGTTTCCGGGCTGGCGGCGCAATCCGCGCAGTACAGGGTGAGGGTGCGGCAGCTGGGATTGGAGCAGTTTTCGAACTTGCTGGTGGGCGCCTTGCAGCGGACGCATTCGCCGATGGTTTTGGCTTCGTCGCTGAATTCGAGGTGCATGCGTTTGTCGAAGACGTACAGCGAGCCTTCCCACAGGCCCTGGTCCTTGAAGGCCTCGCCGTAGCGGACAATCCCGCCGTCCAACTGGTAGACCTCCTTGAAGCCGCGGTTGACCATGAGGCTGGACAGGACTTCGCAGCGGATCCCACCGGTGCAGTAGGTGACCACCGGTTTGTCCTTCAGGGCGTCGTACTTGCCGGAATCCAGTTCCTTGATGAAGTCATGCGTGGTGGCCACATCCGGCACCACGGCGTCCTTGAACCTGCCGATCTGGGCTTCGAAGGCGTTACGGCCGTCGAAGAAGACCACTTCTTCGCCGGACTGCTTCCGGGCCTCCACCAGTTCGTGCAGTTCCTCCGGCTTCAGGTGGGTTCCGCCGCCCACTACTCCGCCGGCGTCCACCGTGAGCTCGCCAGGCGCGCCGAAGGAGACAATCTCGTCGCGGACCTTAACGCTCAGCCGGGGGAAGTCCTCCGCGCCGCCGTCGGACCACTTCACGTCGATGCCGTGGAAACCCTTGTATTCGCGGGTGGTCTTGACGTACTGCTTGACCGCACCGATCTCGCCGCCCACGGTGGCGTTGATGCCGTCCTTGGAGATGATGATCCTGCCGGTCAGGCCGAGCTTCTCGCAGAGGGCACGCTGCCAGAGCCGCACTGCGTCGGGATCCGGGATGGGGGTAAAGCCGTAAAAAAGGACGATTCGGTTCAAAGCCACGTATTTAAGGGTATCCGTCTTTCCACGGGCCGTGTCCGCGTCCGCTCCATCACGAATTGCATAAGCTCTGGGGCGCACCCTGTTGCTTGTGATCGGGCTGGCATAGTCTTCATGCCATGAGTCCGGAAACGTTGATTGAAGACATCACTGGCCTTCTTGAAGTGTGGGTGGCGGGCTGGGCCGGCTGCCGCGGGTACAAGACATCCACCGAGGGCCGCTTCCCCGCCGCCCTCCGGTCCGACACCAGCGGGGAATGGGAATACTTCGCCGCCGACCCCACTGACCAGGAGTTCGGTGAGCTGGCCGCCAGGACTGCGGAAGCCGCGCCGCGGGTCCTGACCATCCTCACCAATGACATTCCCCGGTACACGGCGCTGGCGGCCGGGCACGGGCTGAACGTCACCTCCGGTTCCCAGACCATGATGATCGTGGACATGGAAACGCAGGATGCCGAGGACCCCTGGCTCTCCGACGACGACCTGTCCCTGACCACGTCCACCCACCACGGCGTGCACTATGCCGAGGTCAAGTCCGGTGAGGCGCTTGCCGCCAGCGGCAGGGTGTTCGTGGTGGGCGAGACGGCGGTCTTCGACAAAATCATCACCGAGCCGGCGTTCCAGCGCCGCGGACTGGGCAGCTTCATCATGCGGGCCCTGGCAGCGCAGGCCTTCGAACACGACGTGCAGACGGGGCTGCTGCTGGCCTCCATCGACGGCCAGAAGCTGTACTCCCACCTGGGGTGGAGCACTGTTTCGCAGGTGCTGATGCTCTCGGCGTCGCACGACGGTTCGGATCTGTCCCTGAGCTGACTCCGCCGCCGATCTGCGCGCAGGTCCGTTACCCCGATGGCGAACCCGGCCGGCGGTGTCCGTGCCGGGTGAAACAATGTTGGGGTGAATCCCCATGACTCCCTGATCCCTTTGCTGGGCCGCGGCCCGGACCCGGAGCAGCTGCGTCATGTCCGGACCATTCCCGCGCGCGCCGCGGTCCATGAGCCGTGGCCGGAGTGGGCGCACCCGGACCTGGTGGCGGCCTACGGCTCGCTGGGGATCGGGGAACCGTACCGGCACCAGGTGGAGGCGGCAGACATCGCCCATGGCGGCGGGCACGTGGTGGTGGCCACCGGAACGGCGTCGGGGAAGTCGCTCGCCTACCAACTGCCGGCCCTGGACGCCATCCACCGGTCCGAGCTGCGGGTGCTGGCCGAGCCCGGGAAGATCCACGACGACGGAGCGGTCACCCTGTACCTCTCCCCCACCAAGGCCCTGGCCGCCGACCAGCTCAACGCCATCCGTGCGCTCAGGCTGCCCACCGTCAGGGCCGAAACCTACGACGGCGACACGGACCCGGCGTCCCGGCGATGGATCCGCGACCACGCCAACTTCATCCTCGCCAACCCGGACATGCTGCATTTCGGCATCCTGCCCAACCATGCGTGGTGGGCGGGTTTCTTCCGCCGCCTCCGGTACGTCATCGTGGACGAGGCCCACAGCTACCGCGGCGTGTTCGGCTCCCATGTGGCCAACCTGATGCGGCGGCTCCGCCGGATCTGCGCCTACTACGGCGCCGGCAGTTCCTTCCCTGAGCCGGTGTTCATTGCCGCATCCGCCACGGCGTCTGACCCTGACACGTCCTTCTCCCGGCTGATCGGTGCACCGGTCAAGGCCGTCTCCCGGGACGCCTCACCCCACGGTTCCACCACTGTGGCGTTCTGGGAGCCTGCGCTGACCGAGTTGCGCGGTGAAAACGGCGCCCAGGAGCGGCGCACCGCAGTGGCCGAAACCGCTGACCTCCTGGCCAACCTTGTCTCTGCCCAGGTCCGGACCATCGCGTTCATCAAGTCGCGCCGCGGAGCCGAAACCATTTCGACTATCACCAAACGCCTGCTGGACGAGGTGGACCCCAGCCTCCCGCAGCGGGTGGCCGCCTACCGGTCCGGCTACCTGCCCGAGGAACGCCGGGCAGTGGAGAAGGCCCTGCGGTCAGGCCAGTTGCTGGGGGTTTCCAGCACGTCGGCACTGGAACTGGGCATCGACATATCCGGGCTGGACGCCGTTCTGGTGGCGGGCTGGCCGGGAACCAGGGCGTCCCTGTTCCAGCAGATTGGGCGGGCGGGCCGGGCCGGGCAGGATGCCATCGCGGCCTTTGTGGCCAGCGACGATCCCTTGGACACCTTTTTGGTGAACCACCCCGAGGCTATTTTTGATGTATCGGTGGAAGCCACGGTCTTCGACCCCGCCAACCCCTATGTACTGGGTCCGCACCTCTGCGCTGCCGCAGCCGAGCTTCCCCTCGGTCCGGGCGAGCTGGGCCTGTTCGGCGCCACCGCCGAAGGGTTGCTGGACCGGCTGGTCGCGCAGGGGTACCTGCGCCGGCGCCCGGCCGGCTGGTTCTGGACGCACCCCCAGAGCGCCGCAGCCATGGTCAACTTAAGGGCCGACGGCGGCGGTCCCGTCAGCATCGTGGACGCGGACACCGGCTCGCTGCTGGGCACCATGGACTCCCCCCAGACCCACTACCAGGCTCACAACGGGGCCGTGTACATCCACCAGGGCGACAGCTATGTGGTGGAAGACCTGAATGAGGAGGACCACTGCGTGGTGGTCCGCCGGGCCAACCCCGATTACTACACCACGGCCCGGGACGTCACCCAGATTGAGGTGCTGGAAACACAGCGGACCATGCAGTGGGGCGACATCACTGTCCACTTCGGTGACGTGAAGGTGACCACCCAGGTTGTCTCCTTCCAGCGCAAGGCCCTGATTTCCAATGAAATCCTGGGCGAGGAGCCGCTGGAACTCGGGGCAAGGGACCTGTTCACGAAGGCGGTCTGGTTCGTGGTGGACAACCGCTCCCTCACCGCCGCCGGTCTCATCGAGGCCCAGTTCCCCGGGGCCCTGCATGCTGCCGAACACGCCGCGATAGGCCTGCTGCCGCTGGTGGCGTCCAGCGACCGCTGGGACATCGGCGGTGTGTCGACGGCCCTGCACGCAGACACCGGGGTGCCCACCATCTTCGTGTACGACGGGCACCCCGGCGGCGCCGGATTTGCTGAGCGCGGTTTCGAGAAGGCCAAGGTGTGGCTGGCGGCCACCCGTGCCGCCATCGAAGCCTGCGAGTGCGAGTCCGGGTGCCCGTCCTGCGTCCAGTCACCCAAATGCGGCAACAAGAACAACCCGCTGGACAAGGCAGCCGCCATCACCCTGCTGGGCGTCCTGCTGAAGGACGCCACAGAGTCCGCGCCGGTTGAACAGCCGGACACAGGATCCCGGCTCACCTAGGTTCCCTGCCGTCGCCGCAGGCAGCCTAGGGCGGCGGTCCGGCACGAGCTCGCCCGGTGGCCGCGCCCAGCATCGATCGTTCGTGCAGTTCCGTCCTGACCTCGAGGGTCAACCCGGGGCCCTTTACGCAGCTGAGGACCCGTGCCGCGTGCCGGGACGCGACGTCGTTGGCCACGGTGCAGGGCTCGCCTGCCGAGATTCCGCGCAGGGCGTCGGCCCCTGCGAGCGCTGCCAGGTCCGCGGCCGACGCCGCACGGCTGGCCTGCACCGCTGACTGGGCCAGGAGCATCACCAGCACGGCTGCCATCAGGACCACCAACGCCAGCCCGGCCGCGAGAACGGTGCCTGATCCCCGTTCCCGGTGATCGGGGCCAGGACGGGCTTGCTGACCACGGCGTTGACCCGGGCGGCCCGCTGTCACCTGTTCCCCTTTCCGTCGGTGAGGCCGCTGCTCCCTGCTGGCGCACCGGCCGTGCGCTCCGCTCGGGTGGACGCCCGGGCAGTGAGGGTCCACGGGATGGATGTTCCCAGCGGGCCTCCCACGCGGTCCGTCACGGTGACGTTGAACCATTCGCCCTCGGCTGCCACCGTGGCGGCTGCTGTTCCACCCGCGAGGGTGCGGACGGTCTGCGCCACGGTGGCAGGGTCTTCGCCCCTGGCCAGGGCCCTGGCGCCGGACCGCGCCCCCTCCTCGATCCGCAGCTGGGTGACACCGGCGGCGGCTCCGGCCAGGAGCATGGCCAACAAGGCCACCACGACGGGAAGGGTGACGGCGAACTCGGCTGTGACCGCACCCCGGCACGCAGCTGAACTATTCGCCCGCCGCGGAGCGGCTCCCCGCGCGGCCGGCGCACCCGGCACGGCCGGCGCAGCTGTCACGGCAACGCCAGTGCCGTACGGATCAGGTTCAGCAGGAAACCCCGGACTTCATCGCTGCGGAGGATGAAGACCAGAAGGCCCGCGAATCCGACCGCGGCGAGGGTGGCGATGGCGTACTCGGCGGTGGCCATTCCGGCTTCCGACCCCATCAGCCGGACGGAACGCCGCCGGCGGCGGGACGTACCGGCCCCGGGCCGCAGCTCCACGACGTTTGCCGGCAGGGTGCTGTCCCGTGCGCGGCCGATGGACTGTGGCCCGCCGGCGCTGCGGCCTGAGGGAGCGGGCCGGGCGGCGAGCGCGGACGTGCCGGCAAAGGTGTGACGGTGGTGGTTCGTGGACATGTGGTTTTTCCTTCCGTAGCGCCGGAGGTTCTTCCGGCTGGTGATGACTCTTCCGGCGCGGGCGGCGGCCGGTAAGGTCCCTGTTTCGGTAAGTGGATAAGCAGTGGCGGCCAGCCGCTGTGGAGGACTGGACAGCGGGCTCCTGCCCGGGGCCGCTGGAGCCCCGCTGCTGCGGTCAGGAGCCCCCGGTCAGGAGCCTGAAGGCACCAGGGCCAGCAGTACGGGGACGACGCCGAGGCAGATGAAGGCGGGGAGCGAACACAGTCCCAGCGGAATGACGAGCTTGACGCCCAGCGACGCGGCACGCTTTTCGGCGGCCCGGAAGCGTTCCCGGCGGAGCCTGGCCGCCTGGGCGTAGAGGATGGCCGACGACGGCGCGCCGGTCAGCGCAGCGAAGCCCAGTGCATCCCGCAACTCGAGGATGTCGGGCTGGCGGACGGCGGAGCTGCGCCAGGCCGTTTCCCAATCGGCACCGATGGCCAGGGCTGAAACCACCGGCCGCAGTGATTCGCTGTACTTCGCCGAGGCGGACATGGAGACCAGTTCCAAGGCGCGGCCGATGCTGGAACCGGCGTCGAGCATGGCCGCTACAAGTTCGAGCATCATGGCGGTGTCGGCAAGGCCGGGTCCGGCCCGGTTGCGGGGTTCCGGGATTATTGGCGTATGCCCCGGGCCCGGGTCATGTAATTCGAGGGTGCGGAGCCGTGTCCGGGCCCTGCCTCGTCCGGCGCAGGCCAGGAACGCTGCGGCGGCAAGGACGGCGAACAGCCCCAATGCTGCGATGCCGGTGCCCGTCACAGCTTCCCGGTTCCCGCGGCAGTTGCCACCAGGCGCGAGGACCAGAGCCTGCCGGCAACGGTCAGGGCCACGCCGCCCAGCAAGGCAGCCAGGCCAAGGGGCGTACCCAACAGCATGGCAAGCGGGTCAGCGCCCAGTGCCATCCCGAGCCCAAGGCCCATCAACGGCAGCCAGGTCAGCAGCGAGACCGTGGCTTTTGGACCGGCCAGGGCAGTCTGGCGCGCCGCGGCCGCGTCGGCCTCCACCTCGAGCTGGGCCGCAAAGCGGGTGAGCACATCAGCGAGGGGGCATCCGCTGGCCTCGGCGATATCGAAGCAGGCTGCCAGCTCGGACCAGATCCTTGCCTCCCGGTGCCCGCCTGGAAACACCTCCGGCAGCGCCCGCCTGATGGCCGCCGACACCGGTGTGCCACGCGCCGCGGCACCGCGTGCTGCAGCCAGCACGGCAAGGGAACCGTCCGACAGCCCTCCCTTGGCCGGACCGGCAGCAGCATCCCCCGCAGATGGTTGCGGGCCGTCCGTTCCATAAACGATCCAGAGTTCGTCCCACAGCCTGGCAGGTGTCCGGCCTCCTTTCAGCAGTGCAGCCAGCTGCTGCACCAGGACGGTAAGGGGTGTCCCCACAGTGGCGTTCTTTCCCGATCCCCTATGTCCACGGCGCGAGAATGGCCTGGGGGCGGGTCTGCCCATCAGATCGGATGCCCGGGCGGGCGGCCGGCCCGCGGCACGGCGCAGCCGCGCGGCAGCACCCCGGGGCGGCTTGAGCAGCAGCAGCGCCGCCAGGGACAGGGCAAGCGCCAGCAGGACAATCACCGGATGTCCTCCGGGTCCATGCCGAGCCGCGCGGCCAGCGCCGGCCACGCGGGTCCTGCGACACCGGCCGCAGTTTCCAGGGCCGGCACCACAGTCAGCCCCTCCGGCGAATCGACGAAAACACCGATGCACGTGACCTCGCGTCCCCGGGGTGTCCGGTCGACGTGGATGGCCACGTCCAACGCGCTGGCTGCCTGCAGCCGCACACCGTCCGGGCTCATCCCTGCCAGTGCACCAAGGGCCGTGAGCCTGGCCGGAACCGAGGCCGCCGTGTTGGCGTGGATGGTGCCGCCTCCGCCGCTGTGGCCTGTATTCATGGCGGTAAGAAGCTCCCGGACCTCGGCGCCGCGGCACTCACCCACCACCAGCCTGTCGGGTCGCATGCGGAGGGCCTGCCGTACCAGTTCGCCCAGGTCCACTTCGCCGCCGCCTTCCAGGTTTCCGTGCCTGGACTCCAGGGAAACGATGTGCGGGTGGACAGGATTCAGTTCCGAGGCGTCCTCGATGAGGACCAGCCGCTCCCCCGCCGCACACAGCCCCAGCAGCGTGGACAGCAGGGTGGTCTTTCCGGAGCCGGTGGCGCCGCTGACCAGGAAGCTCAGCCTCTGCTCCACTACGTTCTCCAGTACGTCCCGGACCGGCAGGCTGAACATGCCTCCTTCCTGCAGTTCAGCCATGCCGAAAACGTGCTCCCGCCTGATGCGGATACTCAACAGGGTCCCCGCCGTGGAGACGGGCGGCAGGACAGCGTGGACACGGTAGCCGCCCGGGAGGCGGACATCAACGCAGGGCGCCCCGTCGTCCAGCCGCCGGCCGCCCGCGGCCACCAGCCTGCAGGCGAGCGCGCGCAGCTGGGATTCGCCCTCGAATGCCACCGCCACACGCTCGATGCCGCGCCCCCGGTCCACCCAAACGGAGTCCGGGGCATTGGCGAAGATGTCCGTCACGGCGGGGTCCCGGGTGAGCTCCTGCAGGGGACCCAGTCCGTTCAGTTCCGCGCTGATCCGTTCCACTGCGGCGAGCGCTCCCGCAGTTCCGAGCAGCTTTCCGGTGGCCTGGACCGCAGCGGCCACCCGGGACGGAGTCACAGCCCCGGCTTCGGCCATCATCGATTCGCGCACCGATTCCAGGAGGCCCGCATCGACAGGACGGCCCCGGGCAGGCGTCCCGCCCTGATGGGGTCCGCGCCGCTGCCCTTCCAGGATCCGGGCACTTCGCCGGGACCGTGGCGGCAGCGCGGAAACATCGGGAGGTGCCGCAACAGCCCTGGATGCCTCCCCTTCGCCCGGGGTCATACCGGTTCTCCCACGGGCAGCCCGTCACCGAGGGAATCGAGCACCGTGCCGGCGAAGCGCCGCACGCTGCGCCGCCTGCCAAGATCCAGGAGCCTGCCGGATTCCACTGCGGCAGCCATGCCGCGCAGTTCGGGCACCCGGCCCAGGACGGGAAGCCCGATGGCGTCGGCGAGGAGCGGGCCGTCAATGGCGGCCCCCGGTTTGCCACGCATCAGCACCGACGCTTCCACGGGCGGGAATTCCTGCAGCAACCGCACCGCGGCCACGGCGGCCTTCAGCTGGGCCGGAACCACCACAAAGATGCGGTCGCAGTCCCAGGCGAACGTCTTCAGCGGCTCGGCGCGGCGGCCAATGTCCACCACCACGAGTTCGTAACCCCGCCGGGCAGCGTCCAGGACACCGGCGGCAGCTGGCCCTGCCACCTGATCGGGCTGTTCGCGGCTGGCGGGCCAGGACAGGAACGAGAAACCGCCGGACACAGGCAGGGAGTCGGCCAGCTGGAGGGGATCGATGCTGCCCCGGGCGTCGGACAGGTCCGGCCAGCGCAACCCCGGGTAGTCCTCGGCGGCGATGGCCAGTTCCAGCCCGCCGCCCCAGGGATCGCCATCCACCAGCAGTACGCGCACACCCATGCCCGCCGCTGCCTGCGCAATCCAGATGGCCGCCGTGGTGGCTCCTGCACCGCCACAGCCGCCGGTCAAGCCGAGAACCAGCCCACCGGGCCCCGGCGACCGTGACCGGCTTAGATGGTCAGCCAGCCAGGCAGCCGCATCCGGGAGCACGGCCACGCGTTCGGCTCCAAGCGCGGCGGCCAGATGCCACAGGCTGTCCCCCTCGCCGTCCAGGCCGACGAGGACGGCAGGCGCCCGCCGCCGGGGCGGCAGCTCCCTGATGTCACTGCCCACCAGCACCGCCGCCGCCCCGTCCCAGTGACGGCCGCCCTCTGCTGCATCCAAGGCCACGCGCAGGCGTCCGCCGGCGGCAGCAACAATCCGTTCCACCTCCGAGCGGAGGAAAGCCGACGCCGTCACCAGCAGCACTTCGCCGGATGCGTCTGGCAGCCATGCGTCAGCGGCCCCGTCCGCCGGGCCGGCGGGTGCACGCGATGTACCTGCCGGCGGCGAGCCCGGGGCATGGCCGGCGGGCCCGGCAGGGCCCTGCCCCGACGGTGGCGGAAGTATCTGGTGCCTGCTCATGGAGCCACTCTCCATGCCGGTGCGGTGGCAGTTAAGGGCCGCCGTCAGCTATGTGGATAAAGCCGACGTGGACAAGGCGGACGGGAACCGCCGTACAGAGGCGTCCCGCCAAGCGTGCACAATTGGAGCATGTATGTCCTGCTCGCCGCCCACCCCTCCGGGGCCGCGCTGCAGGAACTCACCCAGGCGGGCGAACCCCAGCCGGCCAATCCCGAAGTCCGCGTCGTCAGCATTGGCGACCTTCCCGCCGTCGTCCGCCAACTGGAAGGCGGCTCCACGCCGCCCCGCTGGATCTGGCACCGTACCCAGGACTGGTACCCGGCGCTGCTGCGGGCCGGCGTGGAGCTGGAGCGCTGCTACGACCTCACGCTCTGCGGCAACATCCTGGCGTTTTCGCAGTTCACCGCCCACACCGAGTACGCCCGCACGTCGGACAGGACCCCGGTGGACGATCCGGTCCTGCCGCCGAAGTCGCTGCTTCCCCCTGCTCCCCCGGCGGACCAGGGCGCCCTGTTCGAGGACCCGGTCAGCGCGCCGCCCCTGCGCCATACCCCGGAAGAGCTGCGGACCGAGTACGCCGCACAGCAGTCCGCCCTGGCCGGGGCCGGCACCGATGGCAGCATGCGCGGCCGCCTGCAGCTGCTGCTGGCAGCTGAATCAGCAGGCGCGATGATCGCCGCCGAGATGCAGTACGCGGGCGTGCCGTGGCGGGAGGATCTGCACGAGGAAATCCTGGCCGGCTTCCTTGGCCCGCGTCCGCCCGCCGGGCAGCGGCCGGCACGGCTGGAGGCGCTGGCCGCCGAACTGCGGCAACTGCTTGGCTCCCCCATGCTGAACCCGGACTCCCCGCAGGAACTCATCCGCGCCCTGCACCGCAACGGCATCGAGGTGAAGAGCACCAGCAAATGGGAGCTGAAGGACTCTCCCCACCCGGTGATCGGCCCGCTGCTGGAGTACAAGAAACTGTCGCGGCTGCATACGGCGAACGGCTGGTCGTGGCTCGATGCCTGGGTGGCGGGCGGGAGGTTCCGGCCAGAGTACGTGGTGGGCGGAGTGGTGTCCGGCCGCTGGGCCTCGCGGGGCGGCGGCGCCCTCCAGATCCCCCGGCAGATCCGTGGTGCCGTGCACGCGGATCCCGGCTACAAGCTGATCGTGGCCGACGCCTCGCAACTGGAGCCGCGGGTTTTGGTGGCGCTGGCACGGGACTCGGTGATGGCCGAAGCCGCGCGGGACCAGGATCTCTATGCGGGCATCGCCGCCAAGGGCTTCGGCGGTGACCGCGCGAAAGCCAAGGTGGCCCTGCTCGGGGCGATGTACGGTGCCACGTCCGGCGAATCCGGCCGCCTCATGCCGCAGTTGGCGCGGACGTATCCGCGGGCTGTGGACTTCGTGGAACAGGCCGCCCGGGCAGGCGAGGCCGGTGGCACGGTAACCACCCGGCTGGGGCGCAGCAGCCCGCCGCCGTCGGAGCGCTGGTACCAAAGCCAGCGCTCGGCCACCGCTGAAGAGCAGCGCCGTGCCGAGTCGATCGCCAGGTCCCGGGGCCGGTTTACCCGCAACTTCGTGGTCCAGGGCTCGGCTGCGGACTGGGCGGCATGCTGGCTGGCGGAATTACGACGGCGGCTGCGCACCCTCCGCGCGGACGGCACCGGCGCAGGGGCCGGCGGTGCCGGTCCGGAACTGGTGTTCTTCCTCCACGACGAAGTCATGGTGCACGCCCCGGCCGGCGGGGTGGACGAGTGCATCAGGGCGATTGAGGACGCCGCCGGTGCCGCGAAGGACCTCCTGTTCGGTCCCATCCCGGTGGAATTTCCCGTCAGCGTCGCTGTGGTGGACTCCTACGACCTGGCCAAGTAAGCCTCCAGCGCGGACAGGCCAAACCCGGATTCCTACCCATATGACGGAGAAAGTAACCTACCGGGCAGTAGCTCGACGCACCGCGTGACGCGGATTACAGTCTGTAGCGGCGACTGATGCAGACCGGTCGGGCTGATGCGACGACGCATACCAGGGGAGGTCCGGCATGGCGGGCAGATTTGAGATTCACCGGGCAGGAGACGAGTCCTACCGGCTCCGGCTTACGGACGCAGAGGGCAACATCGTTGCCGTTTCACCAAGCTTCAAATCCTTGAACAAGCTGATGGACGGCGTCAACGCAATGCGCGAGAACGCCGCGACAGGAATCGTGGTCGACCTGCGGCAGCAGCAGGCCTGACCCATCCATACGGCCTGAAAAGGCCCCAACAACCGGGTGGCCGCGCTCAATGGCGCGCGCGGCCGTCCTAATACCTACACGCTGATGGGGTGCAGCCTGGTGCTGTCCCAGGGCACGGACCAGCCCAGCTGGTCGAAGAGGCCACTGAGCACGATGCCGGTGAAACCCCACACCACCACGCCGTTCACCGTGAATGCCGGGCTGTCGAACGCACGCCCGGCCCGGTGGACGGTGGCCATGACCCGGTTGTCCGGGTCCAGCAGATCGCGGACGGGGATCCGGAAGACCTGGGCGGATTCTGCATAGTCCACCACGCGCACCGGCGACGGCGACGCCCACCACCCGAGCACAGGGGTCACCAGGAAGTTGCTGTGGGCCAGGCCGAGCTGCTGCAGGGTACCCAGGACTTCAACGCCGCCCGAGTCCAGGCCGGTTTCCTCCTCGGCCTCCCGGAGGGCTGCGTCCACGGCGGATTCACCCGCATCCAGGCTTCCGCCTGGGAAGGCGACCTGGCCGGGATGCGACCCGAGCGTATGGGCCCGTTCCAGCAGCAGCACGTCGAGATCGGCCGGGGCCAGGGGCTTGCCGGAAACCGCCGGGACGTCGTCCAAGGCGCCGAAGAGCATCAGCACGGCAGCACGGCGGGCCAGGTTCGCGTCGACCGTCAGGGCCGCCCACCGCGGGTCCGGGGTGGTGTTGGAACCGGACGCCGCACGCCGCGCCAGCCCCAGCAGGTCTTCCCTGGCGCTCACAGGCTTTCCCCGGCGCTCAAAGGGGCCGCCGCTGCGACGCCATCCGGATCTCGGCCGCCCGGTGCGTGTCAGCCTGCAGCTGCTCCAGCAACGCCTCGTTGCCCGGCGCGAGCTCATATTTGAGGAGCTTCGCGGCCTTCACCGGATCCATTTCGCCAAGCCCATAGCTGGGGCACCAGTTGGCCACCGGGCAGGCGCCGCAGGCCGGCTTCCGGGAGTGGCAGACGCGCCTGCCGTGGAATACCACCCGGTGCGAGAGCATGGTCCAGTCGCGCGGCTCGAAGAGTTCAGCCACGTCCGATTCGACCTGCACAGGATCGTCCGACTGCGTCCAGTTAAACCGCCGCGCCAGCCGCCCGAAGTGGGTGTCCACGGTGATGCCGGGGATGCCGAAGGCGTTGCCCAGCACCACGTTGGCAGTCTTGCGGCCCACGCCGGGCAGCGTGACCAGGTCCTCGATCCGGCCGGGGACCACGCCGTCGTACTCGTCCACCAGGCGGGTGGCCAGGGCCAGCAGGTTCCGGGACTTGGCCCGGAAGAACCCGGTGGGCTTGAGGATTTCCTCAAGCACGGCCGGGTCCGCTTCGGCCATGGCACGGGCGTCCGGGTAGCGTCCGAAGAGCACCGGCGTGACCAGGTTGACGGTGACGTCGGTGGTCTGGGCGGAAAGGACCGTGGCCACCAGCAGCTCAAACGGGTTGGTGAAGTCCAGTTCCGCGTGGGCGTACGGGTACTTTTCGGCCAGCGCACGGTTGATCCGCCGGGCACGCCGCTTCAGGGCCAGTGCCGACTCGGACGAAACCACCGGCATCCCTGCAGCCTGCCCACCGGACACAGCCTGCCCGCCCTTTCCGGTGCCCCGCGGCGCGGCCATGGGGGCTAGCCGCGCTCGATGTTGCTGAGGTCGCGGAGGACGCCCAGGCGTCCGTCGGTGTGCTGCACCAGGAACTCGTGTCCGCGGTCTTCCAGGGCCAGGACCCAGCCGCCGGGCTCAATAACGAAGGCGGGGGAACCGCTGTGCGGATCGAACGCGGTGCGGTGCTGGGCCACGGCAAACCAGAAGGCCTCGTGGACGGGGTGCTCGTCCTCGGCGTCGTGGCTCGACGGATCGACGGTGGCGCCGATCGGTTCTTCGACCCGGACCTGCTGGTGCACAGCGGTGGCGGCCGGCGGCTCCCACGTGCGCTGCGGAGCCGGGGCAGCCGGGGAACCTCCGGCGTCGTGCGTCGCCGTCTGCTGGCCCGCGGGGGCGGCGGGGACGTTGGCGCGTTGCGTTTCCTCCGCGGCTGGTGCCTCAGCAGGGCGGACGACGTCGGCGGCCTGGGTTGGCGGGCCGGCGTCCACCTCGGGAGCGTGGTCGGCTGCATCGGGCGCGGTGGATACGGGAGTGCCCGCAGCTGCTCCTGCTGTTGCTGCCGGAGCCGGAGCCGCGGTGGGAACGGCAGCGGTGGCGGGCGCCACAGCGTCCGACGGGCGGGCCGCCGCTACGGTGGCCGCCGCCGGTGCGTGCTGCGAAGGCTCAGGCGCTTGGTGCGGGGACTCGGGGGTCACCGCGGAAGATCCGGCACCGGCCCCGCCGAACAGCTTGCCGCCCAGCCGGGACTTCGGGGTGGCTTCGTGCTTGTGGTGGGAGCCCGTTTCAGGGTGGGATCCGGGCTTTTCCGCCGTCTCAGGCTTGGGCTGCTTCGGGGCTCGGGGCGCCGGTGCGGGTACTGCAGACTCACGGGCTGTAACGTGCGCCGGTGCTTCGGCGCGGCCCAGGAAGTCGCTGGCGAGATAGGGCACGAACCGGCCCAGGACGGTGGCGACAAACAGGATGATGGAACCGATGAGGCCCACCAGCAGGCTGGGAACGTAGGCCCCGGCAACGGAGATGAAAAAGAACGCCACTGCGAAGCACGCGGACACCGAGGCGAACTGGTCAACGGAGAGGGAGCCCACGCGGATCTTCGTGGCGGGCGCCAACCGGCGGGCAGCGAACAGTGCACTGACAATCAGCGGCAACAGGATGCCGAGGCCCAGGAAGAAGAGGTTGTTCAGGTTCCACAGGTTGTAGCGTGCGCCGAAGATGGGCAGCAGCGAAGCAACGAACAGGACGATGGTGGCCACGAAGACCGTCAGGTCCCGCACCGTGAAGGGGCCAAGCACTGCCTGGTTGGAATCCTTGGCGAGGCGGAACGGCGTCCCGGCGCCTTGAGGCGCGGCCTGCTGGCCTGCCCCGGCGGCGCCGGCCTGGCCGGCACCCGTTTCCGTGGCGGGGCCGGTTTTCTGGCCGTAGCTGGGCTGGTTCATTCTGCTCTCCTTAGCATGGCGGCACGGAACCGGCCTGGGCCGATCCACGATGTGCCGTCGAAACACCGTTCCCCCGGCCGGGCACGGAGCCCGGCCCGCGGGCCCGAAGTAAAGTCACAATTTCATTTCAGCCTAGTCAACAGCCCGGCTGATCACTAGCTGAAACGGCGGCAGGGGGACCTCCCCGAACTGCCACAGAAACCATTCACCGCACAAAAAATGCCGCTTACGGGCACAACTGTGACAAGGCACACATGGCCGTGCCGGCAAGAGTTAGGGTGTATTCCGGAACAGCTCTTTGCGGTATGTCCGTGATCGGCCGGTGCCCGGTGTCGTGCTTGCGGCCCGGCACGGCCGTGGCCTGCATCCCGCGCAGCAAAGATCGATGAATGATGAGGTTCACATGTCCCAGGACACTCCAAGCTCCACGGCCACCGTCCCCGCTGCCCCGGCAGGACAGGGTGCACAGCAGGGCGACGCGTTTGAAAACCTGCTGCATGAGACCAGGACCTTCCCGCCCACGCCGGAGTTCGCGGCCAACGCAGTGGTCAAGGCCGGTGATTACGCAGAAGCCGACGCCGACCGGCCGGCTTTCTGGGCCAAGCAGGCCCGCGAGCTGCTCACCTGGAGCAAAGACTTCAGTGAAGCCCTTGACTGGTCCAACCCGCCGTTCGCCAAGTGGTTCGTGGGCGGCGAAGTCAACGCCGCGTACAACGCGCTGGACCGGCACGTGGAAAACGGCCTGGGCGACCGCGTCGCCATCCATTTCGAAGGCGAACCGGGCGACAGCCGCAGCTACACCTACGCCGAGCTGACCGAGGAAGTGAAGAAGGCAGCGAACGCGTTCGAGTCCCTCGGCGTGTCCAAGGGCGACCGTGTGGCCGTGTACCTTCCCATGATCCCCGAGGCGGTCATCACGCTGCTCGCCTGCGCACGGATCGGCGCGGTCCACTCCGTGGTATTCGGCGGCTTCTCGGCCGATGCCCTGCGCTCACGCATCGACGATGCTGAGGCCAAGCTGGTGGTCACCGCTGACGGGACGTACCGCCGCGGCAAGCCAAGTGCGCTGAAGCCGGCAGTGGACGAAGCCCTGTCCCAGGATGGACACACGGTCCAGAACGTCGTGGTGGTCAAGCGCAACGGCCAGGACGTGGACTGGCACGAGGGCCGCGACCACTGGTGGGACGAAACCGTCGGTGAAGCGTCCACCGAGCACACCGCCGTCGGGCATGACTCCGAGCACCCGCTGTTCATCCTGTACACCTCCGGCACCACCGGAAAGCCCAAGGGCATCCTGCACACCACCGGCGGGTACCTCACCCAGACCGCGTACACGCACAAGGCGGTATTCGACCTGCACCCGGAGACGGACGTGTACTGGTGCACGGCCGACGTCGGCTGGGTCACCGGGCACTCCTACGTCACCTACGCACCGCTCATCAACGGCGCCACCCAGGTCATGTACGAGGGCACCCCGGACTCACCGCACCAGGGCCGCTGGTGGGAGATCGTGGAAAAGTACAAGGTCTCCATCCTGTACACCGCTCCCACCGCCATCCGCACTTTCATGAAGTGGGGCCGGGACATCCCGGACAAGTACGATCTGTCCTCCATCCGGGTCCTCGGCTCCGTGGGTGAACCCATCAACCCCGAGGCGTGGATGTGGTACCGGACGGTCATCGGCGGGGACAAGGCGCCCATCGTGGACACCTGGTGGCAGACCGAAACCGGCGCCCAGATGATCGCCCCGCTTCCCGGCGTCACCGCAGCGAAACCCGGCTCCGCCCAGGTGCCGCTGCCGGGCATCGCCGTGGACGTGGTGGACGAGATGGGTCAGTCCGTACCCGACGGGCACGGCGGGTTCCTGGTGATCCGTGAACCGTGGCCGGCCATGCTCCGCGGAATCTGGGGCGACCCCGAACGGTTCAAGGACACCTACTGGTCCCGGTTCGAAACCATGTATTTCGCCGGGGACGGCGCCAAGAAGGACGAGGACGGCGACATCTGGCTCCTCGGCCGGGTGGATGACGTCATGAACGTCTCCGGGCACCGGCTTTCCACCACGGAAATCGAGTCCGCCCTGGTCTCCCACCCCGCCGTGGCCGAGGCCGCCGTCGTGGGCGCCTCGGACGAGACCACCGGCCAGGCCGTCGTGGCCTTCGTCATCCTCCGCGGCGACGCCGCGAACAACGGCGACGAAACCGTCCAGGAACTCCGAAACCACGTGGGCAAGGAAATCGGCCCCATCGCCAAGCCCAAGAACATCCTGGTGGTCCCGGAACTGCCCAAGACCCGCTCCGGCAAGATCATGCGGCGCCTGCTCAAGGACGTCGCCGAAGGCCGCGACCCGGGCGACGCCACCACCCTGGCCGATCCCACGATCATGCAGCAGATCGCGCAGTCGCTCAGAAAGTAACACTGGCTTAGTAATTGCCGCAGCACCGACGGATGGCCCCGTTTACCCCGTATTTCCGGGATAAACGGGGCCATCCGGCGTTTGTGACGATTCAAAAATAACAATTGCAAAAGTGTTATTAAGCGTTCTTCCATGTTCTGTTTTGCGAGGTTATAGTCGTACTGATGTGAGGTGCCTCACATGCTGCTATTACTCAAGGGAGAGAACATGGCTTCACCGTTTGATGCGTCCGCAACTGCCTTCCCGAGCAGGCGGAGCATCCTCAAGACCGCCGGCGTTGGCGCTGCCAGCCTGGCCGGCATCCCGTTCCTCGCAGCCTGCACCGGCGGCAGCGCACCGTCCGCAACAGGTACCGATTCCGGCGGACTGACCTTCGGCTCCGGCTCCTCCGACGATGTGCCCAAGCGGGCCTACCAGGCGGTCACCGATGCCTTCACGGCCAAGACCGGTAAGAAGGTCACCACCAACACGGTCCCCCACAACGACTTCCAGAACAAGATCAACTCCTACCTCCAGGGCTCCCCGGATGACACCTTCACCTGGTTTGCCGGCTACCGGATGCAGTACTACGCCGGCAAGGGACTCCTGGCTCCCATCGACGACGTCTGGGAAACTATCGGCGCGAACTACTCCGATGCCCTGAAGAAGGCCTCCACCGGGCCCGACGGCAAGCTGTACTTCGTCCCCAACTACAACTACCCGTGGGGGTTCTTCTACCGGAAGAGCCTGTGGGCCGAGAAGGGGTACGAGGTCCCGGAAACCTTTGACGCCCTCAAGACCCTCGCCGCCAAGATGAAGGGGGACGGCATCATCCCCATCGGCTTCGCGGACAAGGACGGCTGGCCGGCCATGGGCACTTTCGACTACATCAACATGCGGCTGAACGGCTACCAGTTCCACGTGGACCTGTGCGCGCACAAGGAATCCTGGGACCAGCAGAAGGTCAGCGCCGTCTTTGACACCTGGTCGGCGCTGCTGCCGTTCCAGGATCCCGGGGCCCTCGGCCAGACCTGGCAGGATGCCGCCAAGTCACTTGAGTCCAAGAAGACCGGCATGTACCTGCTGGGCTCGTTCGTCACCCAGCAGTTCACCGATGCGGCAGTGCTGGCCGACATCGACTTCTTCGCCTTCCCGGAGATCGCCATGGAGGGCCGGGACGCCGTCGAGGCCCCCATCGACGGCCTCCTGCTCTCCAAGAAGGGCGGCGAGAACAAGGCTGCGCGGGACTTCATGGCGTACCTGGGCACACCCGAAGCGCAGGACGCCTACGCCGCAGTGGATGCCTCCAACATCGCCACCGCCAAGGGGACCGACACCTCCAAGTTCAGCCCGCTGAACAAGAAATGTGCCGAAACCATCGCCGATGCAAAGTACATCAGCCAGTTCTTCGACCGTGACGCGTTGCCGGCCATGGCCAACAACGTGATGATTCCCGCCCTCCAGAGCTTCATCAAGGACGGCAAGATGGACGTCAAAAACCTCGAGGCGCAGGCCAAGACCCTCTACGCCGCGCAGTAGCCGCCCACAGCATACCGGCACCGCAACCTGCAGGACGGACGACGGCGGCGCACGCCCGCCGTCGTCCGTTCCCTTCCAGCGTCCCCACCCAGCAGCACCGCCCCAGCGGCGTCCCACCAGCAGAGGGAAGATTTCCATGAGCAGCACCGCGCAAGAACTGATCCCGCCGGAAGCGCAGGAACCCGGCGGCGGCCGGATCGGCCGGACCAGGGGTGGCCGGGTCCGCCGCCTGACTGGCAAGGACAAAGTAGTCCTGTCGCTGATGGTGGGCATCCCCACCCTGATTGAGCTGGCCCTGGTATGGCTGCCGACGCTGATGTCCATCGGGCTCAGCTTCACTCGGTGGAACGGCCTGGACCTGGCCGACATCCGTCCCGCCGGCACCGAAAACTACCAATACATCACCCAGGACTACCCGCCCTTCTGGCCGGCCGTCCAGCACAACCTCATGTGGCTCCTCTTCCTGGCCCTGATCGCTACGCCGCTCGGCCTGCTGCTGGCGGTGCTGCTGGACCAGAACATCCGCGGCAGCAAGATCTACCAGAGCATCTTCTTCGCACCCGTGATGCTCTCCCTGGCCCTCATCGGCATTATCTGGCAGCTGTTCTACCAGCGCGACAACGGCCTCCTGAACTTCCTCCTCGGCACTGCGGGGACGCCGCAGGCCGTCGACTGGTTCGGAGACTCGTCCGTGAACATCTGGGCCGCCATGATCGCGGCCACCTGGCGGCACGCCGGCTACGTCATGCTCCTCTATTTAGCCGGCCTGAAAGGCGTGGACCCCAGCCTGCGGGAGGCGGCATCCATTGACGGTGCCAATGCCGCGCAGACCTTCTTCCGGGTGGTGTTCCCGGCCATGCGCCCCATCAACATCGTCATTGTGGTGATCACCATCATCGAATCCCTGCGGGCCTTTGACGTGGTGTACGTGATCAACCGCGGCACCAACGGCCTGGAGATGCTCAGCGCCCTGGTGATCCAGAACCTCGTCGGCGAAGGCCAGGTGATCGGCGTCGGCTCCGCCCTGGCTGTGGTGCTGCTGGTTATCTCCCTCGTCCCCATCGTCTTCTACCTCAGCCGCACCTTTGGCAAGGAGAACAGAGTATGAGCACCACCCCAGCACCCACGGTCCGCACCGGCAGGACCCCGGCGGCTGCCGCTCCGCGCACCGGCAGCAGGCCCAAACGCCACTACGGCACGCACATCTTCCTCGTGGTCATGGCGGTGATGTGGCTGGTTCCCCTCGGTTGGTCGCTGTACACGGCGCTCCGCCCGGTGGCCTCCACGAACGAACACGGGTACTTCAGCTTCGCCGGTGACTTCAACTTCGATAACTTCGTGCAGGCCTGGACGCAGGGCGGGTTCGCCACGTACTTCTGGAACTCCGTCATCATCACCGTCCCGGCCGTGCTGCTGACCCTGTTCCTGGCGTCCGTGATGGCGTTTGCAGTCAGCCGGGTGAGCTGGAAGTTCAACGTCACGCTGCTCATCATGTTCACCGCCGGCAACCTGCTGCCCCCGCAGGTCCTTGCCGCGCCGCTGTTTGAAATGGCCAAGCACTTCGAAGTGCCCTATTCATTCAGCGACTCCGGGAACATGCTGAACACCTACATCATCGTCATTGCCGTCAACACCGCCTTCCAGATGGGTTTCTGCACGTTCGTGCTGTCCAACTACATGAAGGCCCTCTCGGCGGACCTGACGGAGGCGGCGCTGGTGGACGGCGCCGGGATCTGGCGGCAGTACCGGGAAATCATCATGCCGCTCTGCCGGCCGGCCTTCGCCGCACTCGGCACCCTCCAGGTCATCTTCATCTACAACGACTATTTCTGGCCCCTGATCTTCATCCAGAGCGGCAACCGGCTCCCTATCACCACAGCCATCAACAACCTGCAGGGCGAGTTCCTGAGCAACTACAACCTCCTGGCGGCGGGGGCGGTCATCACCGTCATCCCCACGCTGGTGATCTACCTGCTCCTGCAACGGCAGTTTGTTGCGGGCCTGACTCTTGGTTCCAGCAAGGGGTAGACCATCATGGAAGGTGACGGGGAGACCGCTCCCCCACCGCAGCACGAAAGGATCTCCATGCTCCCCGCAGCACGCCACCAGGCAATAGTGGACGTCGTCCAGCGCGAACGGGTAGTCCGCGTCTCGGACCTCGCCCAGCAACTGGGCGTCTCGCTGATGACGGTCCGCCGGGACATCGAACTGCTGGAGGAGGGCGGCAAGCTGGAGCGCATCCACGGCGGCGCCAAGCTTCCCGGCGATGCCAGCACCCACGAGCCCGGCTTCGAGCAGAAGTCCACCCAGCTGACAGCGGAGAAGCGGGCCATTGCGGTGGAGGCTGCGGCGCTGGTCCAGGAAGGGATGGCGGTGGGGCTGAGCGCCGGGACCACCACGTGGGCGCTTGCCAAGGAACTGGTCAACGGGCCGCCCATCACGGTGGTCACCAACTCGGTGCGCATCGCGGACCTGTTTCACCATGCCGCCTCCACGGGCCCGGCCCGCTACAGCTCCACGGTGATCCTGATCGGCGGCCAGCGCACGCCCTCGGACGCCTTGGTGGGACCCATCGCCACGAGCGCCCTCAAGCAGCTGCACCTGGACCTGCTGTTCCTCGGTGTCCACGGCATGGACTCGGTGGCCGGTTTCACCACCCCCAACCTCCTGGAAGCCGAGACTGACCGGGCCTTCGTGGCCGCAGCCCGCAGGACCGTGGTGCTGGCGGACCACACCAAATGGGGTGTGCTGGGCATCAGTTCCATTGCGTCGCTGGACGACGTGGACGAGGTCATCAGCGATCCCGGGCTCGGTTCCGATGCACAGCGCGTCCTGCAGGACAGGGTTGGCAGGCTGCGGCTCGCGCCCGCCCTCGGCCAGCCTGCCTAGGGCAGCCGGCCTGAGGCAGGTCAGGGGCAGGTAGTCAGGGGCAGCCGCAGGATTGGCGGACCTGGAGGTCGGCGGGGAAGATGAGGTGCTCGGGGGTGTTGCCACGCCCGGTGCCGATCAGGGCGTTGACCGCGGCTTCGGCCATGGCTTTTGCCGGCTGCCTGACCGTGGTCAGGGGCGGCCAGCTGTACTCCGCTTCCGCCGACCCGTCGAAGGAGGCCAACGCCATGTCCTGGGGCACGGACAGGCCCGCCTCGTGCAGCGCCCGCAGGATCCCCACGGCCTGCAGGTCCGACGTCGCAAAAATGGCCGTGGGACGCTCCGCCCCCGCGAGGAGGCGCTTGCCCGCAGCGTAACCGCCCTCCCGCGTGAACGGGGTCCGCACAATGGGGCCCTCGGGCAGGCCCGCGCCGGCCAGGGCCTGCAACCAGCCCTCCTCACGGCCGTCGTAGTAGTTGCCCGTGTTCGTTCCCATCGCCAACGCGATCCTCGTGTGCCCGTGACCGATCAGGTGCTCCACGGCAGCCCGCGCACCGGCCACCAAATCCACGCCCACACTGTTAAACCCCGGTGCCTCGGCGTTGTGGTTCAACAACACCACCGGGACCTCCGCCGACTCGAAGTCCGCCGCCCCGGGCTCCATCAACACACTCGAGACGATCACGCCGTCCACCTGCCGGGCCGCCAGGTTGCGGACGTTCCGGCGCTCCTTGGCCACATTCCCATCCGAATTGGTCAACACCAGCGCATACCCCAAATCCGCTGCGGCCTCTTCCACCGCGTGGGCCAGCAACGAAAAGAACGGGTTGCTGTTATCCGGAATGACCAGCCCGATGGTCTCACTCGAGCCCAGCTTCAACGCCCGCGCCGCAGCATTGGGCCGGTACCCCAACCGCCGGATCGCATCCTGGACCTTCGCCTCAGTGGCAGGCGCCACCCGCTTCGGACCACCATTGACCACATAACTCACCACGGCAGTACTGACCCCGGCGAACCGCGCAACATCCTTACGCGTCACAGGCCCCCTGGGCCCCGGCACAGCCGAAATGGTCATGGAGTACATGCTAGCTCCAGGCTCCGACAGGAGGAGGCACGTAAGAATGCACGGCACGCCGGGCCAGCCGATAGATTGGCAGGCATGACTGAAGCCTCCACCCCGGACACCGGCCGCGGCACTATCCTGGTAATCAACGGCCCCAACCTGAACCTGCTCGGCACCCGGGAGCCCGAAAAGTACGGCACCTCGACGCTCGCCGATGTGGAGCAGCTGGCACGCTCAGCAGCGGAGGCGCACGGGTTCGCGGTGGAATGCGTCCAGTCCAACCACGAAGGCGTCCTGCTTGACGTCATCCACGCCGCGCGCGAAACAGCGGCAGGCATCGTCATCAATGCCGGCGCCTTCACCCACACCTCCGTGGCACTGCGTGACGCCCTCGCCGCCGTGCAGCTACCCGCCATCGAGGTCCACATCACCAACGTGCACCAGCGCGAGGAGTTCAGGCACCACTCCTACCTGTCGCCCGTGTGCGCGGCCGTCATTGTGGGCGCCGGCGTTACCGGGTACCGGCTGGCCATCGATTACCTGGCCGAGACCCTCTAGCTGCTCGGGAGCCCCTACTTCTGGATGCACTGGCCGGAGGACACCGGCGCGCTCAGGGAGGATGCCTGCGCGGCCACGGGGTTCAGCTCATCCATGGTGATGGCGAAACCCACGTCCGAGTCCGTTGTGGCCTTAGCGAAAATGACTCCGGCCACTTGGCCGTCAGTGGTGAGCAGCGGGCCGCCGGAGTTGCCCGGCTGAACGTCACCGGCCAGCCGGTAAATGTCTTCGGGGGCCGGGTTGTTGCCGTAGATATCGGGCACCAGGACGGTGGCGATGTCCTGGACGGTGGCCGGCTTGGACTGGAACGGTCCGCCGTGGGGATAGCCGGAGAACGCGGCGGGGCTGCCACCGGGAAGGTCTGCCGACAGGGACAGCGGCTGCGCAGGCAACCCGTCGACGGCCAGCACCGCGAGGTCGTGCCTGCTGTCGAAGTAGACCACGCGCCCGGGGATGGCATCGCCGTCGGGCATCTCCACCACGGGCTGCGACACGCCCGCCACTACATGCGCGTTGGTGACTACGCGGTCCTCGGACACCACAAAGCCGGTGCCGGTCTGGTTCTGGCCGCACTCGTACGCAGTTCCGGCGATGCGCAGCACCGATGCGGCGGCACGGTTGAGTGCGGGCGTATCCGTGCTGGCGTTGGGAACGGGAACAGCCGGACCCTGCCCCAGGCCCTCGATCAGGGTGGGGATGCCGTTGCCGATCACCGTGGAGCGCAGCTGCGCCATGGTGGCTTTGACGGGGATGGGAGTCAGTCCGTCGATGAAACGGATGACCTTGGATTCGGCCAGCTGCTGCGACACCATCGGCACACCCAGGGAGCTGACGCTGAAAGCCAGCATGGACATCACCAGCGCCGCAACAACCACGTTCACGGCCCCACCCACCAGCCGGTCCACGGCGCGGAGCGGCCGGATCCGCACGGCGCCCCGGACCTGCCGGCCCACCATGGTGCCCAGGCCGTGGCCCAGCACCACCAGTACGACGGCGGCAGCCACGATGGCGGTCAGCCTCCATCCGGAGTCCGCAACGAAGCCGCTGACCAGCGGGACGGCGAAGAAGGCGGCGACGGCGCCGGCTGCAAAACCGACGAGGCCGCCAACAGTGACGAGGAAGCCGTTCCGCAGCCCGTAGACCAGGTAGGACAGCAACGCCAGGATCAGGATCAGGTCCAGGACAGTCAAGCCGACCACGAAGGCTCCTTATAAACAGTTGAAACCTCATTCTAATGGGGGTCCCTGACAATCCTCTGTGACGTCATCCCCGTCACAGAGGGCCTCCCGGCCGGGACAGGCAAGCCCCGTCGCAGGCCGTCTTATAGGCGTTTCGGCTGCCAAGTTCGTCACAGAAGCTTGAAAATTCTGAAACAATGGCAAAAGCGCCACAGACGATACTTTTACTCAGGAGATTTCATGGACATCGAGGTACTGCGCCGAGCACCCCTTTTCGCCACGCTCGACGACGACGCATTCCGTCTGCTGACGGACGAGCTCACCGAGGTGGACCTTTCCCGCGGCGCGTCCGTGTTCCGCGAAGGCGACCAGGGTGACCAGCTCTACTTCATCGTCTCCGGCAAGGTGAAGCTCGGCCGCACCTCCCCCGACGGCCGCGAGTCCCTCCTGGCTATCCTCGGCCCGGGCGAGCTCTTCGGCGAGATGGCACTGTTCGACCCCAGCCCGCGCACCGCCACGGCCACCGCCGTTTCCGAGACCCGGCTGGCCGGGCTCAAGAACGAGAGCCTGAACAACCTCCTGCGCACCCGCCCCGAGGTTTCCGCGCAGCTGCTGCAGGCCCTGGCCCGCCGCCTCCGCCGCACCAACGACTCCCTGTCGGACCTCGTCTTCTCGGACGTCCCCGGCCGTGTGGCCAAGGCCCTCCTGGACCTCGCAGACCGCTTCGGCCGCCCGGCAACCGACGGCGTCCTGGTGGCCCACGAACTCACGCAGGAAGAGCTGGCGCAACTGGTGGGCGCCTCGCGCGAAACCGTCAACAAGGCCCTGGCCGAATTCGTCCAGCGGGGCTGGCTCCGCCTGGAAGCCCGCGCCGTCGTCATCCTGGACATGCAGCGCCTCCGCCAGCGCTCACGCTAAGCGCTGCGCACCTCAGCGAAACGGAAAAGGCCGCCCTTCCACAGTGGAAGGGCGGCCTTTCTGCTCCCCGTTGCCCGGACACGCCCGCTCACTTGTGGTGGCCTCCCACCCGACGCCCGCTCACTACTGGCGGCATCCCACCCGACGCCCGCTCACTTGTGGCGGCTTCCCAACCGACGCCCGCTCACTACTCTTGAGAGAGTGAGCGCGCGTTTGCGATTTGCCCGCCACAAGAGAGCGCGGGTTTGCGATTTAGCCGCCACAAGAGAGCGCGCGTTTGCGATTTACCCGCCACAAGAGAACGCGCGTTTGCGATTTGCCCACCACAAGTGAGCGCGCGTTTGCGATTTGCCCACCACAAGAGAGCGCGCGTGACGTTAGCGTTCGCGCTGGGGGTCGCCCGGGGTGGTCTTGGCGGCTTCCACTTCGAGCATCAGCTGTCCGTCCTCTTCCACGAGGGCCGGCTGGTAGACGTGCGCCTTGCGCTTGTAGCTGAGGTAGGCGATGCAGCCGTTGGCCGATGCCATCTTTTCGAGCATGATCTCGGAGCCCGGCACCAGGAGCTTGCCCAGGGTCTGCCCGGTGGTGTTCTCCTGCCCCGCTTCATCGCCGAGGGCCGTGGTGTTGCGCCCTTCGATGACCTGCGCGGCGTTGACCCACCGGCCCCAGATGCCTTTGCCGTCCAGCAGCGTGGGCTCCTGGCCCATGGGGACAGTGGCGGCGAAGTAGCGCGTATCGAACCGGCGGTGCGCAAAGTCGGGGGTGCGCCAGTTGACCAGGGACTTCAGCAGGTCGGTCCGCAGCAGGAGGCCGCGCTTCTCCAGGACCTGCGCGAGGGTCTTTTCCTGTTCGGCCACTGCAACGCGGGCACGCATCCACTCGGTGGTGGAGGTGGCCTCAACGGTGCTGGACATGTCCGGACCGGCCAGCAGGATCCCGGTCTCTTCGAAGAGTTCGCGGATGGCACCCACGACGTGCCGGCGCGCCAGCCCGACGTCGTCCGTTCCCATCTGCTCAGCCCAGTGCTGGGGTGAGGGACCCAGCCAGCCCATGGGATCGTCGTCGGCCGTGTCCAGCGATCCACCGGGAAACGCAAGGACCCCCAGCGGCGAGGAACCAGGCCGGTAGGCCAGCCAGGTTTCCAGGCCGTTGGGGGAATCCCGCAGCAGGACTACAGAGGACGCCAGGCGTGCGGCCCGCGGTGTCCGCTCGCCGTGTTCAAGCCAGCTTTGCGCTGCTCCAACAAGTTCCTCGGGGAGTGCAAAAAGACGGCGGGCGAGCTGTGGCAAGGAAAGGACCGGTCCTAGCTGAATTCGGCGATCAGTTCGACTTCCACCGGGGAGTCGAGGGGAAGGACGGCAACGCCGACGGCGGAACGGGCGTGCTGGCCGGCGTCACCGAGGACGCGGCCCAGCAGTTCCGAGGCACCGTTGATCACGGCGGGCTGCCCGGTAAAGGTGGGGTCCGAGGAGACGAATCCCACCACCTTGACGATCCGGGTGATCCGGTCAAGGTCGCCGATGACGCTCTTGACGGCGGCAAGGGCGTTCACAGCGCACACTGCGGCGTACTTCTGGGCGTCTTCGGGGGAAACCGTGGGCTCGTCGGCGAATGCTTCGGCACCGGCGGCCACCTTGCCCGTAGCTTCGAGTTTGCCGTTAATAAACGGCAGCTGGCCGGAGGTGTAGACGTGGTTGCCGGAGATGACGGCGGGAACGTAGGAGGCCACAGGGGCGGCAACCTCGGGGAGCGTCAGGCCGAGCTCGGCCAGGCGCTGCTCAACAGCTGAAACGGGGGCTGATTCCGCGCCGGTGCGGGCTTCTGCGGGGGTGCTCATGCTACTGCTTCTCCCTCTTGAGGTAGGCAACCAGTCCGTTTCCGTCCGGTCCTGTGACTACCTGGACGAGCTCCCAGCCGTCCTCTCCCCACTGGTCCAGGATCTGCTTCGTGGCGTGAATAATGAGCGGAATCGTCGCGTACTCCCATTTGGTCATGAGAGAAAGACTAGTCCTTGCCGGTAAAGTGGAAAACATGGCAACTCGTAAGAACCCCTTATTCGACACTGCCACCACCCTCGGAAAGATCCTCATTTTCCTTGGTGTGAGTGCTGTCTGCGGTGTCCTGGTGGCCGGCCTCCTGGTGCCGGCCGCTGCCGTCTCCGGCAGCGCAGCGAGCGGTTCGATCGAGTTCTTCGACACCCTCCCGGCAGAACTGAAGGTCGATCCGCCCAACCAGACCACCAGGATCCTGGCCGCGGACGGCAGCGAGATTGCCAGCGTCTACACGGAGAACCGCACCAAGGTTGCCCTGGACCAGATCTCCCCGTTCATGAAGGAAGCTGTCATCGCCGTCGAGGACAGCCGTTTCTATGAGCATGGGGGTGTGGACACCACCGGCATCCTGCGTGCCTTGGCTGCCACCGCCCGCGGCAACAAGCAGGGCGCCTCCACCATCACCCAGCAGTACGTGAACAACGTGCTGAACGCCAACCTCGCCGCCGAAGGCAACGAGGACCAGATCAAGCTCAACGGCGTTAACAAGGGCGTGGGCGACAAGCTCCGCGAGATGAAGCTGGCCATCGCCCTCGAGAAGGAGTTCAGCAAGGACCAGATCCTTGAGGGCTACCTGAACATCGTCTTCTTCAACCGCGACGCGTACGGCATCGAAGCCGCCTCGCGGTACTTCTTCAGCACCTCCGCCAAGGACCTGACGCTCCCCCAGGCCGCGCTCCTGGCCGGCCTGGTGAACAGCCCCTCAGCTTTCGATCCCATCACCAACCCGGAGAGCTCAAAGCAGCGCCGCGACCTGGTGCTTGGCCTGATGCTGAACCAGGGCAAGATCACCAAGGAAGAGCACGACGCCGCAGTGGCCACCCCGGTGGAACCCAAGGTGACCCAGCCCAAGCAGGGTTGTGCGTACGCGTCGTCCGCCCCCTACTTCTGTGACTACATCCTGCACCTGCTGGAGAACAACCCGGCCTACGGTGCCGAACGTGAAGAGCGCCAGCGCCTGATCTACGGCGGCGGCCTGACCATCACCACCACGCTTGACCCGAAGGCCCAGGCTGTTGCCCAGGACCAGGTCAACGCTTCCGCAGGTGCCAACCCCGACAAGTGGGGCGCCGCCCTGGTGTCCGTCCAGCCGAACTCGGGCAAGATCATTTCGATGGCCCAGAACACCACGTTCCTGCCGAACCAGGGGTTCGATTCGCAGCTGAACTTTAACGTGGACCAGATGGACAAGGACGGCAACGACCTCAACGGCATCGGTGGTTTCCAGCCCGGTTCCACCATGAAGCCGTTCACGTTCGCGGAGTGGCTCAATGAGGGCAAGTCCATGAACACCGTGGTCAACGCCGCCCAGCGCGTGTACCCGTTGAGCTTCCCGTGGCGGAACACGTGCGGCAAGGTAACCGGCGGCTACAGCACTGCGCAGAAGAACGCGGGCCTCGGCACCGCCGACGACCTGCAGAACGCCGAACCGCAGTGGTACAGGAACCTCTCCGTCCTGGAAGGCCTCTACAACTCCATCAACACGGTCACGTTCGCTTCGGCCGCCCAGCTGGACTTCTGCGGCATCCAGAAAGTGGTTGACGCCGTAGGACTCCACAGCGGCCTGCCCTCGGCAGACGGCTCGGATCCCAACCCGAAGATCGACATGAACCTGCTGGGCAACCTGCTGGGTTCCACGCAGACGTCCCCACTGACCATGGCCAGCGCGTTCGCCACGTTCGCCAACGACGGAAAGTACTGCGAGGCCATTGCCATCACGTCCGTCACGGACGCTACCGGCAAGCAGCTGCCTGCGCAGTCCACCAACTGCCGTGACGCCATCAAGCCAGAGGTTGCCCGCGGCGTGAACTACGCACTTCAGGAAGTCCTGAACCGCGGTTCCGGTTCGCTGATCCAGCCCCGGATCTCCACCCGGACCAGCTTCCCCATCGGCGCCAAGACGGGTACGTCCAACAACAACGGCTCCACCTGGGTTGTTGGCCACACCACCGGCCTTGCCACCGCCACCTGGTTCGGTGACGCTTTGGGCGCCCAGGGCCGTCCGGGCCAGAACATCACCGTCAACGGCAAGTTCTACCAGGGCATTGACGGGTACATGATCGCCGGGCCGATGTTCTCGAACTACATGTCCCAGATTGCCCCGGGCTACGGTACCGATCCGTTCCCGGCACCGCCGAGCAACCTGGTGAACGGCACCACCCGGAGCACCACTCCGGCCACCACTGCTCCACAGGCCACGCAGGCACCGCAGGCACCGACCGCCCCGGCAGCAAGCCAGCCAGCCCCCCAGCCGAGCAACAACGGCAACGGGAATGGCAACGGCAGCGGGAAAGACTAGCCGGCCATGACCATGGACACGTTGGTAAGCCGCGCCCGGACTATCGGGCGCGGCTTTGCCGTAACCGCAGGAGCAGGGACGGCGGCCGGGCTGGCCGCCTTCGGGTATGGCCTGTGGGAGAAGAACCAGTTCGTCCTGCGTGAAGAGACGCTGCCCATCCTTCCGCCCGGCAGGGATCCGTTCCGCATCCTGCACCTCAGCGACATCCACTTCGTTCCGGGCCAGGACAAGAAAGCTGCCTGGCTTCAGCAGCTGGCCACCCTCCGGCCGGACCTGGTGGTGAACACGGGCGACAACCTCAGCCACATCAAGGCCGTGGAACCGCTCCTGGCCGCCCTCAAGCCGCTGATGGAGTTCCCCGGCGTCTTCGTCCCGGGTTCGAACGACTACTTCGCACCCACCTTCAAGAACCCCGCTTCCTACCTGATGGGTCCCTCCAAAGCCAAGCCCAAGCCGGTGGCCCTGGACTGGCCGCGGCTGCGGTCCGGCTTCGGAATGGGCGGCTGGGTGGACCTGACCAACCGGAACCAGTCGCTGGTCCTGAACGGCATGCGCTTCGACTTCTCCGGCGTGGATGATCCCCACCTGAACCGGGAGCGCTACGCCGGCTGGCCCCGCGGGACCCGGAACCAGGACGCCAAGGACCACCTCCGGGTGGCCGTCATCCACGCGCCCTACCAGCGGGTGCTGGACCACTTCACGGGCGAGGGTGCGGATCTCCTGTTGGCGGGCCACACCCATGGCGGGCAGCTGTGCATCCCCGGCTACGGTGCGCTCGTCTCCAATTGCGACCTCCCCACCTGGCGCGCCAAGGGCCTGAACGATTGGCAGAGCAACGGACGTACGACGCCGGTCAACGTCTCCGGCGGCATCGGCACCTCGCGCTTTGCTCCAGTCAGGATCGCTTGCCGCCCCGAGGCCGTCCTGCTGACCCTCACCTCTCCCTCCTGACCACCGTTGCCCATCAGATCGGGCACCCAAAACTGGGTTTTGGATGCCCGATCTGATAGGGCAACGGGCATTACGGAATGCAATAAGTCAGCAAGCTGGCTGATGTGCTCTGGATCCTGTGAATCGTCTCACGTGATGGCATAGGGTAGTTGCTACGGGAAACTACATTCGTTTTAGAGCTTTAGAAGCGGGCATGGCGAAGCAAACTCCATTTTTCAGGTCAATAAGCCGTCTCTACCCCCATGTCCGGCCCATCATCCCCCGGCTGCTGCTCGGGCTCCTCTGCGCATTGATGGCAAGTATCGTGGCCCTCACCATCCCGCAGGTCCTGCGGGTGCTGGTCAACGAATCACTGAAGCCCGGCGGCGCATCCGATGCTGTGTGGATCTCGGCCGGCGTCATCCTGGTCCTCGGTGTGGCAGAAGCGGGCCTGGTGGCGTTGCGCCGCCAGTTCGTCATCAACCCGGCCACCACCGTCGAAACCCGGATGCGGGTGTCCCTCTACGACCACCTGCAGGACCTGACCGTATCGTTCCACGACCGGTGGGGTTCCGGGCAGCTGCTGTCCCGCGCAATGACGGACCTGAACTTCCTCCGCCGCTGGATGGCTTTCGGCGCCATCATGCTGGTGGTCACCACACTGACGGTCATCATCGGCATCGTGGCCATGTTCGCCATGAGCTGGCAGCTGGCCCTGATCTTCCTGGCCGCCGCCGTTCCCATCACCATCAACAGCTTCCGGTTCCGCACCCGGTTCAGCAAAGTTGCACGGCGCAGCCAGGACCAGGCCGGCGACCTTGCCACCACCGTGGAGGAGTCCGTTCACGGCATCCGCGTCCTGAAGGCTTTCGGGCGCAGCCGGGAGGCTCTGGAGAACTTCAACGAGCAGGCGGAGGAACTCCGCCAGACAGAGATCGAAAAGGCCCGCCACCAGGCGACCTTCACCATGGTGGTCACCCTGCTCCCCGAGCTCGCCCTGGGCGCCGGACTGGTGGTAGGCGTCATGCTCTGCGCCAGCGGCCAGCTCAGCATCGGTTCGCTGGTTGCCTTCTTCGCCACGGCAGCCGTCATCGCCTCTCCCGTGGAGTTCTCCGGAATGCTGCTGGCCATGGCGCTCACCGCTAAGACCGCCATCGACCGCCACTACGAGGTGATGGACACGCAGAACACCATCACCAGCCCGCCCCAGCCCCGCACACCCGCCACGCTGGCGGGAACGCTGCGCTTCAACAACGCCTCCTTCGCGTTCGAGGACGCGCCGGACAAACCCATCCTGAAGAACATCAACCTCGAGGTCCGCCCCGGGGAAACCATGGCTCTGGTGGGCATCACCGGCAGCGGCAAGAGCGCCCTGATCCAACTGGTCCCCCGCCTGTACGACGTCAGCGACGGTTCCATCACCATCGACGGCGTGGACCTGAAGGAGTTCGACGTCGGAGAGCTGCGGCGGCTAGTGGGCGTCGCCTTCGAGGACACCACGCTCTTCTCCAATTCGGTCCGGGACAACGTCCTCCTGGGTGCCCGGGAACGGACGGACGACGTCCTGGAGGAGGCCTTGGACGTTGCCCAGGCCCACTTCGCGCACTCCCTGCCCGAGGGCGTGGACACCCTCATCGGCGAGGAAGGGCTCAGCCTCTCCGGCGGCCAGCGCCAGCGGATCGCGCTGGCGCGTGCCATCGCCGCCCGGCCCCGCGTCCTGGTGCTCGATGACCCGCTCTCCGCGCTGGACGTGCACACCGAGGAACTCGTGGAGGCACGCCTCCGGGAGGTCCTGAAGGACACCACCACACTGATCGTGGCGCACCGCCCCTCCACCGTGGCGCTGGCGGACCGGGTGGCCCTGCTGGAGGACGGCCGGATCGCCGCCGTTGGAACACACACCGAGCTGCTGGCAAGCAACGCCCACTACCGCTACGTCATCGCCAGCCTGGACCAGGAGCCGCGGGACCTGGACTCCGAACTGTCGGAGCTCGAGGACCAGGCCGAGGAAGTGACCCGATGAGCACAGCAACGTTCGGTACCGCCAACGAAGACAACGCCCACCTCAGCAAGAGCGACAGCCGCGCAGTACGGCGCCGCTCACTGGCCCTGCTGCGCTCGCTCATACGCCCGGTCCGGGTACGGTTCTGGCTGACCATCGCCATGGTGGTCCTCTCCCAGGCCGCCCGCGTGGCAGGCCCGGCGCTGATCGCCTTCGGCATCGACCGCGCACTGCCCGCCCTGCAGGCCGGAGACAACCTGCCCTTGGTGTTCACCGGCGTCGCGTACCTGCTGGCAGCGGTGGCGACGGCGGGACTCACCGCCCTGTACGTCACCTCCACTGCGCGGCTCAGCCAGGCAATGCTGCTGGACCTGCGGGTGCGCGTTTTCCGGCACACCCAGCGGCTCAGCCTCGAGTTCCACGAGAAGTACACCTCCGGCAGGATCATCGCCCGGCAGACCTCAGACCTCGAGGCCCTTCGCGAACTCCTGGATTCGGGCGTCAGCTCGCTGGCCTCCGGGCTGCTGTTCATGGTGTTCACCGCAGTGACCGTCTTCGCCCTGGACTGGCGCAGCGGCCTGCTGGTCCTTGCAGCCGGGGTGCCGATGTTCTTCCTGGCCCGCTGGTACCAGAAGCACTCGCAGATCGCCTTCCGGGAATCCCGGGTGGTGTCCGCGCGGCTGATCGTGCATTTCGTGGAGACCATGACCGGCATCCGCGCCGTCAAGGCCTTCCGTAAGGAACGCGAGAACGCGGAGACCTACGGGCAGCTGGCCGAGGACTACCGCAAGGTGACGGTCCGTTCCATCAACCTCAACGGCATCTTCCAGCCGGGCCTGGTGCTGATCGGCAACGTATGCGTGGCGGTGGTGCTGCTGTTCGGCGGATTCCGGGTCCTCTCCGGGGACCTCGCCGTCGGCGTCCTGCTGGCCCTGATCCTTTCCACCAAGCGCTTCTTCCAGCCCGTGGACCAGATGGCAATGTTCTACAACTCGTTCCAAAGCGCCCAGGCGGCCCTCGAAAAAGTCTCCGGCCTGCTGGAGGAGGTCCCCACCGTGCGGCCGCCGAAGAATCCGGTGGCCCTGGAAAACGCCCGCGGCGGGATCGACTTCAACGGCGTGGAGTTCCGCTACGGCTCCGGCCCGCTGGTGGTTCCCCGGCTGGACCTGCACATCCCCGCCGGGCAAACCGTGGCCCTGGTGGGCCAGACCGGCGCCGGAAAGTCCACGCTGGCCAAGCTGATCGCCCGCTTCTACGACGTCACGTCAGGGACCCTGACCCTGGACGGGGTGGACCTGCGGGACCTCAGCAGCACGGACCTGCGCCGCAACATCGTCATGGTCACCCAGGAGGCCTTCCTGTTCAGCGGCTCGGTGGCGGACAACATCGCCCTGGGCCGTCCCGAGGCGTCGAGGGACGAAATCGAGGACGCCGCCAAGGCCGTGGGTGCCCACAACTTCATCCTGCAGCTGCCGGAAGGCTACGACACGGACGTCAACAAGCGCGGCGGCCGGGTCTCCTCGGGCCAGCGGCAACTCATCAGTTTCGCCCGGGCGTTTCTGGCCCGGCCTGCGGTGCTGATCCTGGACGAAGCCACCTCGTCCCTGGACATCCCGTCCGAGCGGCTGGTGCAGAGCGGGCTGGCACGGCTCCTGGCAGGCAGCGATTCCGCCGGCAGGACAGCGCTGATCATCGCCCACCGGCTGTCCACCGTGGAAACCGCGGACCGGGTGCTGGTGGTCCATGACGGCCGCATCGTCGAGGACGGCAGCCCGGCGGATCTGATCGGCGGCGGCGGACGTTTTGCGGACCTGCATGGGGCGTGGAAGGACTCACTGGTCTGAAGTCGCCCACGATTTCGCATCGGGACCCAGCATCGGCTATTCTTGTAAAGTTGCTTTTGGGCAACGGATCGGGATGTAGCGCAGCTTGGTAGCGCGCTTCGTTCGGGACGAAGAGGTCGCAGGTTCAAATCCTGTCATCCCGACCACACTGAAAGAGGGTCTCCTTGCGGAGGCCCTCTTTTGCTTTACCTGCCACGTTGCTTAGCGGCGAAGACGCACGAAGCCCGGGCAGGGCCGGGTTAAAGGAAACAGCCCCGGAGCAATGCTCCGGGGCTGTCCTCGCCTCCTTGGTTGAGGAAGCTGTTACATCGGGTCCGGCCAGTTGCCAACGTACGTGGTGTACGTGGTACCGGAGGTGTCCTTCTTGGTGTCCTTGACCTTCTTGGACATCGGGTCCGGCCAGTTGCCAACGGCTACCGAAGTACCGGTGGAATCAGCAATGGAACCGGCGGACAGTACGGCCGGAGCCGCAGCAGAAAAAGCAAGGGCACCGGCCAGCGCAGCCGCTGTTGCGATCTTCTTCAACATAAATAGGTTCCTCAATACGAGTCGGATTCGTTACAAAGCCAGCACTGTCCTTGTTGACATACATTGTAAAATGTTTTCCACAGGGACTGTCAAGCATTTGGTGGAAAGACTGTCCGGAAGAGGAGGAAACGCCGTGGGCAACGGATTCGGGGAGAAGCTCCGCGCGGAGCGTCTCGAACGGGGGTTGACGCAGGCTGAACTGGGCAAGGACCTGTATTCACCCAGCTACATCTCACTGCTCGAAACCGGCCGGAGGGAACCCACGGCCGAAGTGATCGAGGAGCTGGCACGCAGGCTGGAGCTGGCACCCAAGGCACTGGAAGCCTGGAGCCAGCCCATCTCGGTAAGCGACGCCGAATACGTCCTGGCCGGCCTGTACGCCCGGCAGGCCTGGGACCTGCGGGATTACCCGCTCGCCGCCAGCCACGCCGCCACGGCCGCGCAGATCGCGCTGGACGGCAGGAACACCAGCGCCTGGTGGAACATGACTTACATGCAGGCCGAATGCCTGATCAAGCAGGGCAACTGGCAGGAATGCCAGCGCATCATGCAGCACCTCCTGGAACACCCCATGGCCACCGAATCGGCCGGGCTCGCTGTCCGCGCCCGCCAGATGCTCGCCGGCATCTGCCAGGGCCAGGGCCAGCTCGGCGCCGCGGTGGACCACGCCCTGGAGGCCGTCAAACTCTGCGCGCAGCTGCCCAAGGGTTCCACCCTCATCATCGGCGCACACCGGGCCCTGATCGGCGCCCTGGCCGAAAGCGGCCGCCTGGATGAGGCCTGGAAGTACTGCCAGGACATGAACGACCATGTGGACGAACACTCCATGTCGCAGCTGGCCGGTGAGGTCGCCTGGGTGATCGGCAACGTGGCCTTCATGCGCCACGACTACCAGGAGGGCATCAAGCACCACGAGCGCGCGGCACGCCTGCTCTCCCCCGCCAACGACATCGAACTGTGGGCACGGTTCAACAAGGCCTCCGCCGCGGTACGGCTCTCCTCGGGGATCGTGGAACCGGAAACCCTGTCATCCATCGAGCGGGCCGAGCTGGCCCTGTCCATCGTGGGCGGCAACAAGTCGGATCAGCTTGAGGTAGCCTTCATCCGCGCCCGGTGGCTGTACCTGACCGGGGACATTGTGGCCGCCGTCGAAAAGCTCCGCGAAATCCATGCCGAGCGGGCCTCACTGGCCAAACACACGGCAGGCGAGGTTTCGCTGCTGCTGGGCAAGTCCCTCAAGGCCGCCGGTGAGTCGGAAGAGGCGCTGATCCACCTCCAGGAAGCGCAGAAGGCCTTCAGTGCAGCAGGTGCGGCGGACCGCGTCCAGCAGGCACTGGACGCGGTCCTGGAGATCAAGCTGGCCCAGCGGCGGGCCGCCAACGCCGCGAAGGCCAGCTAGCGCAGCAGCACCGTGCCGGAGCGGGCAGCCGGGGCCCGGTCAGGCGAAAGTCTTGCCCGTGATCTTCTCGTACGCCTCGACGTACCGGCTGCGGGTGCGCTCCACCACTTCAGCCGGAAGTGCGGGCGGCGGCGTATCCGAGGCCCGGTCCCAGCCGGATTCGGCGGACGTCAGCCAGTCCCGGACATACTGCTTGTCATAGGACGGCTGGGCCTGGCCCGGCTGGTAGGTGCCGGCGTCCCAGAACCGTGAGGAGTCCGGCGTCAGGACCTCGTCACCCAGCGTGATGGAACCGGAGACGGCGTCATAGCCGAATTCCACCTTGGTGTCGGCCAGGATGATGCCACGCTCGCGGGCAATCTTTTCCGCGGTGGTGTAGATCTTCAGCGTCAGTTCGCTCAGCCGGGCCGCAATATCATCCCCCACCAGCGCAACCACGGCGTCGTAGGTGATGTTTTCGTCGTGCTCGCCAACAGCTGCCTTTGCCGACGGAGTGAAGATGGCATGCTCCAGCCGGGAACCGTCCACCAGGCCGTCCGGCAGCGGGATGTTGCAGACGGTGCCGGACGCCCGGTATTCGAGCAGCCCGGATCCGGTGAGGTAGCCGCGGGCGATGCACTCCACCGGGAACATGTCCAGCTTCTTGCAGATCATGGCACGGCCCTCGACTTCGGCGGGGACCCCTTCTTCGACGGTGGAGCCCAGGACGTGGTGCTCCACGCCCAGCTGGTCGAACCACCACAGGCTCAGCTGGGTGAGGATGCGGCCCTTGTCCGGGATCTCGCTGGAGAGCACATGGTCGTAGGCGCTGATCCGGTCGCTGGCCACCACCAGCACACAGTCCTGGCCCACGCGCTCCTTGACGGACTCGTCGGCGGGCTCATACAGGTCGCGGACCTTGCCGGAATAGACGTGGGTCCAGCCCGGCAGGTCCAGGGTGCCGGCGCTGCTGAAGCCGCGGGATGCGGGAGTTTCGCTCATGCTAGGCCTTCGCTTTCGTGATGGGCAGCGCACCCGTGGCGGCGTACGGCACCTTGATTTCGCCGCGGGCAGCCTTGCGGCCGATGTCGCTGCGGAACTGTCCGCCGTCCAGCTGGACCAGTTCCACGCCGTCGTAGGCGCGTTCGCGCGCCTCCACCAGGTCACTGCCCAGGGCAACCACCGCCAGGACGCGGCCGCCGGCGGAAACTACCTTGCCGTCGTCGTCCAATGCCGTTCCGGCATGGATGACGTGCACGCCGTCCAGTGCCTCGGCCTTCTTCAGGCCGCGGATCCGGTCTCCGGTACGCGGAGTGTCCGGGTAGTTTTCGGACGCGACCACGACGGCGACGGCGGTGTCCTTGGACCAGCGCAGCTCTTCGGCGGTCTCCAGTTCGCCCTTGGCGGCGGAGAGAAGCAGGGAGCCCAGCGGCGTCTTGAGCCGTGCCAGGACGGCCTGGGTCTCGGGGTCGCCGAAGCGGACGTTGAATTCGATGACCCGCGTGCCGCGGGAGGTCAGGGCCAGGCCAACGAACAGGACGCCCACAAAGGGCGTGCCGCGGCGGGCCATTTCGTTGACCGTCGGCTGGGCCACCCGGTCGAGGACTTCCTGGACGAGGCCTTCGGGGGCCCACTCAAGCGGGGTGTAGGCGCCCATGCCGCCGGTATTGGGGCCTTCGTCATTGTCGAAGATGCGCTTGAAGTCCTGGGCGGGCGAGAGTGCCACGGTATTGCGTCCGTCGCAGAGGACGAAGAGGGATACCTCGGGGCCGTCGAGGAATTCCTCGATCACTACCGACCCGCCGGCGTCGAAGCAGGACTGGGCGTGGGCCAGGGCCTCCTCGCGGTTGCGTGTGACCACCACGCCCTTGCCGGCGGCGAGGCCGTCGTCCTTGACCACGTAGGGGGCGCCGAAGGTGTCCAGTGCGGACGCGGCCTCTTCGGCGTTGGTGGCCACCAGGGCCATGGCCGTGGGCACGCCTGCCTCGGCCATGATCTCCTTGGCGAACGCCTTGGACGCTTCCAGCTGCGCGGCGGCCTTACTGGGGCCGAACACGGGAATGCCCGCCTCACGGACAGCATCGGACACGCCTGCGGCCAGCGGCGCTTCGGGTCCCACCACCACGAGGTCGACGGCCAGATTGGTGGCCAGCTTCGCGACGGCGTCGGGATCGTTGCCGTTGATCTTGTATGTGGGGACCAGCTTGCTGATGCCGGCGTTACCGGGCGCTGCGTGGACCTCGGACACGTTGGGGTCGGCGAGCAGGGAGCGGACAATGGCGTGTTCGCGGCCTCCGGGGCCGATGACGAGTACCTTCACAGTCTCCAAGGGTACTTTGTGGACCCTGCCCGCTCCTAAGCTGTGTCCTTGCCGCCCGCTGCCATCCGCAGGCCTGTCCCGCTCCGAACACCTGCCATGACAACGCTACGGAACCGCCTCACTGGACCCGCTCCCCTGGCTGCGCTGGCAGGTGTGGTGGCTGCCGCCGTCGTACTGGCCGTGGCTGAGCTGCTCGGCGCCTTCTTCACCGCCCGCGCCACACCGCTCTTTGCCCTGGGCTCCACGTTCATCGATTTCACCCCGGGGTGGCTGAAGGACTTCGCCATTGCCACGTTCGGCACCAATGACAAGGCGGCCCTGTTCGTCGGCATGGGCCTGACCATTACCGTCCTGGCCTGCGTCCTGGGTGTTGTGGCGTACCGGAAGTGGGCGTTGGGCGTCCTGGGCGTCCTGTTCATGGGCGCGGTGATCGTGGCGTGCGTGGTGACGCGGGCGGGTGTTTCGGCCGTTGATGCCATCCCCGCGGTCCTCGGGACCCTCGCGGGTGTGGCCGTGCTCCGTTTCCTGGTGAACCGGGTGCAGGCCCTGAAGGCCTGGCCCGAGGCGCCTGCAGACCTGGCGGACGACGCCGATGCACGGGTTGGGAGCGAAGGCAGCAGCCGCCGGAGGTTCTTCGCCGCGGCCGGAATCACCGCTGTTGCGGCCGGCGTCGCGGCCACGGGCGGCCGGCTGCTCGGCGCCGCACGCAGCAACATCGCCAAGGCACGGGACGCGCTCCAGCTCCCCGCGCCAGCCACGGCTGCCCCTGCCATTCCCGCCGGCGTCCAGTCCCCCGTGGACGGTGCGCCGCCGTGGGTGACCCCCAACAACGACTTCTACCGCATCGACACTGCCCTGAGCGTTCCCGAGATCCATGCCGACGACTGGGAACTGCGGGTCCATGGCCTGGTGGAGGAAGAGGTGCGCCTGACGTTCCAGGACCTGCTCGACGCCGACCTGATCGAATCGCATGTAACCCTCACCTGCGTCTCGAACCCGGTGGGCGGAAACCTGGCGGGCAACGCGAAGTGGCTGGGACTGCCCCTCCGGGAGGTGCTGAAGCGGGCCAAGCCCAAGGACGGCGCTGACATGGTCCTCTCCACCTCCATCGACGGCTTCAGTGCGTCCACGCCCCTGGAAGTACTGCAGGACGGCCGGGACGCCATGCTGGCCATCGGCATGAACGGCGAGCCGCTGCCCCTGGAGCACGGCTACCCGGTGCGGATGGTGGTGCCGGGCCTGTACGGGTTCGTCTCCGCCACGAAGTGGGTGGTGGACCTGGAAGTCACCCGGTTCGCGGACAGCAAGGCGTACTGGACCGAGCGCGGCTGGTCCGAACGCGGACCCATCAAGACCATGGCACGGGTTGACGTGCCCAAGTCCTTCGCCAAGGTCCCCGCCGGGAAGGTTGCCGTGGGCGGCACCGCATGGGCCCAGACCCGGGGCATCACCAAAGTGGAAATCCAGATCGACAACGCGGACTGGGTGGAGGCCACACTGTCCACCGAGGCATCGCTGGTGACCTGGCGGCAGTGGTCCTACGAATGGGACGCCACGCCAGGTCCCCACTACATCAAGGTCCGCGCCACGGACGGCACGGGCGAGGTGCAGACCGAGCAGCGCGCGGACCCCGTCCCTGACGGCGCCTCGGGCTGGCAGTCCGTAATGGTCACGGTGCAGTGACGCCGCGTCGGCCGGTCCCGCCCGGGGGTTCCCCCTAGACTGGCAGCATGCCGCACAATCCCCACGCCACCTTTACGGTGGACTCCGCCGTCGAACTGGCCGTGATCGAGCGCAGCGGCTTCGTGGAGTCCCGGCACATCGGCTCGGCTGTCCTTCTTTCCGCTGACGGATCCGTGGTGACGGAGCTGGGCGACATCAACACCCCCATCTACGCGCGGTCGGCCCTCAAGCCATTTCAGGCCCTGGCCTCCATGCAGTCCGGCGTCCCGCTGCGGGGAGCCCAGGTGGCCGTTGCCTGCGGCAGCCACACGGGCTCACTGGACCACATGGACGTGGTGGCGGGAATGCTGAAGGCCGCCGGAGTGCGCGAGGACCAGCTGCAGTGCCCCGAAGCATGGCCGCAGGACGAAACCGCACGGAACTGGCTGGTCCGCTCCGAGAAGGGCAAATCCCGGCTGGCCTTCAACTGTTCCGGCAAGCACGCCGCGTTCCTCTGGGCCTGCACCGAAAACGGCTGGGACACGCATAGCTACCTTGAGCCGAACCATCCGCTGCAGCAGCGGGTGCGGAGCGTCATCGAGGAATACACCGGGGAGAAGATCGCGCACCTGGGCATCGACGGCTGCGGCGCCCCGGTGGCGGCCCTGTCCCTCAAGGGCCTGGCGCGGGGGTATTCCCTCCTGGCCAAGGCCCCCGGCGACCAAAGCTCCAACGCCCGCGCCGCCACCATTGCCACGTCCATGCTCGATTACCCGTGGGCGGTGCAGGGCCGGGGCGAGGCGAACACCCTGGTGATGGATGAGCTGGAGGTCATTGCCAAGATCGGCGCCGAGGGCGTGCTGGCCATGGCCACCCCGCAGGGTGTCTCGGTGGCCGTCAAGATCCTCGATGGGAACCTTCGTGCCACCTCCCTGGTGGCGCTGACGCTGCTGGCCGCTGCAGGCGCCGTGGAAATTCCGGGTGTGGCCAGCGTCCTCGAAAAGGTGGTGGACCCCGTGCTGGGCGGCGGCCGTCCCGTGGGCAGGATCCGCCTGGGCCCCGCGGTTTCGGCTCTCCTGGACTGACCGACCCCGCGTTGACCGACCCCGCACTGATCGAACCGCCACCGGAACTAAGGATGGAATCATGGCAACCGCCCGCCGCCGCGTCGACGTGAAGGAAGGCAAAGCGGCCCTGGACGCGTGGCTGGAAGCGGCCCGGTCGCCGTCGGACGCTCCCCTCCCGCGGAACGTCCTGGCCACTGCCGTGCGCTACACACTAGAGGAAGTCACCGCCCGCGCGCCGGGCAACTCCGTGGAGGTCCGGGTGCCGCCCTTCGGCGTCACCCAGTGTGTGGAAGGGCCGCGGCACACCCGCGGCACACCGCCGAACGTCATAGAGTGCGACGCCGCCACCTGGCTTGCGATGGCCACCGGCGGGCTTGTCTGGGCGGACGCTGTCGGGGCTGGCAAGGTGGCCGCGTCAGGTCTCCGCGCAGACCTGTCGGGCCTCCTGCCGCTCTAGGGCTGCGCCTGCTGTACCAGTGGAACACTCGCGGGATGCGGCACCGAATTCTGCAACCGGGTGGACAGCGCGGCCACGGCCGCAAAGGCAAAGGCTCCGACGGCAATCAGCAGGGACATCACCGCAACAGTGCCGTAGCCGGAACTCCGCGGATCCAGGAACGGGTAGGGATACCAGCCCACCAACGGGCCGCGGAGCAGGCTGTAGACGAGGTACAGCAGCGGAAACGCCAGCCATACCAGGGAGGTCCGGACAGGGATCCGTTCCCTGGGCAGGTCCACCAGCCAGTCGATCACCATCACGGTGGGCACGGTGTAGTGCAGGACCACGTTGACCCACGGGATGGGGGTGTTGACGTCGATGTCGCTCAACAGGAGGCTGTAGGTGATGCCGGTGATGGTCATGTACACCGTGGCGGCACCGCGCAGGAGTTCCAGCCACCGTGGGCTGGCGCCCTGCCAGGCGTACCAGCCGGCGATGCCCAGGGTCACGAAGGCGATGATGTTGGACTCGATGGTGAAGTAGCTGAAGTAGTTTCCGGCACTGGCTCCCGGAACGTTCTGCACCAGGTGCAGGAACTGGAAGAGCACCGCCACGAACCCCAGCAATGCGAACCAGAATCGGAAAAGAGCAAGCCCCCTGTTTGCGGTCATGTGCTGAGCATAGCCGCGGGGAGGCCCGGGCCGGTCAGCCGCGGCCGATGAAGGGCATGCCCGCAGCCGTCACCACCACGGAGCCGACGCTGGCCGACGCCGGCATGTTGGCCATCATCAGCACCGCACGGGCCGCGTCCGCCACCGGAAAGGTCGGTTCCACCCGGCGGGTTCCGTCGGCCTGCAGCGCACCGGAGCCCACGCCGATGGTGTCCATGATCTCCGTGGTGGTGTTGCCGATATCGATCTGCCCGCAGGTGATCCCGAACCCGCGTCCGTCCAGTTCGATGCTCTTGGTCAGGCCCGTCATGGCGTGCTTGGTCACCGTGTAGGCGACCGTCCGCGGCCGGGGCGAGTGGGCCGCGATGGACCCGTTGTTGATGATCCTGCCACCCTGCGGTTCCTGGGCCTTCATGGCACGCACCGCGGCCGCCGCGCACAGCATGGACCCTGTCAGGTTTACGGCCACGGTGGCGTTCCAGTCGTCCACGCTGATCTCGTCCACGCTCGCGGCGGGGCCGAACACGCCGGCGTTGTTGAACAGGACGTCCACGCGGCCCCACCGTTGCAGGGCGGCGGCGAAGAGGCGTTCGACGTCGTCCGGCCGGGAGACGTCACACGCCACCACGAACGCGCCGGGATGGTCCGCCGCGGTTTCCTTGAGCGGAGTTTCCCGCCGGCCGGCCAGGACTACCTGGTACCCGTCGGCCAGCATCTGACGTGCCACCTCCCGCCCGATGCCGGAGCCGGCGCCGGTGACGACGGCCACCCGTCCTTCGGAGTGGGACATGCTCACGTGTGCTCCTTGTTCTACGGCTGGTTGTTCTGCGGCTGGTTGTTCTGCAGCTGGTTGTCCTGCAGCCGGGTCCTACGGCCGTGTGTTCTGCAGCTGTGCTGCCGTTCCGGCGCTGTTCAGCGGCCAGCCTATGACGGTCTTGGGCCGGGGCGCAGCGTAGGTCCGGATCTTGGAGGTGGACAGCCGCATCCGCACCAGCGACTCCGCGATGGTGACGGCCGAGGCCACGCCGTCCACCACGGGAACCCCTGCGCGCTGCCGGATCTGCTCATCCAGGCCGGCCATCCCGCCGCAGCCCAGGACAATCACCTCAGCTTTGTCCTGGGTGACGGCCCGCATGGCCTCGCCGACGATCGCCTCCACGGCCCGCTCCGGCTCTTCCTCAAGTTCCAGTACCGCCATGCCGCTCGCCCGGACCGAGGCGCAACGGGCGTCCAGGCCGGCGAGCTTGAGCCGGTCCTCGATGAGCGGTACGGCGCGGTCCAGGGTGGTCACCACGGAGTACTTGTGGCCCAGGAACATGGCGGTGCTGGCCGCGGCCTCCGTTATGTCCACCACCGGGACGTCCAGGAGTTCCTGCAGCCCTTCCCGGCCGTGCTCGCCGTAGCCGGCCTGGACCACCGCATCGAACGGCTCCGGGTAGGACGTCACCGCGTCCATAACGGCGATGGCCGCCAGGTAGCTTTCGAAGTTTCCCTCACAGGAGTCGGCGCCGAAGCGGGGCGTGATGCCCACGATCTCCGTGCCCGGCGCGGCAACCGCACGGGCAGAGGCGGCGATGGATTCGGTCATGGACTCGGTGGTGTTGACGTTGGCAACGAGGATGCGCATGGTGTTTCCTTTGCGGGGCTGCGGCGGTGGGCGCCGGTGGGTGGACCCTGGTCAGTGGGTGCTGGCGACGGCGATGGACTCGCCGTCGCGGTCTTCCAGCCGTTGCGTCCGGTCGGCAGCGAAGTAGTACACCACTGCGGCGATGCTGGCCGCGAAGAACCAGGCGAAGGGCGCCACGGCGGCCAGCGCCGGAACAAAGGCGATGCATAGGGCCACGACGGCGGCCGGCACCATGGCGGTGATGGCCCGCGGGTTGACGCCGTTGCGGTAGAAGTAGGCGCCGTCGGGTGAAGCTGTGTAAAGCTCCGGAACGTTGACCTTGCCGCGGCGGATCAGCCAGTAGTCGGCCATGACCACGCCGAACAGCGGGCCGAGCAGCGCACCGAGGCCGCCCAGGAAGTAGAGGATGACCAGGGGGTTGTTGTAGAGGTTCCAGGGCAGGATCACCAGGCCGATGACGGCGCTGACGACGGCGGCCCGGCGGAAGTTGAGCCGCGTGGGGAACAGGTTGGTCAGGGCGTACACGGGGGCTACGAAGTTGGCCATCAGGTTGACTGCGATGGTGAGGATCAACAGGGCCAGGCAGGCCAGGACCAGGAAGAGCGTGTTCGGGATGGTCTGGACGATGTCCGACGGGCTCTGGATGATGGTGCCGTTGATCTTGAACTGGCCGCCGGCCATGACCACCACGATGGCACCGAAGAGCAGCATATTGATGGGGATGCCCCAGAAGTTGCCCCGCACCACTGCGTTCTTGGAGACGGCGGACCGGGTGAAGTCGCAGAAGTTCAGCACGAACGTGCCGTAGATGGATACCCAGAGGGCACCGCCGGCGAAGATGGTCCGCCACATGTCCAGCCCTTCCAGGGCGTTGTTCGATGACCAGGCGATGGACCCGCCCGCTTCCATGAAAATCCAGATGGCCATGGCTGCCATGGTGGCCAGGATGACGGGCCCGGCGAAGGCTTCGTACTTGCGGATCATCTCCATGCCGAAGCTCACGATGACCAGCTGCACCACCCAGAGGACCAGGAACGCGGCCCAGCCAAGGGTGGACAGCCCCAGGATGGAGTCTTTATCCAGGTCGGCCAAAGCGGGGAACATGGCCACGAGCATTACGCGGAACACGACGGAGGCAAGGTACGTCTGGATGCCGAACCAGGCCACAGCGACCGCGCCGCGGAGGAGGCTGGCGATCTGGGCTCCCCTGATGCCGAAGCTGATCCGGCTCATCACCGGGAAGGGGACGCCGGTCTTGACGCCCATGAAGCCCGAGAGTGTAAGCAGTCCGAACAGCAGCGCCGCTCCGATGCCCAGTGCCAGGAGGATCTGCCAACCACCGAGGCCGAGGGCGAACAGGCCGATGGCGAAGGCGTAGTTTCCGAGGCTGTGCACATCGTTGGCCCACAGCGTGAAGATGCTGTAGCTGGTCCAGCTGCGGCCTTCACGCTTGGTGGGGGCAAGGTCCACGTTGTAGAGGGTGGGGCTGATGCTCTTGCCTGATGCTGCGCTTGCTGCGTCGCACAGGTCGTCAACGCTGACGGACGGATGGGTGGGAGCAACTGACGGCGCTGTCAGGTCCTGGGCCGCGTCAACGCCCGCCGAAGGAGGGGTCTTCATAAGGGGGTCTCAATTCGTTGGGGCTTCCGGGGTGGTGAGACCGACCTGGGAATCAGCGCTGCTGGCCCCTGTCGTTTCTGTTATTCCACTCTGCGGAATCGAGATATTGAATAGTGAAAACCAGCGTATGACCTGGGTCACGTACCGTCAAGGCAATGCCGCCCGCGCGAACAGTCACAAATGGTTGGCAAGGCCCCAGCCGCGGCCATAGGTGGAAGTGGCGGGCGGCCGCATTGACCGGACCCTCACCTCGCGGATAATCTCGTCATACAGAAATGTTTTCTCACAATACGAAAACATGGGCCATTCGAAGATGAAAAGAGGCTCCCGTGGCTGCAGGAGAAGATACCTCCCATATCCTCAGCGGGTTGACTGACCAGCTGCCTGATCGTGATCCGGAAGAGACTGCGGAGTGGGTTGAGTCCCTGGATGCGTTGATCCGGGAACAGGGTACCGAGCGTGCCCAGTACATTATGC